>JBEGRY010000084.1:0-3178 GCA_041180265.1 Actinomycetota bacterium | reverse complement strand
CAACAGCGAACCGTTATCCATGGTTTCGATATTTGAAAGTACTTCGATGTTTTCTTCGACTAGTTCAGCAAGTCTGATCAATAGTTCGCCGCGCTTTTTTGCACCCATGCGCGCCCACTTGGGAAAAGCAGCGCGTGCTGCCTGAACCGCTAGATCTGCTTCTTTTTCGGTACCGCGAGAAATCTCACCCAAGAATGTGCCGTCAATTGGCGAGGTGTTTGTGTAGGTCTCACTCGAGCCAACACGCTGGCCATTTATGTAGTGACGGGTGTCGATTGCCACACCGGCAACGTTAATGGTGCTCATGCTTCGGGCTCCCTAAACTTTCGAATATCATTCGGATGCTAATGATTTAGATTACGGCATACTAGGTTACGAAAAGAGCCGGAATTTATAACGATTTGGAGGCCGCGATGACCAGACCGCGAATTGCCATTCTTGGTCGATTTGCCGAATCAACCTCGGTCACCCGCTATGCCGGCCTGGTCAACGCCCGCCGCTTGGTCGAAGCCGTTTGGGCAGCCGGTGGCGAGCCAGTTACCCTGCTGCCGGTAGCCGGTAGCAACTGGCAAGAGCGCCTACACGGCTTTGCCGGCATTGTGATGCCTGGCGGTTCAGACGTGAACCCGCGCGCCTATGGCCAAGAGCCAGCAAGTGATGAGCTCTATGGAATTGATGACCTTCAAGACGAAGTCGACTTTTCACTGGTCAAACACGCGCTTGCCGCCGGCATACCAATGCTCAGCATTTGCCGCGGATTCCAGATCACAAACGTTGCGCTCGGCGGAACCCTGGTGCAAGACATGGCCGAACCCCACCGACACCACGTTGCCCCGGTAACAATTGCAAGCGGTCAGTCCGAGCTGGGCCTAAGCACGGCCACTGTTGAGGCAAGTTGCTATCACCACCAAATCATCGATCAGGTCGCGCCTGGCGTTGAGGTTTTGGCACATTCGGCCGAGGGTTACGTAGAGGCAGTTAGGTACCCATCACAGGGATGGGCGTTTGGCGTGCAATGGCACCCAGAAGACAACTTCGATAAAAACGCACCGCAATTAGAACTATTCAAAAAATTGGTTGACGAGGCTAAAAAATATTGCGCGACCGGGGCCTGCTGCTCGGGCGAATCTTGCTGCTAGTTTTCGGCAGCGTAATTTGTAATTAGTCGAAGCGCCTCGGCAATTTCTTGCTTTTTACTTTTGTTCAGCACCGAAGTGACTTCACTTTCATGCCGGTTAAATTCTGGAAACAATTTATCCATGAGCTTGCGGCCCGAAGCTGTTAGCTTTACCAAAACCAGACGCCCGTCTTCTTTGCTCTTCTCGCGAGTTAGAAGTTTGCGGCCTTCGAGTGTGCCCAGCACACCGGTGAGGGTTGCCTTAGAAAAACCACCCTCTTCGGCAATTTGGCGAGTCTCGATCGGTTCCCAAATCCAGGTGACCCAAAGCACCACAAAAGCAGTCCAGGAAAGATCGTGCTGCAACAGCACGGTTCGCTCAAAGTGGTTTCGGGCTGCACTAGCTGCACGAAAAAGATTGGCAACTACCGCCATCGAGTCAAAGTCAATGGTCTTGCCTTTTAGCAGCTCGCTTACTTGACGCTCAGTTTCAGCAAGCGTATGTGCTCCGGCCATGGCGACCCCCTTTGACCTAAGTCTGTCGTAAATCGTTCGAAATCGAACAATTCAAATATAACTATTTGGCGAACATGCCGGATTTGACCCCTGGACTGGCTATTCTTAAAGATTGTTAGCATCCGAACGACTTTCAGGAGCAAAAATGACCTCAGCGTCGAGCATCAATCTTGCTGATCTAGACCTCTTTGCCAACGGTGCACCATGGCAAGCCTTTGCGACTCTGCGCAAAGAATCTCCGGTGCATTGGAACGAAGAAGAAAAACCAAACCACGGATTCTGGTCTGTGACTCGATATCACGACATCGTCAAGGTGCTGCGCGACCCAGAGACCTTTACCAGCGAGCGATTCACCAACCTCGAAGAGGTTGATGCCGAACAAGAAGAAGCGCGACGATCACTGCTCGAAACCGATGGCAACCGCCACCGCGCACTACGCCGTTTGCTTCAGGGTCAGTTCACCCCGCAAGCTGTAGCGGTTTATGAAACATTTCTGCGCGGGCTAACCGCACAGACTCTAGATAACGCCTTTGCCAAAGGAAGTTTCGACTTCGTCGACGAGGTTGCGGCAGACTTTCCGATCCAGGTATTGGCCAAGCTGCTTGATGTTCCAGAAAGCGACACTGGTCAGCTAATTGAGTGGGGAAACCGCATGATTGGTTTCGATGACCCAGAGCACGCCGATGTTTTGATTAATGACCCTGAGAGTGAAAAGTATCGACTGGTGCCATTCAAATCACCTGCCGCTCTAGAAGTTTTTGCCTATGGCGATGAACTTGCTCGTCAGCGCAAAGGCAAAGACGGAAAAGATCTGGTTTCGGTTTTGGTGAACACCCCAATGTCAGATGGCATCGCGCTGACCGAACGTGACTTTCACACCAACTTCTTGCTGCTGGTGGTGGCCGGAAACGAAACCACTCGCCACACCATTACTCACACCATGAATAACCTCATGGCTAACCCAGACCAGTTGCAATACCTGCAAGAGAACCCAGACATGATTCCGTGGGCGGTGGAGGAATTCTTGCGTTTTGCCAGCCCGGTTTACCACTTCAGACGCACCGCCACCAAAGACGTTGAGCTGAACGGCGTTCAGATCAAGGCCGGAGACAAGGTTGTTCCTTGGTTTGCCTCGGGTAACCGCGACGAGACTATTTTTGAAAACCCAAACAAGATGGATGTCACTCGCAACCCAAACGAACACATGACCTTCGGTCGTGGTGGACCACACATGTGTCTAGGCAACGCACTTGCCCGAATTGAATTGCGCGTGATGTTCGAAGACCTAATCGGCCGCATCGACAGCATGGAGCACACCGGAAAGATTGATCACCTGCGTTCAAACTTTGTAAACGGCATCAAGCGCATGCCGGTTAAGGTAAACCTTAAGTAATCGAGCTAAAAAAATCGGTGGTCCGTTTGGACCACCGATTTTTGCTTAAGTTCTATTTCTTTACAACGTGTTCAATGAATCCATCGATCAGCGCGTAGGTGCGTGCTATCGCGGCATCGTTTTCGGCGGCGGTCTGCGCCATCATGATGTCG
>JBEGRY010000083.1:0-3298 GCA_041180265.1 Actinomycetota bacterium | reverse complement strand
GTGAGGCGTTTGCGGCCAAGCTAGCCGAATTCGGTGACTTCTTCATTAGTGATGGTTTTGGTGTCGTGCACCGAAAGCAGGCGTCGGTTTACGAACTGGCCAAGCTACTGCCGTCGGCCGGCGGTTTCTTGATTGAAAAAGAACTCGACGTTTTGACTCGCCTGACCGTTAATCCAGAGCGCCCTTACGCGGTTGTTCTCGGTGGCTCGAAAGTCAGCGACAAGCTCGGCGTAATCGACCACCTACTACCGAATGTAAACAAGCTTTTGGTTGGCGGCGGAATGGTGTTTACCTTCCTGGCGGCAATGGGGCACAAGGTTGGTGCTTCACTTTTGGAACAGGATCAAATCGACACCTGCAAGGACTACCTTCGTCGTGCGAGTGAACTGGGTGTTGAAGTTATTTTGCCAACCGACATTGTGGTGGCATCAAAGTTTGGCGCAGATGCTGAGGTTGCAGTGACCGCGGCTGACGCAATTGAATCATCACCATTCGGCGCTACCGGTCTAGGGCTAGACATTGGTCCGGAATCTGCCAAACGCTTCGCAGCAGAGATTGCCGATGCAAGGACAGTGTTCTGGAATGGCCCGATGGGTGTTTTCGAGATTGAGAAATTTGCCGGCGGCACTCGCGCAGTGGCCGAGGCTCTTACCAAAGTTGCGGGCCTAAGCGTGGTTGGTGGTGGCGACTCTGCCGCTGCGGTGCGTATTCTTGGTTTCGCCGATGAGCAGTTCGGCCACATTTCGACCGGCGGTGGAGCATCGCTGGAGTTCCTCGAAGGCAAAAACTTGCCGGGCCTAGAAGTGCTTGGTTAAATCAAAGGAAAACATGAACACTCGCGTGCCACTAATTGCCGGAAACTGGAAGATGAACCTTGATCACCAGCAGGCGATTGCTCTCGTTCAAAAACTTGCCTGGACACTTCGCGATGCATCACACGATTACAAAACCTGCGAGGTGGCGGTTTTTCCACCGTTCACCGACCTTCGCACCGTGCAGACTCTGCTTGATGCCGACAAACTAGAGCTTGTTTTGGGTGCACAGGATCTTTCAAAGTTCGATTCTGGTGCCTACACCGGCGAAATTAGCGGTGCGTTTCTTGCCAAACTAGACGTTAAATACGTTTTGATTGGTCACAGCGAACGCCGCCAATATCACAGCGAGACTGATGAAGTGGTTCAAGCCAAAACTGCAGCTGCTTTCAAGCACAAGCTAGTGCCAATCATCTGTGTCGGTGAAACCCTTGAAGAACTAGAGACCGAAGGCGCCAGCGCGGTACCGGTTCGACAGACCCTGGCCGCACTTGCCGGACACCAGGACCTGGGTGAGTTCGTGATCGCTTACGAGCCAGTCTGGGCAATTGGTACCGGAAAGGTTGCCACCACTGAAGAGGCCGCCAGTGTCTGCGCCAAGATTCGCGAGGCAATTGCCGCCGAATTCAGCCCAGAACTTGCAGCGGCAACCCGCATTTTGTACGGCGGTTCGGTAAAGGCCAATAACGTGGCCGGATTCCTAAAAAGTCCTGAAGTAGACGGTGTTTTGGTGGGCGGAGCCAGCCTAGATGCCGATGAGTTCAGCGGAATTGCCCGATTCCAGAAGCACATCACTCTATAATTTCGTAGAACCTATAAATCAAAGGAAATACCCATGGCAGCGCTACAGATTGCACTTTACGTGCTTCTAGCAATTACCAGCCTTTTGCTGACCCTCATGATTCTGCTACACAAGGGTCGCGGTGGCGGTCTGTCTGACATGTTCGGTGGTGGCGTGACCACATCGATGTCTTCTTCAGGTGTAGCCGAGCGAAACCTGAACCGCATCACCATCATTCTTGGTGTGGTCTGGGTAGCTGTGATTATCACCCTGGGTCTATTCACTCGTTTTAATCTGGTCGCCTAAGGAAGCAAATGAACACCACGGGGGGATCAGCAATCAGAGGTTCGCGCGTCGGCGCGGGCCCAATGGGTGAGCAAGATCGTGGTTTCAAAGCTGAGCGAATCACCAAGAGCTACTACTGTTCAGCCGGTCACGTTTACAGCCCGCAGTTCGCGGCAACCGTAGACCCTGCTGAAATTCCGGAACTTATTGACTGCCCGAACTGCGGTTTGCCAGCAGGTCAAGACAAAGACAATCCACCAACCGTTGCAAAGCACGAGCCATACAAAACTCATCTTGCCTATGTAAAAGAGCGGCGCACCGAAGCCGAGGCCAAAGAACTTCTTGAAGAGGCGGTCACTGCTGTTCGAGAGCGCCGAATTCGTCTAGCGGAACAAGCAAAAGTGGCCGCGAAGCAAGCCGCCAAAGCAGCAACTAAAGCGGCAACTAAAGCGGCAAAGCCAGCGAAGCCTGCAGCAAAAGAAGTAAAACCGATTGCTAAGGCGGTAAAGCCTGCAAGCAAGCCAGTTGCAAAGACCGCAGCCAAGGTGGCTGCAAAGCCAGCGTCTAAGGCTGCAGCAAAAACTTCAAAGCCAGCTGCTAAGCCTGCTGCTAAAACCGCCAAGGCTGTGGCCAAGCCAGCGAAGCCTGCTAAAAAGAAATAATTCTTAGCAACCGAATACGGTTGTGCCCGCGGTTGAATCTAAATACCAAACGGTTTTTTTAGTTCCGCGCACGCGTCCAACTGGAAGACTCTGTGGATTATCGCCGAAAGCAACGGCTACCGCAGGTTGCTTATCAGCACCGGCAACTACAAACCAAATCTCTTCGACCTGATTCATCGCGCTGTAGCTAAACGATAAGCGCTGCGGTGGCGGCTTGGGTGAATTGTGTTCGGCGATGACCAACGCATCTTCGGAAGCTTTCGGCTTATCTGGAAACAGACTGCAAATGTGGCCATCTGGCCCCATGCCAACTAACGCGATTTTGAAAATCGGGGAGAGCGCGACAAATTCCTTTTGAAATTTCTCAGCAGCCTCATCTAGCGGCAGGCCTGAATCTGTTGACGGAAATTCATGCAGTGCCGGCTTTTGATTTTGCAACTTGCTAAACAGTGCGGCGTTTGCCTGCTTTGCATTGCGATCGTCACTATCACTTGCCACATAGCGCTCGTCGCCCCACCAAATGTGAAGCCTGCTTAGTTCAAGATTCTGAAAGTCAGGAAGCTGTGAAAGTTCAGCCAGAGTTTGAATACCTACGGTACCGCCTGTGATTTGAATGTGAACCAGGTCGTTTTCGGCTAACAACACCTTTAGTTTCGCGGTTAAATCGGCTGCCGCATTCTTGGCGACCGAAGCTCCATCGTTGAAGCGATTAACTATCGGGCGCATCGCTATTTCTTTTTAGCCTTGCCGGCACCGAA
>JBEGRY010000082.1:0-3308 GCA_041180265.1 Actinomycetota bacterium | reverse complement strand
CTTTAGGCAGAGTGATCGATGCCGGGGTTTGCACACCCGCGCGAGAAACCAAAACCTTAGCCACGGATTTATCCCAGGTCAGTTTTGCTGCGGCTGAATCGGCACCAACAAACGGCACACCACTAAGAGTCAGCACATCGCGCAGCGCGCCGTCTTCACCAGAGGCGCCGTGCAAGCAAGGAAAAATTACATCGGGCTTATCTTTTTTAATGTTCGCCAGCAGCTCGTGATCTGGTTCGCGAATTACAACAGTTGCGCCGAAGTCGGTTAGCGCATCGGCAACGCGACGACCAGACTTTAGCGAGATGTCACGCTCGTGACTAATACCACCGGCAAGAACTTGGATTTTTAGCTGTGCAGCTTTTTTGCCCTTGGGAATCATGATGCCTACTTTTTATTGAAAGTTTCAAGCAATTCGGTTTGTAGGTTAACCACGGTTGCGAGTCGCTTGATTCCAACGCGAATGTTTTCTGGAGTCGGGAACGAGTAGCAAATACGTAGGTTGCGATGGCCAGTGCCATCACCAAAGAAAGCGGTACCCGGTGTGTATGCCACCAGCTCTTTTACCGCTAATGGCAACATTGCCTTCGAGTCGATTCCCTCGGGCAGAGTTAGCCATAGATAGAAACCACCATCTGGTTCGGTGGTCTGCACGCCAGGCAAGAAGTCACGAACTGCCTGTAGTGCAGCGTCTTTGCGTTCGCGGTAAACACCGCGGAATGTGTCGATCTGCTTTTTCCAATCCGCGTTTTGCAAATACTCGCTGATCATCATCTGGGTAAATGACGACGGGCAAAGCAGCGCAGATTCCTGGGCCAAAACCATCTTGTCTTTGATTGCCGGTGGTGCAAGCACGTAGCCCACGCGGAAACCAGGCGCAAAAATCTTTGAGAACGAGCCCAGATAAATTACGCCTTCTTCATCCATCGAGCGAATTGCGTTTGGCACCGGGTTGTTGAAATACAACAGACCATAAGGGTTGTCTTCGACAATCAGAATGTGTTCGCGCTTACAGATTTCTAGAATCTTTGGTCGACGTTCTGCCGAAAGTGTCACACCCGATGGGTTGGCAAAGTTAGTTACCAAGTAAAGGAACTTAATCTTTTTGCCGTGGCGCTTCATATTGTCGATCGCCTCTTGCAAAGCCTCTGGGCTCATGCCGGCGTCATCGGTGTAAACGTGTTCGATGTGCGCTTCGTAGTGTCTGAAGATTCCAATCGCACCAACGTAGCTTGGGCCCTCGGCCAAAACCACATCGCCCTCGTCAAGGAACAAGCCCGAAAGCATGTCTAGGCCGTGCTGGCTACCGGTGGTGATGATTAGGTCTTCGACCGAAGATGAAATTCCCTCGAGTGCCATGATCTCGCGAATCTGATCGCGCAATTTCAGATCACCCTGGCCGCCGGCGTATTGAATTGCCAGATCACCGCGAGAGGCCATCATCTGTTCATAAGATTTGGCCAGCAGTTCTTTAGGCAGGGCCGAAACATTCGGCATTCCGCCGGCGAGCGAGACTACTTCTGGTCGCGAGACGACAGAAAAAAGGGCTCGAACTTCAGAGACGGTAAGGGTCTCGGCGCGCGCGGCGTAAGAATCTAACCAGAGGTCGAGATTATTGCCGTTGGATGCGCTGTTCGTCATCCATACAGTTTAGTTAATGAACTCTGCCAGGTCTTGTTCGATCGCACCCTTTGGCTTTGCGCCAACGAAGCTCTTTACGACCTTGCCATCTTTGAAAACCTGGAACGCCGGAATTCCGGTGATGCCATATTGGGCAGCCAGACCAGGCTCGTTGTCGACGTTCACCTTAACTACGGTTAGCTTTTCGCCGTGCTCATCGGCAATCTGATCAAGAATTGGCGAGACCATGCGGCATGGGCCACACCATTCGGCCCAAAAATCAACCAAAACCGGCTTGCTGCTGTTCAAAACCTCTGCTGCAAAGGTTGCGGTGGTTACATCTTTAGACATTTGTTTACCTCTTTATAAGTGCGCGGTTAGGTAGTGCTCGGCATCTAGTGCCGCTACACAACCCGAGCCCGCTGCCGTAATGGCCTGGCGATAAGTTGGGTCGATCACGTCGCCACAGGCAAAAACACCAGGCAGGCTGGTCTTTGAGCTGCGACCTTCTACCTTGATGAACTTTTCTGGGGTCAGTTCAACCTGATCTTCAACCAACCAAACGCGCGGATCATTTCCAACTGCAATAAAAAGTCCATCTAGATCCATGTGGCTGGTTGAGCCATCAACGGTATTGCGCAGTTCCACGCCGGTCAGATTGACCTCACCCTTGAGTTCGGCCACCTCTGAGTTCCAAATAACCTCGATTTTTGGGTTATTTAGGGCACGTTCCTGCATGATCTTCGATGCCTTGAAGCTGTCGCGGCGGTGAATCAGGTAAACCTTTGAGGCAAAACGGGTCAAGAAGTTGGCTTCTTCCATGGCCGAGTCGCCACCGCCAACTACCGCAATGGTCTTTTCTCTGAAGAAAAAGCCGTCGCAGGTGGCACACCAAGAAACTCCGCGGCCCGAAAGGTCCTTTTCGCGAGGCAAACCAAGCTCGCGGTAGGCGGCACCGGTTGCCAAAATCACGGTCTTGGCCTCGAAGGTCTGGCCGTCGCCGGTCTTAACAATCTTTACGT
This sequence comes from Actinomycetota bacterium, assembly GCA_041180265.1. Taxonomy (GTDB): domain Bacteria; phylum Actinomycetota; class Actinomycetes; order Actinomycetales; family Microbacteriaceae; genus Rhodoluna. The sequence goes on along the minus strand of JBEGRY010000082.1, from coordinate 666 downwards.
CACCCTTTAGGTCAACCTCGACAACGTCATCCATGAGAATTTCGGTACCAAAGCGCTCGGCCTGGGCCTGAAAGTTGGCCATCAGCTCTGGACCCATTAGGCCCTCTGGAAAACCAGGAAAGTTCTCGACCTCGGTGGTCTTCATCAGTTCACCGCCGGCCTCGACCGACGAAGCAATTAGCAATGGCTTTAGACCAGCGCGCGCTGTGTAGATGCCCGCGGTGTAACCGGCCGGGCCTGAACCAATAATGATGACGTCGCGCATTTATGAACTCCTTAAGACTGCTAGCCAATACTAGCGGCGCAGTATTCCCTTTAGACCTGAAATCGCGGCGTCGATTTCGGAAACTTTAAGTAAACGAAGCGCAATCGAATAAACCGCGAACATCAAGAAACCAACCAGCGCAATCGTCAACGATGAAGACAGCACCGACGCCATTGCGAAACCATCGGCATTAATGCCACCAATCATTTCGATTGCGGCAACACCAATCGCACCGGCAAGCAGACCTGCTAACACAAATTGCGCCAACGCGGTTGCCACTTTGTGATCGCCAAGTGCACCGATGCGCTTGGTCAACATGGTGAACGCAATGATTGCCTGAATGGTTACGGTTGCGCTAGTTAGCAAACTAAGTGCCACCACAATCCATTCGGCTGGAACGG
>JBEGRY010000081.1:0-3350 GCA_041180265.1 Actinomycetota bacterium | reverse complement strand
GAACGAACACAGCGCAGCAACTCCGCGAGTGCCTGTGGCAAACGGGTTACTCGCGCAATTCGACGCGAAGCTACCATTCAGCCTTACCAATGGTCAGGTGCAGGTGGGGCAAACGATTCTCGAAGATCTGGCAAAGTCACACCCAATGCATCGCCTGCTGCAGGGTGAAGTTGGTTCGGGTAAAACTCTGGTTGCGCTGCGGACCATGCTGGCGGTTGCCGATTCCGGCGGCCAATCGGCCTTGCTTGCGCCAACCGAAGTTTTGGCTACTCAGCACTTCAACTCAATTCAAAAAACTCTTGGCGAAGATCTAGCCAAGCAACTTGGCCTAACCCTGGTGACCGGGGCTCAGCCATCCGCCGAAAAGAAGCGCGGATTGTTGCAGCTAATCAGCGGCAAGGCGCAGCTGGTGGTTGGCACTCACGCGCTGATTTCACAAAACGTTGAATTTGCCGACCTGGGTTTAATCGTGATCGACGAACAACACCGATTTGGCGTTGAGCAGCGCGAGGCGCTGCGGCTAAAAGGTAAATTGCCGCCGCACGTTTTGACCATGACCGCCACGCCAATTCCGCGCACACTAGCGGTAACCGTTTTTGGTGATCTCGATGTTTCAACGCTCACCGAGTTGCCGGCTGGGCGACAACCGATTGTGACGCACGTGGTTCAGAACAGCCAACCCGCGCTGGTCGCACGCACCTGGCAACGAATCGCAGAAGAGGTTGCGGCTGGTCGGCAGGCGTTTGTGGTCTGCCCACGCATCAGCGAGGCCGAGCAAGAAGAAGATTCTGAAACAACAGCTGCAACAACTGAGACCGGCGGCGCAGCAGTAATCAGCATCACCTATTCGCTAAGAAACTTGCCGGTACTAAAAGAATTGCGCATCGAGGCACTGCACGGAAAATTGGGTTCCGATGAAAAAGCCGATGTGATGAATCGATTCGCCGCTGGTGAAATCGACGTTTTAATTGCCACCACGGTCATCGAAGTCGGCGTTGATGTGCCAAATGCAACAGTCATGGTGGTTCTCGATGCTGATCGGTTTGGTGTGAGTCAACTTCATCAGCTTCGCGGTCGAGTTGGTCGTGGTGGCAACGCGGGTCTTTGCCTTTTGCTAACCGCAGCCGAAGAAGGCTCACTCGCGCTCGAGCGGGTAACGGCGGTTGCCAAAACTCTAGATGGCTTCGAGCTCAGTGAAATCGATTTGGAACTTCGTCGCGAAGGTGACGTTCTGGGGCAGAGCCAGTCCGGCGGTCGATCAAGCCTAAAGCTGCTTCGTGTGCTGCAAGACGCCAAGATGATTCAGTCTGCGCGCGATCAGGCTTTGCAGTTGCTGACCAGCGACCCAACTTTAGAAAAACACCCGCTACTTGCCGAGGTGCTCGAGCAACAAAACCGAGACAACCTAGCCAAGGCCTAGCCACCGCGGTAACCTAGAAGGCATGTCTTCTATCGCGGTTTATCCGGGCTCATTCGACCCAATCACTCTGGGTCACCTAGACATCATTGCTCGCGCGGCAAAACTTTTTGACGAATTGCAAATTTTGGTGGTGCACAATCCGGCCAAGTCCCCACGATTCTCTAGCGAAGAGCGCGTTCAACTTATTCGCGCCAGCCTTGCCGAACTAAAGATTGATGGCCCGGCCAACATCAAAGTCGACACCTTAGACAACGGCCTACTGGTCAACTACTGCAAGATGGTCGGCGCAAACGCACTGATCAAAGGTTTCCGCAACAACGTCGACCTTGATTACGAATTGCCGATGGCGCAGGTGAACCGCGACCTAGCCGAAGTCGAGACCGTTTTCATTCCTGGCAATCCGGCCTATGGCAACGTATCGAGTTCGCTGGTCAAGCAGGTGGCCGACCTAGACGGTGCCGTAGGCAACTATGTGACCGGTTCGGTTGCCAAGGCTTTGGCGGCCGCGGCCTCGAATCGAAAGGCTAACGGGTAATGGCAACCACGGATTACACGATCGCCGTGCACGATTTGATGCACAAACCTGGCCAGATGCGCGAATTGAAGCTCGATATTGTCACGCCTGAATCAATGGGGCAGGGCATTGCCAAGGTATCCCAGGGTGTCGAATTAGACCTTGATGTGCGCCTGGAGTCAGTTCACGAGGGAATTTTGGCCACCGGAGAGGTCTTTGTCGACGCCGATGCCGAGTGCAGTCGCTGCCTAGAGCCCCTTACCGTGCCGGTAGAGGTGGATTTTCAAGAGCTTTTCGCCTATTCTTTAAGCAACGAGGATGACTTTGTGGTCCAAGACGAGCAAATCGATCTAGAGCAAATCATCCGTGATGCGGTAGTTCTAAATCTTCCGTTCCACCCACTTTGTTCAGAAGACTGTGCTGGTCTTTGCGCGGAATGTGGTGTGAAGCTGGCAGATAATCCACATCACATGCACGAAACGCCAATTGATGCGCGTTGGAGTGCACTAGAGAGCTTTACGAAAGAGAAAGAATAAGTCATGCCAGTACCAAAGAGACGCCTATCTCGCGCCCGCACCCACGCACGTCGTTCGCAGTGGAAGGCAGCTGAGGTTACCTTGGTGAAGACCGTTGAAAACGGCAAGACCGTTTACAGCATGCCTCACCGTGCCAAGGTTGTTACCGACTCAACCGGCAACGCGTTGTTCCTTGAGTACAAGGGCCGCAAGGTCGCTGACGCTTAAGACTTTTTAGTCACGCGATGGACCTCAACGTTCTATGCAATCGCTTAGGCGTTGACCTCGAGCCTCAACTACTCGAACTCGCACTTACTCACCGTTCGTATTCATACGAAAACGGCAATCTTCCCAACAATGAACGCCTGGAATTTCTAGGCGACTCAGTGTTGGGATTTGTCGTTACGGCGCACATTCACGATCTACTGACTGAATTACCCGAAGGTGAACTCACCAAGGTTAAGAACGCGGTGGTCTCAGCACGTGCGCTCGCCGCAGTTGCAGAAAAACTCGGCTTGGGCGAATTCCTTTTGCTGGGCAAGGGCGAAGATCAAACCGGTGGTCGCAGCAAGCTGAATATTCTTGCCGACAGTTTTGAAGCGGTGCTCGGTGCAATCTATGTTTCTAAGGGCCTTGACGAAGCCAAGTCATTTATTGCACGTTTTGTTTTTCCACTGCTCGAAGACACCGATACACTTCGCGCCAACAGCGATCCGAAAACTACATTGCAAGAAAAAGTTCAGCAATTGGGCAAGGCGGCCCCTGCCTATGCCACCAGCTTTGAGGGCCCGGATCACGATCGCACTTTTACCGCAACAGTAAGTGTCGACTTCAAGGTGATTGGTACCGGCAGCGGCAAGTCGCGTAAGTCTGCCGAGACCGAAGCAGCCATCGATGCATT
>JBEGRY010000080.1:0-3412 GCA_041180265.1 Actinomycetota bacterium | reverse complement strand
ATTTGCGGCTGCGAGTACACCTATGAAATGGGGGCATTGCTGGTTTGCCCAGAATGTGCGCACGAATGGCAGCAGCAAGACGAAGCCGAGGTTCCAGAGCGCGTGGTCAAGGATTCCGCCGGAAATGTATTAGCCGACGGCGACTCGGTGACCATTGTTAAGGATCTCAAGGTTAAGGGCAGTTCAACGTCGGTCAAGGTTGGCACAAAGGTCAAAAACATTCGCCTGATTAGCCCGGTTGACGGTCATGACATCGATGCAAAAGTCGACGGCTTTGGCTCGATGTACTTGAAATCGAGCATTGTCAAAAAGGTTATTTAGGCAACTTTTTCTTGCGGTTTGCCGAGATTATGCTTACCGCTGCCGAGACTGCAATTGAAAGCACAATCACAATAAGCGAGGTGTTGCTACTGATTTCTGGCGCCCAGTCAATGTGCTTGCCGCCATTGATGAAAGGTAGTTCGTTCACGTGCATGGCGTGAGCAACCAACTTGAAACCAATAAACGCCAAAATAAATGCAATTCCGTACTTTAGGTACTCGAGCTTGTCTAGCAAACCGCCGAGCAAGAAGTAAAGCTGGCGCAGACCCATAAGCGCAAACACGTTCGCGGTAAATACGATAAACGGGTCGGTAGTAATTCCGAAGATAGCTGGAATTGAATCGAATGCGAACATTACATCGGTAAGTGCAATAGCGACAAACACCACCAACATAGGGGTGAAGACTTTTTTGCCATTCTCAACGGTGCGAATCTTCGCGCCATCAAAATCCTGCGAAACGTGAATGCGCTTGCGCAGCATTTGAATCAACTTGCTTTCGGTCTCTTCTTCGTCTTCGTGGCTTCTGAACGCCTGGTGGTAAGCGGTGTAAAGCAAGAAGGCACCGAATAGATAGAAGATTGCGCTGAACTGCTCAATCAAGGCTGCACCAACGGCAATGAAAATGCCTCGCAAGATAAGCGCCATGACCACACCGACCATAAGAACTTCTTGCTGGTACTTTTTAGGCACATTGAAGCGAGTCATGATGATTACGAAAACAAAAAGATTATCGATGCTCAGGCTGTACTCAGTGAGCCATCCCGCATAGAACTCACTAGCTTTGGTTGTACCAAATAGCCAGGCGATGATCGCGCCGAAAATTACAGCCAAGACCGCATAGAAAATCACCCAGGCGGTTGATTCTTTTGTGCTTGGAACGTGAGGGCGCTTAAAGATAATCAGTACATCGGCGATCAAGATCGCGGTCACAACGACCATTGAGATGATTTCAAACCAGAGATAGGCATTTTCGCTCATAATGCCTATAAGTCTAATTGGGTCATGCTCGTTGCTGGCGCTGCCGTTTAGACTTAGACCTGCCTAGATAGCAGCATGCCCCCGTAGCTCAGTGGATAGAGCAAAGGCCTTCTAATCCTTTGGTCGCAGGTTCGATTCCTGCCGGGGGCGCGTGCCTCACAAGTTATGCCAGTTGCACATGTACAACAGGTTCAAACAGCTGACGCTGTTTTCAGGTTCGATTCCTGCCGGGGGCGCGTGCGTTTGGTGCTTATTTAAGGATTAGCCGAGCAGAGACTTCATGTTCTTGTAGATCAGCTTCGCGGCAAAGTCCGGCGCCAGTCTGGTTAGGTTTCCCATCATGCTGGCATCGCTACCGATGTAGATTCGGCGAGAGTTGTTCTCGATAGCGTCAACCATCATTTTTCCTGCTGCTGCCGGAGAAGTGACCTTGGCCGCAGCCTTCTTTTGTGCCTCGGTCATTTCACCTGAGCCAAAGCTGACTCCTGAGTTAGCCGAAATGTTTGTGCCAATTGCGCCAGGCCAAACCAAAGTGAGATTCACGTTGGTCTCGTTAAGTTCAGATCGCAGACCCTCGGTCAGCATGTTGATCGCAGCCTTGCTAGCGCCATATAGAGTCTGACCAGGCACCGGTGCGTAAGATCCCATTGATGAAACGTTCAGAATGTGAGCCTCTGGTCGAGTCATCAAACCCGGCAAAAAGGCTTTGATGAGGTGCATCGGACCAAAGAAGTTGACGTTCATTACTCGGTCAATTGCATCAAATTCGAGCTCGTTGATTTTTACAAAAGGCTGAATGATTCCGGCCACGTTTACGAGGGCGTCAGGCTTGCCAAATTTAGCTTCTACCTCGGCAGGCATCTCAAGGACTCTCTTGCGATCAGCTATGTTGCACTCGAAGCTTTCAAAGTTTTTGCCGTTTTCGCCGGCCAGTTTCTTCGTTTCGGCTAACCACTCTGGCTTTAGGTCGAGACCGGCGACCTTGGCTCCGCGACGCAGCAACTCAAGAACAACCTCGCGACCCATGCCGTTTCCGGCACCGGTGACTACTAGTACTTTTTGATTAACCTTCACTTGATACCCCTTTTAGCGAGACAATTTGCCTCTTAATTTCAGGGTACTCCCACAAACTAGTGCTTCTAGTGAGTGTGGCCTAAGTTAGTTCGAACTGACCGCCCTCAATCTGACCTTGCTTTCGGTACAGATCAAGTTTCTGACGAGTGTCGGCAATGTCGAGGTTGCGCATAGTTAGTTGACCAATGCGATCACCAGGGCCAAATGCAGAATCCTCGGTGCGCTCCATCGAAAGTTTCTCTGGGTGGTAGCTGAAGTTTTCGCCACGAGTGTCGATGATCGAATAGTCATCTCCGCGACGAAGACGCAAGGTAACGGAACCGCTCACCGCCGAAGCAACCCAGCGAGTTAGTGATTCGCGGAACATTAGAGTCTGCGGGTCTAGCCAGCGACCTTCGTAAAGTAGGCGACCCATGCGACGACCCTCATTGTGGTAGTTCGCTACTGTATCTTCGTTGTGGATTGCTGAAATCAAACGCTCGTAGGCGATGTAAATCAGCGCCATTCCCGGGGCCTCGTAAATTCCGCGACTCTTTGCCTCGATGATGCGGTTTTCGATTTGGTCAGACATGCCTAGGCCGTGACGACCACCAATGACGTTCGCTTCGTGGAACAGTGATACCTGATCTTTGAAATCTTTACCGTTAATTGCAACAGGCTCACCCTGCTTGAAGGTAATAGTTACGTCTTCGCTTTCGATCTTGACCGATAGGTCCCAGAACTTTACGCCCATGATTGGGTTGACGATTTCCATCGAGGTGCTGAGGTGCTCAAGTTCTTTTGCTTCGTGAGTTGCCCCCAACATGTTTGCGTCAGTTGAGTACGCCTTTTCGACAGAAGCGCGGTAAGGAAGACCGCGAGCCTGCAGCCACTCTGACATTTCGTGACGGCCGCCAAGTTCAGAAACAAAGTCGGTGTCTAGCCATGGCTTGTAAATGCGAAGGTTTGGGTTTGCCAAAAGTCCGTAGCGGTAGAAACGCTCGATGTCGTTACCTTTATAAGTGCTGCCATCGCCCCAAATGTCGACGCCGTCTTCGT
>JBEGRY010000079.1:0-3418 GCA_041180265.1 Actinomycetota bacterium | reverse complement strand
AGCTGAGCTTGGCAGCTCACCGTAGATCAGAAGATAAGAAGTCTCTAGAAAAGACTTTGAACCAGCAAGCTCTTCAATCGGGTAACCGCGGTGACGCAGAATTCCCTTGTCGCCGTCGATAAAGGTGATCGCAGATTTGGTTGCCGCAGTGTTAACAAACCCTGGGTCAAATGCGGTTAGGCCGGTAGTTGCGGTCAACTTTGAAATGTCAACTGCGTCGTGCCCGTCAACTGCGGGAATGACTGGAAACTCTGCGGTGATGTCGCCGAAAGAAACCGTTACCTTGTCGCTCGAGGTCATCGAAGCTCCTAGTGCTGTGCTTTTGGTAGCCCTTTTAGGCCTTGGACAAGCCTATGGCATTGCGCAACCTGCGTGCTGCCTCGGCAACTTTGTCGTCGGTGGCTGTGATCGAGAATCGAACATGCTGCGTACTATGTTCACCATAGAAAGTACCTGGCACTACAACAATGCCCAACTCCGCCATGCGGTCTACCGTTTTCCAGCAGTCCTCGCCAAGCGTTGCCCAGAGATAAAGCCCTGCTTCGCTTTCGGAAAGTTCGAAACCGTAGTCACGCACCGCGGCCAATAAAACCTCGCGGCGCTCACGATAAATTTCTTTCTCGATTGCCACGTGCTCTTCGTCACCAAGTGCAACCACCATTGCGCGTTGCACCGGGCCCGGGGTGTTCAACCCGCTGTGCATGCGCAGGTTTACCAGACCCTTAATCAGCGAAGCCTCACCTACCGCAAATGCAGCTCGGTAGCCGGCCATGTTCGACTGTTTGCTAAGCGAATAAACCGCCAAAACAGAATCGTGACTAGCTCCGCATACGCGCGGATCAAGAACGCTAGGAATTAGCTTGTTCGACCACTCGTTCCAACCAAGCTCGGCATAACATTCGTCGCTGGCCAGTAATGCGCCAAGTTCACGCGCGCGATCAACCGCAGCCTTCATCTCGGCAACTTCGAGCACTCGCCCATCTGGATTTCCTGGTGAATTAATCCAAATTAGTTTGGCGTTGTTAGGCCACTTCGCTGGATCATCCTCAGAAACAATTTCTGCACCGCAGAGTGCGGCGCCAACTACATAAGCGGTGTATGCAACTTTAGGTTGCACCACAACATCGCCTGGGCCTAGACCCATCAGCAGTGGCAGCCAAGAAATAAGTTCTTTTGAACCAATGGTGGGCATGACCTGGTCGGGGGTAAGCCCAGTGACGCCACGACGACGTGCAAACCACTCGACAACTGCTGCTTTAAATTCTGGAGATCCGCCGGTCGAAGGGTAACCCGGTGCATTCGATGATGCGTTTAGTGCATCCTGAATGATTGTTGGTGTTGGGTCGACTGGTGAACCAACTGAAAGATCGACCGCGCCGCCCTCGTGCAGAGCCGCTTTAGCCGCGTATGGCTTTAGCTGTTCCCACGGATATTCGGGAAGTCGATCAAACACAATTAAGCCTGAGGTGGCAGTACGGTAATGACCGAGTGATCGCTGTTAATCTTGCCGACCTTGGCGGCGCCGCCAGGCGAACCAATCTCGCTAAAGAATTCAACATTGGCCTTGTAGTAATCGGCCCACTGGGAAGGCAGGTCATCTTCGTAGTAAATAGCCTCGACCGGGCAAACCGGTTCACACGCTCCGCAGTCAACACATTCATCCGGGTGAATGTAAAGCATGCGGTCACCCTCGTAAATGCAGTCGACCGGGCACTCTTCAATACAGGCCTTGTCTTTAACATCTACACACGGCAGGGCGATTACATAAGTCACGTGGAATCCTTTCGAAACTCGAGTTTATTTTAACGATGGCCGCGAGAGCTGCGTCGCCACGCCCCCGGCTTGATTCGAGGAAACAGAATAACCAAAGCGCAAATTCCGATTGACCCGTATGCCCAGATGTTGCCGGCGTCGTTACCTGGAATAAAAAGTTCTCCGCCTGGCTGACGCTGCGCCAGCCACAAAACCGTTGCACTCAAAGTTGCGGTCACCAAATAAAGCGCGCCGCGACTGCGGCGCAGCAAGCGCAACGCTAAGGCCAAGCTTGCGGTCATGACCAAGGCAACGATTAACCCGATAGGTGTGGCCGAAGCATCATTGGCCTGAACCTGGTGCAACATTGTTCCGGCAAAACCCAACAGCACGCCAAGCGGCATTGCCCAGATAAAGGTAAGCATTGGGCGCAGCTGAAGAAGCGGGCTCGGTGACGATAGACGCACTCGCTCTGGTCGGTCGTAGCGCACTTCTTTGCCCGGCACCACCGAATAAGTCTCGGCACTAACCGCTACCTGGCTGGCGTGTGCCTCTAATGCCGCCTTCTTAATCAGTGCGGTCTTGGCATTACCGATTTCGGCATCAAATTTTTCGCGAGGCTCGGCGATTACCCAGAACTGCGGTGCACGCCCGCGCTTTTTAGCGATCTGTCTGATGGCCATGGCGGTGGCATCGTGTGCCATCTTGTGATCCGGGTGGCCGAAACCACCACGGCTGTTATAAGTAAGTACGGCATCTGGCTTGAACTCTTGAATCTTGGTGGCAATGTCGTCGGCAATTACCGAAGTCGATGCAGCGGATAGCGCCATTTCATCCAGGTTTCTTGGCTTTGCCGGCTTGCCCATCGGATTAATGCGCAATCCGGAATCAAGGTAAGCGCGAGTGCCCGCGAAAGAATGCTCAACCTTGCCATAAACGGCCAAAGCCTCGGCTAATTCCGTAGCGCGGAACGAACCCATCGCCGAGAAATTACCCTCGAGCGACTTGAGTTCTTCGAGCTTCATCTTGCCGCGCTCGCCGCGAGTAAGGGTGAAGACATAAACCTCGGCCTTGGCCGCAAGACGATCCGCGATGATGTGGCCGGTAAAAAGGCTTTCATCGTCTGGGTGTGCGTGCACGATTAACAGTCTTTTTGGTGCGAATTTAGCCCTGGCCATGAGTCAACTTTAGGCGAAAAGAAATTAACCCTTGCGAAGTTAGGGTCACCTAACTTAGGCTTACCTAAGCAACGAACCACAAAGGAAAAAATGATTGCAAACTACCTAATCGGACTTCGCGAAGGCCTAGAGGCCGCCCTGATTGTGGGCATCCTGGCCGCCTATCTAATCAAGATTGGCAAACGCGATCAATTCAAGACCCTGTTTACCGGCGTTGGCACCGCAATCATCGCTTCTATCGCACTTGGGTTCGCGCTTACCTATGTGATTGAAGAGGCTCCGGCTGGAACCGCCGAAATCATTGCCGGTAGTGCTTCGATTGTTGCCGTTGGCTTTGCCACGTACATGATTTTCTGGATGGCCACACAAGCCAAGCGCCTAAGTGGCGATCTACGCGCAAAAGTTGACTCGGTAAAAGACAAAACCATGTTCGGCATCGCTGCCCTAGCCTTCTTTGCCGTGCTTCGCGAAGGTTTCGAAACTGCGAT
>JBEGRY010000078.1:0-3473 GCA_041180265.1 Actinomycetota bacterium | reverse complement strand
AACGAAGCAACAACAGTTGCACCTAAAAAGCATTTTGATTTCACCTCTCTTAACACCCTGGCCGTAGTTTCTCTGGCCACGGCTGTTACCGGTTTCGGCGCAATTGCCGGAATCATTACCGGGCATATCGCACTTGCCCAGCTCAAGCACTCAGGTCAAAGCGGCCGTGGACTAGCCATTGCCGGCTTGGCAATCGGTTACACCGGCATCGCCCTTGGCCTGCTAATGGGTATCGGCAAGGTAGTACTCGCTCTTGTTGGTGTGCGGTATGGCTATGACTTCAATGGCGGCCCAGGCATGATGGGCGGCCGCTGGGGTAACGACTAAATCGGCTGGGTAACCAGCACTCGGTGAGCGTCGCCAATTCTCGTGACTACGAGAGTGGCGGCGTTTTCACCTTTAAGCTGCATCTCTTTGCGTAATTCTTCGGGCACAATATCGGCACCACGTTTTTTGATTTCAAGAGTTCCGATGTTACGTTCGCGTAGATAGGCTTTCAACTTTTTACGATCGAACGCCATTTCGTCTAACACGCGGAATCCGCGGACAAAAGGCGAAGAAATTTCTTCGCTACTGGACAGATAGGCAATCTGAGGTGCAATCAAAGTTGCGCCAATCTGCTCGGCAAGTTCTGCAATCAGGTGTGATCGAACCACTGCGTTATCTGGTTCGTATAAAAAGTCTTTTAGTTCGGCAAGGGGAGCAGATTCACTCTCGCGCTGCTCCGACGTAATTTCGTGTCGGCCATTGGAATCAACCAAAGTGGCTGCACGTGCAACCTTTGGTCGCTTCACTTCGTTGAACCAAAGCGCAAGCTCAACCAAGTCGCCATCGATAGACAGCCACTGTGCTTCGGCATCTTCGGGAATCGCTTCGTGCGGATGGCCAGGTCCGAGTTTGATGCCGGTTGGTTTTGTGCGCGCCTGCTCGACAACCCAATCGAAGTTTGGTGCAAAATCTGCTGGATCGAATTTGCGAACTGCACGTTCAGATTTACTGCCTACGTCACGACGCGCTGGGTCAAAGAACAGTGCTTCGAATTGCGATAGGTCGAGCGCGGTCACATCGGCGTGAGTAACTTCGACATCATCGAATGCGCCTAGGTTGAACGTGGCAAGAGCAGCGGTTACCTCATCAATTTCGAAGGCCTTGACCTTGAGGTCGATCGACGCAAATGCAAGTGACTCTGCTCCAATGCCGCAGCCGAGATCGGCTACCTCGGAGACCTTGGCACCGCGGAACCGTCCGGCGTGAAGTGCGGCAGCTTGCAGTCTTGATGCCTGCTCCAGGCCTGCCTCGGTGAATAACAGCCCATCGGTGAAGTCGCCGAACTTCTTGCGAGCTCGGCGACGAAGTTTGGCCTGGGTTAGCACGGCAGCCACCAAGGAGGGATGATAGCCCTCGGCCCGAAGGCTGCTAACCAGCTTGACCACGTCGGCCTTGGCATCCAGGTCGCCAATCGAATTGAGCAGCATAAGGGCCTCAGGGGTGAGGAGGTGAATGAGTTCTTCGCGCTGCATAGGTCAAAATTAGCACTCGGGTTGCGAGAGTGCTAGGCCATGAATTAGAGTTTCTGGGTAGCCAAATCGGCTAACTAACACTGTTGATTCTTAGTAGAAGAGGTCATTATGTCGGTTTCAATCAAGCCGCTAGAAGATCGAATTGTTGTTCGCCCAGTTGAGGCAGAGCAGGTCACCGCATCTGGTCTAGTAATTCCAGACACCGCTAAGGAGCGTCCACAGGAGGCAGAAGTAATCGCTGTCGGCCCAGGTCGCGTAGACGACAACGGTAACCGTGTGCCTGTCGACGTAAAGGTCGGCGACAAGGTGATCTTCTCAAAGTACGGCGGCACTGAGCTTAAGTACAACGGCGAAGAGTACCTAGTGCTTTCAGCACGCGACGTACTAGCTATCGTCGAACGCTAAACTCAAAACATGAAGAACCCCGAGCATAATTACGCTCGGGGTTTTCTTTTTGGTCTAACCGCCTACATTATTTGGGGCGGATTCCCAATCATCATTTCGATGCTTGGTTTTGCATCGCCTTTCGAAATTATTTCTTGGAGAATCGTATTTGGTTTTCTCACGGGAATTCTCTTAGTTGCCTACACAAAGTCTTTTGGCCAGATCCTCGAAGTTTTCAAAAATAGGAACACACTGAAATGGGTGCTTACCAGCACATTCTTGATTTTTCTAAACTGGTCAATCTACGTTGTTGCGGTTTCATCTCATCAAGTTGTTGAAGCTTCACTTGGATATTTCATTAATCCATTAATCACGATTTTGTTGGCCGTGGTTTTCCTCAAGGAAAAACTTGGCAAGGCGCAATGGGTTGCCGTGGCATTCGGATTAATCGCGGTGCTGGTGCTTAGTTTCGACTACGGTCGTCTGCCGTGGATTGCGCTTAGTCTGGCAGTCACTTTTGGTGTTTACGGTCTAGCTAAAAACAAGATGGGTGGATCAGTCACTCCGCTTACCAGCTTTGTGGTTGAGGCAGGCTTGGTAGTGCCAATCGGAATTTTCCAGTTGGTACTGATTGACATCATCGGCGGCGGCATAATGTTTGCCAGCCAAGGCTTTATCGGCAGTTTCGGTTTGGCGTTCTACGGAGTGCTAACCGCGATTCCGCTAATCCTTTTTGGAAGCGCGGCAAAGTACGTTCCACTTCGCTACATCGGATTCATGCAATACATCAGCCCGATCCTGCAGTTCCTGGTTGGCATTCTTTACCTGCACGAGCCAATGCCGGCAGCCCGTTGGTTTGGCTTCGCATTGGTCTGGTGCGGCCTAGCCGTGCTGATTTTTAGTGCCATACGTGACAGTCGAAACAAGATTGTTATCAAGCCATAATCGCCTAAATTACAGGGAAGTAACCCCGCTCGATACCCGGTATTTCTCATTCTTACTATCCCGTTTATAAGTCTGAAACATCCCGCCGATAGAATTTTCGAGCGACAGAGACATGGAAGTCCTGTCTTTTCAAATATCAAGGAGCTACATTAATGAGCACTTTCACAAACAAGAAGGCTTTTGCGGCCGTTGCAGTAGTTGCAGCAACCGCACTTGCTCTTTCTGGCTGTGCATCAACAAAGAGCAGCGAATTCGCAGCAGGCGATGGCGTTGTTAAGTTTGCTGGAATCATTCCACTAACTGGTGCATTGGCTTTCCTTTCACCTCCTGAAATTGCTGGTGCTGAACTTGCAATCCAGGACATCAACGCAGCTGGTGGCGTACTAGGACAAGAAGTTACCTGGACTGTTGAAGACTCATCAGACGGTGACCACCCTGAAATCGCACCTGCATCTGCAACCAAGGTGCTTGAAGAAGGCGCAGACGTAGTTATCGGTGCAGCTGCATCAGGTGTAACTCGTTTGATCATCGACCAGGTAACCAAGTCAAAGACTGTTCAGATTTCAATGTCTAACACTGCTCCTGACCTTTCAACTTGGGACGACGGCGGATACTACTTCCGTA
>JBEGRY010000077.1:0-3564 GCA_041180265.1 Actinomycetota bacterium | reverse complement strand
ATTTCCCTATCGGCTTGGCTGGGTGACCAAACCGGATACTGGATCGGCCGAAAAACCGGTCCGGCAATTTTCAACAAGCAAGACTCTAAATTCTTTAGCCAAAAGAATGTTTCCAGAACCAACTCTTTCTTCGAAAGATACGGTGCAAGGGCGATTATTCTGGCGCACTTTGTTCCGGTGATGCGCACCTTTGTTCCAGTAGCCGCGGGCATCGGACAAATGAACTACCGTCGCTTTTTGAAATACAACATTTACGGCGTAATCGGTTGGGGCACCATGGTTACCCTGCTGGGTTACTTCTTAGGCAAGATTCCATTTGTTGCCCAGCACGTAGAATATTTCACAATCGCATTTATTGTGATTTCGACAATTCCAATTGCCATAGAAGTTGTTAAGTCTCGTCGCGAGCACAAGACCGAAGCGCTTATTAAGTAGTCAGGTAGCTAGCTAGTTGGTCAAGCGCCAACCAGCGGTGACTTAGCGAATTCTTTACCTCAGGCTCAAGTTCGGCTGCGGTGACCTCAAAACCCTCGGGAACGAAAATAGGGTCATAACCGTGGCCATTCGAGCCGCGCGCTTCGAAAGCAATTGTCCCTGGCCAGATTCCAGTAAATGAGATTTCGGAATCATCGGTTACTAGCGCGATGGTGCAAACGAAAGATGCCGCACGATGCTCTGGTTTTACGTCAGCAAGCTGCTGCAGCAAAAGGCGGCGATTGGCCACGTTATCGCGGCCACCAGCCCAACGCGCGCTGAAAATTCCAGGGGCGCCGCCCAAAATTTCAACTGCAATTCCCGAATCATCCGCGATTGCCGCTTGCCCAGTGTGGGCATGTGCGGCGCGAGCCTTAATGAGTGCGTTCTCTAAAAAACTGGTGCCGTCTTCAACTGGCTCTGGCCCGTTATAGCCAATAAGTTCTAGCCCGGCGACACGAGCGGCCAGGATGGCAGAAACTTCACGAACTTTATTTTCGTTGTGAGTTGCCAGAACTAACTGCATTATCCAGCCAACGAATTCTTTTGAATCGCAGTTAGCTCTTTGGTTCCCTTCAGGGCTAAATCAAGCAACTGATTTAACTCGTCGCGATCAAACGGCACACCCTCGGCGGTACCCTGCACCTCAACAAATTTTCCCGAACCGGTTACAACAACATTCATGTCGGTGTGTGCACGAACATCTTCGGTGTAGGCCAAATCAAGATATGGAACCGAGTCGATAATGCCCACCGAAACTGCGCTAACACTATCGGTAAGTGGCTGGGACTTTGCCGGAATCAATTTGTTTTCACGTGCCCAGCTGATCGAATCAGCTAGAGCGATGTAAGCACCGGTAATTGCAGCGGTGCGAGTTCCGCCGTCAGCCTGCAGCACATCGCAGTCGATCACAATGGTGTTCTCGCCGAGCTCGCGCACGTCAACGATTGCGCGCAGGCTGCGGCCGATAAGTCTAGAAATCTCATGAGTGCGGCCGCCGATTTTTCCTTTGACAGCCTCGCGATCATTGCGATCGTGAGTCGCACGCGGCAGCATTGCGTATTCGGCAGTTACCCAGCCCTCACCCTTGCCAACCTTCCAGCGCGGTACGCCAGCGGTAAACGATGCGGTGCACAACACCTTGGTGCCACCAAATGAAATTAGTGCTGAACCTTCGGCGTGATCGCTCCAGCCACGCTCGATTGTGATTTCGCGAAGTTGATCCGCGGTTCTACCGTCAACACGAATTGTCATTACAGTCCTTCTACTTTTGAAACTTCTGGGCCCAAGAATCGTCGGGCGAGTTTTTCGAAGGCTTGAGAATTTCCGGTGGCCTTGAAAACTAATTTCGGCGCCTCAGTTGAAGTGCGCTGCAGATTGTGCGCCACCAAAGTGCGATAAACGTCTTTAGCCGTTTCTTCGGCACTGCTAACCAGAGTGACATCTTCACCCATTACGTAGGCGATGGCACCGGTAAGCAACGGATAGTGGGTGCAGCCTAGAACCAGAGTGTCGACTCCAGCCGACTTAATCGGGGCGAGGTACTCTTCGGCAGCGGCAAGAAGTTCGGGGCCAGAGGTAATGCCACGTTCTACAAAATCAACAAACTTTGGGCAGGCCGCACTGGTGAGATTAATTTCAACCGCTGCGGCGAAGGCATCATCGTAGGCCTTTGAGGTTATGGTGGCGTTGGTGCCGATTACGCCAACCTTATTGTTTCGAGTCGAAGCCACCGCTCGGCGAACAGCCGGCTGAATAACCTCAACCACGGGAATTCCACGACCAACGGTGTAGCGTTCGCGGGCATCGCGAAGCACGGCTGCCGAGGCAGAGTTGCAGGCAATCACCAAGAGCTTCACACCCTCGTCGACGAGGCGATCCATCACAGAGAGAGCTAGTTCACGAACTTCGGGAATTGATTTTGGTCCGTAAGGAGTATTCGCGGTATCGCCAACGTAAATGATTGATTCGTTCGGCAGTTGGTCAATGATCGCTCGAGCTACGGTTAGCCCGCCAACTCCTGAATCGAAGATTCCAATCGGTGCGTCATTCACGATTGAAAGTCTACCTTCGAGGCATTATTCCTTGCCGGAGTTGGCGCTGTTTGGATCCTCGGGGCGCAGCCCTTCGTAGATTTCTTTGCAGGTTGGGCAGACCGGAAACTTTTCCGGGTCGCGGCCCGGCACCCAGATTTTGCCGCAAAGAGCAACTACCGGGGTACCTAGAACCGCAGACTCGACAATTTTTTCTTTTCGAACATAGTGCGAGAAACGCTCGTGGTCACCTGGCTCAATATTTTGAACCTGTTCTTCGAGTAGTGTCGAGCCCGCGGTCTGGCTGCCAATCTCTTCGATACCACTCATAAACAATCCTTTTTATAGCGCCAGGTCAGCAGCGTCACCTAAGACTACATTTAGGGTCACGCTCGTGCCATCACGCAGCAGTTCAATTGTTGCCTTTGCACCCGCTGGCTGCTGACGCACCGCTGCAGTTAGTTCCGCCGCGGTGGCAATTGCCTCGCCATTGAATTTCACGATCACGTCGCCAACTTTCACGCCACCTTTTTCGGCGGCACCACCCTTGGTTAGGTTCTTAACTTCGGCGCCTACGCTGAAGCCTTTACTTTGACTAACAGCATCGGCAACGCTCGCGCCCAATAGGGCATGGCTTGCCTTGCCGGTGTTGATGATCTCTTGAGAAATTCGTTGAGCCACGTTTGCTGGAATTGCAAAACCAACGCCAATGTTTCCGCTCTGCCCCGAGCCCGATGCCGACGCAATTGCAACGTTGATGCCGATTAGTTTGCCCTGCTCATCGACCAAGGCGCCACCTGAATTGCCGGGGTTTATTGCCGCGTCGGTTTGAATCACGCGAAGGTTTACAGCTTGGCCATTGCCATTGAAGAACTGCAGACCACCGAGGCCCGAGTCAGAATTCTCTGGCACGGCAGCCGAGGCAACCGAGATGGTTCGGTTTAGTGCCGAAACGATTCCTTCGGTGACGGTGTTAGCTAGTCCCAGAGGTGCACCGATTGCAACAACTCGATCGCCAACGTTCAGCTTGCTTGAGTCGGCAAACTGAATTGACTTG
>JBEGRY010000076.1:0-3597 GCA_041180265.1 Actinomycetota bacterium | reverse complement strand
TCTTTTCCTTAGTGATGTTTACTTCCATGTCTTCGGCACGTGAGTTTTCACCGATAACCATTCCCGCGTAAACCTCGCTGGTTGGCTGCACAAAGAAAGTGCCGCGCTCCTGCAGGCCAATCATGGCAAACGGGGTAACCACACCGGAGCGGTCCGCAACCAATGAACCGTTGTTGCGAGTTGTAATCTCGCCGGCCCAGGCGTCGTAGCCAGCAGAAATTGCGTTGGCAATTCCGGTTCCTTTCGTCTGAGTCAAGAACTCAGTTCTGAAACCAATCAGGCCACGGCTTGGTACACGGAATTCCATGCGAGTCCAGCCGGTGGCGTTAGCCACCATGTTCTGCATCTGGCCCTTGCGAGCAGCCAATAGCTGGGTCATTGCGCCCAAGAATTCTTCTGGTACGTCGATGGTTAGATCTTCGAAAGGCTCGTGCAACTTGCCATCGATTCGCTTGGTAACTACCTGAGGCTTACCAACGGTTAGTTCATAGCCTTCGCGACGCATTTGCTCAACCAAAATGGCAAGAGCTAGCTCACCACGACCCTGAACTTCCCACGCGTCTGGGCGCTCGGTTGGCAAAACCTTGATCGAGACGTTACCGATTAGCTCTTTGTCAAGACGGTCCTTAACCAAACGTGCGGTTACCTTTGCACCCTTTACACGACCTGCCATCGGCGAAGTGTTGATACCGATTGTCATCGAGATGGCTGGATCATCAACCTTGATCATTGGCAATGGTCGAACATCGTTCGGGTCAGCCAAAGTTTCACCAATGGTGATTTCTTCGATACCGGCTACGGCAACAATGTCGCCAGGGTTAGCCTCTTCGGTTGGAAAACGCTCGAGAGCTTTGGTCTTCAGCAACTCAGTAATTTTTACGTTCTGGGTGGTTCCGTCTTGGCGAACCCAAGCAACCTGCTGACCCTTCTTTAACTTGCCGTTGAAGATACGTAGCAGCGCCAAACGACCAAGGAACGGCGAAGCATCCAAGTTGGTCACGTGCGCCTGAAGTGGTGCTGCGTCATCAAAAGTTGGTGCCGGAATGTACTTCATGATTGCGCCGAACAGTGGCTCAAGATCTTTACCCTCTGGCAAGGTGCCATCGGCTGGCTTATTCAGCGATGCAATACCAGCTCGACCAGAAGCATAAATGATTGGTAGTTCAAGAATTCCGTCAATGTCTAGATCAGGCACGCTGTCGTGCAAGTCTGAAGCCAGGCCAAGAAGTAGGTCGTGAGTCTCTTCGACAACCTCGTCGATACGAGCATCGGTGCGGTCAGTTTTATTTACCAAAAGAATTACCGGAAGCTTTGCTTCCAGTGCCTTGCGCAAAACGAAGCGAGTCTGTGGCAGCGGACCCTCAGATGCATCAACCAAAAGCACGACACCATCAACCATTGACAGACCACGCTCTACCTCGCCGCCGAAGTCGGCGTGACCAGGGGTGTCAATTACGTTAATGGTGATTTCTTGGCCGTTTGAGTTTTCACCTTTATATGCAATGGCTGTGTTCTTAGCCAAAATGGTGATTCCCTTTTCACGTTCAAGGTCGCCAGAGTCCATAACGCGCTCACCAACATTGGCGTGGTCGCTAAACGAACCGGTTTGACGAAGCATGGCATCAACCAATGTGGTCTTACCGTGGTCTACGTGGGCAACGATTGCAACGTTGCGCAAGTCATCTCTGGTGGCCTGAGCCATAAGAACATCCTTTTTGAGCGCACCGGAATGTATCTGGTCGCGCTAATTTGTGAATTGAATTTAGGGGGTGCAGAACTGCATCTTTGAGCCCCTGCCCTATCAGTCTACTGAGCAATCCGAAAAAGACAGTTAGTAACCTATATACGTGAACCCACAGGCGCTTTTGATCTATGACGGTGATTGCGCATTCTGTAAACAAAGCCTGAATTGGGCGCTATCGAAATTGCCGGAATTTAGTCGCTATGTGGCATTTCAACGCATCAATCCGAGTGAATATGGCCTTTCTCTAGACCAGGTCAAGCAAAAAGTATGGCTGGTCGAAGGGAACCAGAGATTAAGCGGTCACCGCGCCGTTGCCTGGCTATTTTGCAATCAAGATGTGCTCGGTTGGAGAATTCTGGGATGGCTAATTCGCATCGGAGGACCGATTTCGGCGCTTGCCTATTACTTAGTTGCAGCAAACCGTCACCGGTTACCTGGCGGCACCAAGGAGTGCGTAATCAATGATCGACCGTAAACGCACCTGGCTGGAACTTGCGATTGTCTTTGCGCTAAGTCTTGGTGCTTCAGCGGTCTACTCGTTGGTATCGCTGCTAGCCAAATTGACCGCACCAGGCGGATTAGCCGGATCCAGCTCAAGCATTAATCCATCATTGGCATCGCGCGAGTGGCTCGATGCGACTTACCAACTGCTTTCCATTTTCTTTGGTCTAGCTCCGGTAGCCCTAGCACTTTTCTTGCTGTACCGAACAAATGAAAACCCATTCGAAAAAATCGGGTTGAGTCTCACGAATTTCAAGTTTTGGTCAAGCCGTGGAATTGCACTGGCAGCGGCGATTGGCGTGCCGGGCATTTTGTTGTATCTGAGTGCAAGAGCACTGGGTTTGTCATCGCAAGTTATTGCTGCAGACCTCGGTGAGTACTGGTGGACAATTCCAGTTTTGCTAATGGCCGCGGCGAAGGCGGGCCTGCTAGAGGAGGTTCTAGTTGTTGCTTACCTATTCGAGCGACTAGAGGCACTTGGGTTCTCGATTCGCGCCCAACTTTTGATTAGCTCTCTGCTTCGCGCTTGTTATCACCTCTATCAGGGGTTCGCCGGGTTCTTTGGAAACTTGGTAATGGGTCTGGTTTTTGGCTGGGCCTACAAACGTTTCGGCAGAATCATGCCGCTGGTATTTGCGCACTTCTTGCTCGACGCCTTCGCATTTGTGGGCTACGCACTATTTGCCGGAATGCTGCCGCTTTAGACATTCGGCTGGTAAATTATTGCTGTTGCCAATGCGGCAACAACTTTTACTTTCGGCAGGGAAAGTCGGTGAAAATCCGGCGCTGACCCGCAACCGTGATTGTGTATCGCACAAAAGTCGGAATGCCTGCAGTTAGTGACTGACTCCCTTATTAACCGTCGAGGTCTACGGTCGGAGTCGAATGGGCTTTAGCCTTTTCGCCTTCGCACTCAGATCGCACTAGTGCGAAAGGTTCCAATGTTCGGAACAAAATCTGGGTTGCGCAAAATTGCAGCAATCACAACGCTCACGCTTGGCTTGAGCACATTTACAAACTCATCCGCCTTAGCCGCAGATGCCTATTCAAACAGCGTCGCGGTGTTGGCTAAAGCGTTCGGCGCCGACAAAACTAAAGTCGTGCTTTTTGATGCGGTGCAGCCAGGCATAACCCTTGAATCAATGCTGCAGCTCAAGGCTGGAGGTAGAAGCTTCATTAAGCAGTTGCCAGCTATTCAATACAACCTGACAAATGCGCAAGCACCTATTGGACTAAGCACCAAAGGTGCATATTCGTACAAGGGCTACCTATTTAATGCTGATACCAAGAAGAGCATCAAGCCTGGCTTGGCTGGCAAGTGGCTATTTACCAGCGAGGCAATCGACGCCGCA
>JBEGRY010000075.1:0-3625 GCA_041180265.1 Actinomycetota bacterium | reverse complement strand
CATTGCTACTTCACCCGTCCCTTTGAGCGATTAACAATCACATTTGCAAATGCGTTGATGATCAACGTGACGACAAAGATTACTAATCCGGCCGCCATCAATCCCTCGAACTCTTTTTCAGTCGCCTCACCAAAGCGCGAAAGAATCCAAGAAGCCACGGCGCCGCCACGTGGCTCAAGAATCTGGTACCAGTTGATGTCGAAGCTTAATTGCAAGACATAAAGAATCGCTACGGTTTCACCAATAGCTCGGCCCAGACCAAGAAGGATTCCTCCGATAATTCCCGGTGCTGATGTTGGCAAAATTACCTGCGTAAAAACTGAAGCTCGCGAACCTCCCAATGCCAACGCGCCGCTAATTAATCCCGCATCGGTTTGGCTAAATATTTCGCGTGTGACCGAGGTAATGATTGGCACAATCATGACGGCCACAATCCAACCGGCAATGAACGGTGAATCAATGAAGGTTGGGTCTTCACCAGTTATGGCAAAGAATGGCAAGAAGCCGAGAGTCTCGTTGAGAATTTTTGCCCAATTGGCAGCGACCGGTGCGAACGAAAACACACCCCACAGGCCAATCACCACCGATGGCAAAGCCGCTAGCAAATCAATCAATGTGGTGGCAATTTTGGCAAGTGTCGAAGGCAACATGAAAACAATTGCGTATGACGCGGCAATCGCCATAGGCGTGGCTATCAGGATGCCGAGTAGAGCAACCTGCAGCGAACCCCAGATCATTGGGCCAAGTTGCATCACCGGCTTTTCGGACTCTACATTCCAGGTATTGCCATAAACCAACGCTGGCCCCTGCTCGGAAAGCGCCGGCCAGGCTCGAGCCAAAAGAAAGATCAAAATTAGGGCAACCAACACAAAGGCAAAATTCGCAGCAATCGTGGTGCTTCTAAAGAACCACTTGTCGCCCTTAGATAAGGGCCCAGCGGCCAAGACTCGCTTGGTTGTCATGCCCCAATCATGAACAGAATTGGTGAATTAGACCTTTTCACAAAGTAAACGCAAGGTGAATTCCAAGGGTTGGACTAGTAAATCCCAGTCCAGATTTGATTCATCCGCACCAACATGACGGCAACGGTTAGCCCGGCAACACCTAGAACCACAGTCGACCAACGCGTGCGCTCTATTAGTGCCCAAAAGGCGGTGCCAATAGGAATCATCAAAGCAACGATTAAATAGGCAAAAAATTCCACGGTGTCTTGTTTGGCACTCGCACCTGAAACCACCAGTGCAATCGACACCACGAGCTGAGCCAACAAAAACAGTTCCACCATTGCAGTGGCGCCAACCGAAAATCCACTTGGTTTGCGTTTAGCCAATAGACCCATAGAAACCAAAAGCGCACCTATCAAAGTTGCTGCTGCAAGTTGGGTCAGGTAAAACCACTCAATCATTTTTGCTCCGCATCGTTGAATACGACCAATGACTTAACCGCATCTTTCGACACGGTCAGCATAGCCACCAGGTTTCCGTTCGCATCAATGCCCGCAACTGGCCCACTTGATTCGCCCTGAGCCTTTAGGCGCTTGCCGTGCCTAAGGTCGATTACTTCTTGTTCCGAAAGGGTGCGAACCGCAAACTGTGCCTGAGCCGCAGCACTAATCGGCATGACCCGAAGGTTTTCGCGAGTCAGGCCCTCAAGCTGCTGTGCTTGCTCAACCAAATACGCGCCAACCTTTGTTCTTCGCAGTGCGACCAAGTGGCCACCCACACCAAGGCTTTCCCCCAGATCGCGTGCCAATGCGCGAATGTATGTGCCCGAAGAGCACTCCACCAACACCTCGATGTCGATGAAGTCAATGCCAGCTTCGGTCACCCGTGTAATTGGTGCAGTGATTTCAAATTTGTGAATAGTAATCGGCCGAGCGGCAAGCTTTACCCCATCGCCAGAACGAACCTTGGCGTACGCGCGCTGCCCGTCTACCTTGATTGCCGATACCGAACTTGGCACCTGCATAATTTCACCGCGCACGGAATCTAAAGCGACTTCGATTTTGGCTTGATCGATTGCGTCAACTGCGGCAGGTTCGGCCACCTGTAAATACTCGGATTCTTTGTCGTCGGTAATTGTGCTGGCGCCCAGGCGAATGGTCGCTGTATACGTTTTGTTCTCGCCGACTAGAAAGGTAAGCAACTTGGTTGCCGAATTAATGCCAATCAGCAAAAGCCCGGTGGCCATTGGGTCAAGAGTGCCGGCGTGGCCAACACGTCTAGTGCCGGCGATCCCGCGCAACTTGGCAACCACATCGTGGCTAGTCCAGCCCTGCGGCTTGTCGATTAAAGCGAGCCCGCTGAAACCTGAGCCTGAAGACATTTAGTCTTCGTCCTCATCAATATGCTTTGGCTCTTTATATGGGTTCTCTTCGCCGGCAAACTTAGCCGCCGCAGCTAGCCTGTGCAGCTCTTCATCGCGTTCGCGCGCCTGAGCAAGGAGGTCATTCATGTGAGCCGCCGTTTCAGGGATCTCGTCAAGCACGAATTCTACGGTTGGGGTCAGGCGAATGTTTAGGTTGTGGCCAACCTCGCGACGAATCAAACCACGATTGCGCTCGATAATTTCGGCGCTCTGTTTTTTCTCTTCATCGCTACCGTAAACGGTGTAATAAATAGTCGAGTGCTGAAGGTCTGGGCTGACCTTGACGTCGGTAATGGTGACGAAGCCCAAGTCAGGGTCTTTGACAGCCGAGGTCAATGCCTCGGCTACCAAAACCTTAATTCGTTCGGCTAGTTTTCTAGCGCGTGCTACGTCAGCCATAACCCGATCCTCAAATTGTTATACGCGAGGCTTTTCGCGCATTTCGAAGGTTTCAATGATGTCTTCTAGCTCAAGCTCATTGAAGTTGCTCAAACCGATACCACACTCGAAGTCAGTCTTGACTTCAGTTGCGTCATCCTTGAATCGCTTTAGCGATTCGATCTTCTGGTTATCAGCGATTACCTTGCCATCACGAAGAACGCGGGCCATCGAGTTTCTCTTGATCGAGCCAGAGCGAACGATCGAACCAGCAATGGTTCCAACCTTCGATGACTTGAACAGTTCACGAACCTCTGCGGTACCAAGCTGGAACTCTTCGTACTCTGGCTTAAGCATTCCCTTGAGCGCCTTTTCGATGTCATCAAGTGCTGCATAGATAACTGAGTACTGACGAATGTCGACGCCTTCGCGATCGGCACGTTCGCGAGCCTTGTTGTCTGGCTTGACGTTGAATCCAATGATGATGGCGTTGTCAACGGTGGCAAGGTTAACGTCTGACTCGGTAATCGCACCAACACCACGGTGAATAATGCGCAATTGAACTGAATCGTCAACTTCAATCTTGAGTAATGAATCTTCGAGTGCTTCAACCGCACCAGAAACGTCACCCTTGATGATGAGGTTAAGAGCCTCAACCTTGCCGTCTTCAAGTGCCTTGGTGAAGTCTTCAAGACTTACACGCTTGCGAGTCTTAGCCAGCAGAGCGTTACGGTCGGCAGCTTCGCGCTTCTCTGCAATCTGACGTGCCTGACGCTCGTCGTCGGTAACCACAAAGGTGTCACCCGCACGAGGAACAGACTGCAGACCAAGAACCTGAACCGGGCGGCTAGGCTCTGCAGCCTCAACTGCGTGACCGTTT
>JBEGRY010000074.1:0-3636 GCA_041180265.1 Actinomycetota bacterium | reverse complement strand
CCTTTACGTAATAGGTCTCGTCAAAAACAAGCTTGGCCGGATATCCAAGTTGCCAAAGTCTTAGCACCGCGGCTAGAGCAATCACTGCCCAGGCGCCATAGGCGTCAATCAATCGGCGCAATTTCGGCCGATTTACGATTTGGGTTAGCGAGGCAATCACGTTGCTAATGCTAGACAATAGAGCGTGCTTATTCTTGCGGCTACTCCGATCGGTAATCTCGCCGATGCCTCGCCTCGTCTGGTCGAGGCCCTGGGGCAGGCTAGGTACATAGCTGCCGAAGACACCAGAACACTGCTTATGCTGGCCAACTCGCTTTCGGTGAAGGTCGCGGCCAAACTGTTCAGTCTGCATGAGCACAACGAGGGCGATCGACTCGATCAAATTCTTGAAATTGCCGCCGACACGGATGTGCTCGTGGTTAGCGATGCCGGAATGCCAACGGTAAGTGACCCTGGATTTCAGCTAGTGCGCGCCGCGGTTGCAGCCGGAATTGATGTCACGGTAATTCCGGGGCCGAGTGCGGTCTTGAGTGCGCTCGCCGTATCTGGGTTGCCAACCGATCGATTTACCTTCGAAGGTTTTTTGCCGCGCAAGACCGGCGATCGCAAACGCAGTTTTGAATCACTTTTGCATGAGCCACGCACCATGGTCTTTTTTGAATCACCGCATCGAATTCTGGAATCACTTGAAGACGCCAGTGCCGTATTCGGTGCCGAACGCGTTGCCAGTGTCTCGCGCGAATTGACTAAAAAATTCGAGCAGACTCAGCGCGGCCCTCTTGCCGAGTTGGTCGAGTGGGCCAAGGGTGAGCCAAAAGGTGAGATGGTTTTGGTTATCAGTGGGGCAGGGCAGCAGCAGGTGGCCATTGAAGACCTGGTGCAACAGGTTTTGGCGCTAATCGAAGAAGGCGCTGGTCTCAAAGAGGCAGTTGCCGAAATTGCTAGCGCTGCCGGGGCAAGCAAGGGCGACCTGTATCAACTAGTGCTCGAGTACCGCAAACAAAACCTGCGTTAAGATTGAATCCATGTCTGCAAACCAGGGGAAATCGTTCTATGTAACGACCCCAATTTTCTATGTAAACGATGCGCCACACATTGGCCACGCTTACACCGAGGTAGCCGCAGACGTGTTGGCTCGTTGGCACCGCCAGCGCGGCGAACGCTCGTACATGTTGACCGGTACCGACGAGCACGGTGAAAAGATTTTGCGCACCGCCGCCGCTAATAAGACCGAGCCCAAGGACTGGGCCGACAAGCTAGTGGCCGAGGCTTGGCTTCCGCTGCTCGACACCATCGACATCAATAACCAGGATTTCATTCGCACCACCGAACCGCGCCACAAGAAGAATGTCCAGGTGTTCTTGCAGCACCTTTATGACACTGGGTTTATTTACCGTGGTTCATATGAGGGCAATTACTGTGTTGGTTGCGAAGAGTACAAAACCGAAGCTGACCTTATCGAGGGCGAGGGTCAGTTCGCGGGCCAATCGGTATGTGCAATTCACAGCAAGCCGGTCGAGAAGCTTCAAGAAACTAATTACTTCTTCAAGCTAAGTGAATTCACCGACAAGCTTCTTGCACACTACGAAGAGAACCCAAAATTCATTCAGCCAGAATCGGCTCGAAACGAAGTTATCTCTTTCGTTCGTCGCGGCCTAGATGATCTTTCAATCTCGCGTTCAAAAGAAAAGTTTGACTGGGGCATCGACATTCCTTGGGATGACAGCCACATCACCTACGTTTGGTTCGATGCTCTGCTGAACTACATCACCGCGATTGGTTATGGCGAAGATTCGGCCGAGGCAAAGGCAAAGTTTGAATCGCTTTGGCCCGCAAGTGTGCAGGTCGTTGGTAAAGACATTCTTCGTTTTCACGCGGTGATCTGGCCGGCCATGCTGATGGCCGCCGGCCTGGCACCGGCTAATCAGGTCTTTGGTCACGGTTGGCTTTTGGTCGGCGGCGAAAAGATGTCGAAATCTAAACTCACCGGTATTGCTCCTAGTCAGATCACCGACACATTTGGGTCAGATGCTTTCCGCTATTACTTCATGAAAGCAATTTCATTTGGTCAAGACGGTTCGTTTTCTTGGGAAGACCTTTCGGCCAGATACCAGGCAGAGTTGGCAAACGGTTTCGGAAACCTTGCCTCGCGCGTTGTGGCGATGGTGCACAAATACTTCGATGGTTCACTTCCGGCCGCTGCTGAATTGAATGATGATGACAAGCAGGTGCAGGCGATCGCAAAAGCAGCGGCTAGAAACGCTGACGCCGCAATTGATCGCGTAGCGATTCAGGATGCAATTTCAAGCGTTTGGTCGTTGGTCGATGAACTCAATAACTACATCACCGTGCAAGAGCCTTGGGCGCTAGCCAAAGACGAAGCAAATCGTGCGCGTCTTGGCACAGTGCTAAACACCACTGTCGAAGGCTTGAGAGTTCTGGCGGTATTGCTTGCGCCAATCACACCAAAGGCCACCGAAAAACTTTGGAGCGCCGTGGGTACATCACTTGGTGCTTTGGCCGATCAAAAAATTGGCGAGGCAGCTGCCTGGGGCCAGCTTGCTGCGGGTGTGCAGATCGCAGCTCTTGAGCCGCTGTTCCCGCGCATCGAAGCCGAAACAACCGAATCGAAGTAACCCTTGTCTGAACAGGCATTTACTCGAAGCAGTTCAACCGGGGAACCTTCAAAAAAGAATTCCAAGTTAGTCGCGTTTCCGCCAAATCCTGAACCGCTTGAGGTTGCCATTTATGACAACCACTGCCACCTGGAATTTGAATTCGATGATGATCTTGGCGTAATGCCTTGGCAGGAAAGCCTAGATCGTGCCGGTTCGGTGGGCATCAAGGGTGTGGTGCAGGTAGGTGTCACCCTAGAAAGCTCTAAGTGGTGCGCGCAAATAGCAGCCAACGACCCAAGAGTCTTAGCTGCTGTGGCACTGCACCCAAACGAAGCGCCGCTTTACGAAACAAAAGCTGCACTGGTGAAGGCAATTGCCGAGATCGAAGAGCTTGCCGCGCAACCACGCGTAAGAGCAATTGGTGAAACCGGTCTGGATTTTTTCAGGACCGAAGGCGATAAGAAAATCGAGCTTCAGCAACTGAGTTTTGAAGAGCACATTCGTATTGCAAAAGAAAACAACCTTGCCTTGATGATTCATGATCGCGATGCTCACGATCAGGTGGTCGCAACGCTAAAGCGAGTTGGTGCACCAGAAAAAGTCGTGTTCCACTGCTACTCGGGTGAGCCTGACCTAGCTGAAATCTGTAATGCACATGGCTGGTACATGTCTTTTGCCGGCAACATAACCATCAAGCGCAATCAGCACCTTCGAGATTCACTTGTGTTGGCAAATAAAGAATTAATTTTGATTGAAACCGATGCGCCATTCTTGGCACCCGAACCTTTTAGAGGTCGCCCAAATGCTCCGTATTTGGTTCCGATTACCGCGCGTTTTATGGCACAGACTCGCGGCGATGACCTGAATGAACTTTGCGCACAGTTAGCTAAGAACACCGAAACCGTTTACGGCTCGTGGAGCGAGGGGCTTTAGTGGTCGAGTTGCTCGGTGCGGTCGACATTCGCGAACTTGCCAGTCGCCTTGATGTGACTCCAACTAAAAAGTTGGGGCAGAACTT
>JBEGRY010000073.1:0-3650 GCA_041180265.1 Actinomycetota bacterium | reverse complement strand
GCGCACGAACCGCAGGGGGAGTTGACTCTCGAGTCTGTGCTGGCTGCTGAGAAGTGGGCTCGCGATCGTGCGGTGGCTCAAATGGTGACCGCTTGCTAAGCAAATTGTCAGCCGCGAGATTTATGGTTTGCGCATGAGTGAATTTCTTTGGTACGTCGGGGGTATCGTTTTCATCCTGCTTGGCATCGGCTTCTCGATTGGCTGGCACGAGCTAGGGCACTTACTGCCGGCCAAGTGGTTTGGCGTCAAGGTTCCCAAGTACATGATTGGCTTCGGCCCAACCCTGTTTTCGCGCAAGCGTGGCGAAACCGAATATGGCTTGAAGGCCATTCCGCTCGGTGGCTACATCACCATGATCGGCATGTATCTGCCCAAGGGCAAGCGAAAGGATCCACAGGGTTTCTTTGCCGATTCGGTAAAAGCTGCACGAGAGGCACACTCGGAGTTCGTCACCGATGACGATAAGAACCGCATGTTCTATCAGCTGCCGGTGTTCAAACGAATCATCATCATGTTCGGTGGCCCGTTCATGAATCTGTTCCTCGGTGTGGTGCTGACCATGGTTGCGCTGATGGGAATCGGAACGTATGGTCGTTCTGCGGAAATTCAAGCAATTTCAAATTGTGTGCCGAGCAGTTTCACCGAAAATGTGGAATGCAATGCAAGTGATGCGGTCGGTCCAGCCAAAGCTTCAGGAATGCTTGCTGGCGATCGAATAATTTCTGTAAACGGAGTTTCGGTTTCCAACTTCGATGAACTAAATAATTACGCCATTGCGCATCCTGGAACTTTGAATCTGACAGTGCTTCGTGTCGGGGAAAAACTTAATCTAGTTTTGAATCCGGTTATGGTTACCCGACCAGTGCTCCAGGGTGATGGCAGCGCGATAACTAAAACGGTTCCATTTTTTGGAGTCACTCTTAAGCCAGAGAGGCAGTCCCAGAGCTTTGCGACCGCAATTTCTTACTCCGGCACTGCGGTAACTTCCACATTTGAAATGATCGCAACGCTTCCGGTGCAAGTTTACAAAATGGTGAACAACACAATCACCGGCGGAGAGCGCGATGCGAATGGGCCAATATCGCTGGTTGGTATCGGTCAGGTTGCCGGAGAATTAGCAGCAAATCAAGAGGCGACCCTGCTCGACAAAGTCAGCTCCGGCATCATGATGTTGGCTTCACTGAACTTTGCACTCTTCGCGTTCAACATGATTCCGCTGTTGCCACTTGATGGCGGTCACATTGCCGGTGGCATCTACGAGGTAATTAAGCGTGTCGGCTGGAGGCTATTCCGCAAGGGCGACCCGGGTCCTGCCGATACCGCGCTGCTAATGCCGATTACCTACGTGGTTACTGTGCTGCTGATTGCACTGAGTTTGCTACTTATCGTGATCGACCTGGTCAACCCGGTGGCCTTGAAGTAATTAGAGTAGAGAGCAAATGGTTGCAATCAATTTAGGCAAAGTAAAGCCACCGGTATTAACCCCGCGTCGCAAGACCAGGCAGATCATGGTTGGCAAGGTTGCCGTTGGCGGCGACGCACCAATCTCTGTGCAATCGATGTGCACCACTCCTACCACCGATGTTAACGCGACGCTGCAGCAGATCGCTGAGCTGACCGCTTCCGGTTGCGACATCGTTCGTGTTGCGGTTCCATCTCAGGATGACGCAGATCGCCTTCCGCTAATTGCTCGCAAGTCGCAGATTCCGGTGATTGCCGACATTCACTTTCAGCCAAAATACGTTTTTGCTGCAATCGATGCAGGTTGCGGAGCTGTTCGCGTTAACCCTGGCAACATTCGTCAGTTCGACGACAAGGTTGGCGAAATTGCCAAGGCTGCCAAAGATGCTGGAGTATCGATTCGAATCGGTGTCAATGCCGGTTCGCTCGATCCACGTCTGCTCGAAAAGTATGGCAAGGCAACTCCAGAAGCTTTGGTTGAATCTGCAGTTTGGGAAGCTTCGTTGTTTGAAGAGCACGACTTTCACGATTTCAAGATTTCGGTAAAGCACAACGACCCTGTGGTTATGGTTCGTGCCTATGAACTTTTGGCAGAGCGCGGTGATTGGCCGCTTCACCTCGGTGTAACTGAGGCTGGCCCGGCGTTCCAGGGAACCATTAAGTCTTCGGTTGCTTTCGGTGCGTTGTTGTCTAAGGGCATCGGCGACACCATTCGTGTTTCACTTTCTGCACCACCGGTTGAAGAAATCAAAGTTGGTTCACAGATTCTTGAGAGCCTAAACCTTCGTCCGCGCAAACTCGAAATCGTTAGTTGCCCATCTTGTGGTCGCGCTCAAGTTGACGTTTACACCTTGGCTAACCAGGTCACTGCCGGCCTTGAAAAAATGACGGTCCCACTTCGTGTTGCTGTGATGGGTTGTGTAGTTAATGGTCCGGGCGAAGCTCGCGAAGCAGACCTCGGAGTTGCATCAGGTAACGGTAAGGGCCAGATCTTTGTGAAGGGTGAGGTCATCAAGACTGTGCCTGAATCTGAAATTGTGGCAACCCTGATTGAAGAGGCAAACAAGATTGCCGCAACCATGGATCCGGCTCTGGTAGGTAGCCCGCAGGTAGTTGTAGCCCAAGATAAATAGGTCTTGCCGGTAAACTCGCCTGTATGCCAGTTCGCCTAAGTTCACTGTTCCTGCGCACCCTGCGCGAAGACCCAGCCGATGCCGATGTCGAGAGCCACAAGCTACTTCTTCGCGCCGGGTACATTCGCCGCGCCGGAGCCGGTCTCTACAGTTGGCTACCGCTTGGCTTGGCAGTAAAGGCCAAGATCGAGCAGGTCATCCGCGAAGAGATGGCACGAGCTGGCGCTCAAGAAGTTTTCTTCCCAGCGCTTTTGCCACGCGAACCATTTGAGGCGACCGGCCGCTGGACCGAATACGGCGACAACCTTTTCCGCCTGCAGGACCGTAAAAAAGGCGACTACCTGTTGGCACCAACTCACGAAGAGATGTTCACCCTGATGGTGAAGGATCTCTACAGTTCTTACAAAGATTTGCCGGTTTGCTTGTACCAGATTCAAAACAAGTACCGCGATGAAGCGCGCCCTCGCGCCGGTTTGCTTCGCGGTCGTGAATTCGTGATGAAGGATGCCTACTCGTTTGACATCGACGACGAAGGATTGGCAAAGGCCTACCAGGCGCAGCGTGATGCCTACGAGCGTATCTTCAATCGTCTTGGTGTTGACTACGTTGTGGTCAAGGCAGACGCTGGAGCCATGGGTGGAAGTGCGTCGGAAGAATTCCTTTCACCGTCACCAATCGGTGAAGACACATTTGTTCGTTCGGCAGGTGGTTACGCTGCAAACGTTGAAGCCGTAAAAACAGTTGCGCCTGCAGCAAAGTCAATTGACGGATTGCCAGAAGCGGAAGTGCTGGACACTCCAAACACTCCTACCATCGAAACTTTGGTTGAGTACTTCAACTCTGTGCATGGAAAAAACATCACAGCTGCAGACACTTTAAAGAACGTTGTGCTCGCTCTAACTTCACCTGAGGGCAAGCGCTCACTAGTAATCGTTGGTGTTCCTGGTGATCGTGAAGTTGATGCCAAGCGTGCAGAGGCTGCCTTCGGTCCAAACGAAGTAGAGCCGGCCAATGACGCTGATTTCGAAAAATACCCTGCATTGGTCAAGGGCTACA
>JBEGRY010000072.1:0-3716 GCA_041180265.1 Actinomycetota bacterium | reverse complement strand
AACACCGAAACCGTTTACGGCTCGTGGAGCGAGGGGCTTTAGTGGTCGAGTTGCTCGGTGCGGTCGACATTCGCGAACTTGCCAGTCGCCTTGATGTGACTCCAACTAAAAAGTTGGGGCAGAACTTCGTTACCGACCCAAACACTATTCGCAGAATTGTTGCCGCTGCAAAACTTTCGGGCAATGAAACAGTCGTAGAAATTGGCCCTGGCTTGGGTTCACTAACCCTTGGTTTGCTTGAAGTCGCTAAGCGCGTGATAGCCGTTGAGATTGATCCGAAAATGGCTGCCGAACTTGAAAGCACGATTGCCAAACGTGCACCTGGAACGGATTTCACTCTGATTCGGGAAGATGCCATGAAGGTTCGCGAGTTACCTGCGGCACCCGATGCGTTGGTGGCTAACCTGCCTTACAACATTTCGGTTCCAGTGTTATTGCACTTTTTAGAGGTGTTCGATTCGATTCAAACCGGGTTAGTGCTGGTGCAAGCCGAGGTGGCACACCGTTTAGCGGCAACTCCGGGCTCAAAGATTTACGGAATTCCTAGTGTGAAGCTCGCTTGGTACGCGGAGTCTGCGCTTGCCGGCAATGTGGGCCGAAGCATTTTCTGGCCGGTGCCTAACGTCGATTCTGCGTTGGTCTATTTCGCCAAACGCGCCCAGCCCTTGGGCACAGAAGCTGAGCGAGTGGCAACCTTTGAACTTGCCGATGCTGCCTTTGGACAACGCCGCAAGACCATGCGTCAGGCAATTTCGGGCTGGGCGGGTACAGCGGCCGATGCCGAGCGAATTCTGGTCGCTGCAGGAGTTAATCCGCAAGCTAGAGGCGAACAACTAGAAGTGCACGATTTTCTGAAAATCGTTCGGGCGGCAAATGTTTGAGCTAACCATGCTTGAAAGCTTTGGCGCCGAGGCAATTCGCACGCTTTCAGTGTGCGCCGACACCGCCGCTTGGCCGGTAGTCGATAAGCCAAGAGTCATGTCGAATAAGTTTCCGCAGGCCAAGCTTGCCTTTGATGATTTTTCACGCGCAGTCTTGAATGTTGCCGCAACCGAACAGGGTTGCCAGCTGCAAATTAGACACGAGCTGATTGCTGATCAGGCAACCGCCACAGCGCGACAAGAATATTGGCAACAGGTAATTGTTGCGCTGCATGAAAGATTGGATGTCTGATGAAGCATTCGGTCACCGCTAGCGCACCGGGCAAAATAAATATCTTCTTCTCAGTAGGCTCCTTGCTGCCGGATCAATATCACGATGTTGCCAGCGTTTACTTTGCTTTAGATTTGCGTGAGAAAGTTACCGCCACGATTAGCGATGCGTGGCGGGTTTCGGTAGCAGGCCGACTTTCATTGACTCAGCTGCAAGAGGTTCCAACCGGCGAAGACAATCTGGTAGTTCGTGCCGCGCAAAAGATCGCTTACGCCAGTTCGGCTGAGTCACTAGCGCCGATTAGTTTTCAGATCGACAAAAATGTTCCGGTATCTGGCGGTATGGGCGGCGGCTCGGCTGACGCAGCTGCGGCCATCATGGCGGTTGACGAACTTTGGCAAAGCGGCGTTGGTGGTGAAAAACTTTTTGACCTAGCAGCGGAGCTTGGTGCAGACATTCCATTCGCTTTACTCGGTGGCGTTGCCGTGGGTCTAAGTCGCGGGCATCACCTTGAGCCAGTCGCTTCGGTAAAAAAGTTTCATTGGGTGTTAGTCATAAATGACCTTGGCATAGGCACTCCTGAGGTTTACGCACAATTGGATCAACTTCGCGAAGGCCGACTCCAAGACCCACGAAATCAACCTCAGCCATCTGTGCCGCAAGACTTGATCGAGGCATTGCAAAGTGGAGATGCAAAACGACTGGCACCGCTTTTGCAAAATGATCTTCAAGAAGCAGCATTAGCGCTTCGCCCAGAACTTCAACAAACCATCGATGCAGGCCTGCAGGCCGGAGCATTGGCGGCAATCATCTCTGGTAGCGGGCCAACCATCGCGATGCTGGTGGAATCTGCGGATGCAGCTAGAAACTTGGCAGACTCACTCGCAATCTCCGGGCACTTAGCCATAACGGCTACCGGTCCTGCGGCGGGCACAATTTTGGAACACGACTAATGGCCCATCTGCTTGGCGCCGAAGCAATCTCACTCGAATTTCCTACAAAAAAGGTTTTTGACGAGCTAACTATCGGCGTGAATGAAGGCGATCGTATTGGAATCGTGGGTAGAAACGGCGATGGCAAAAGCACGCTGCTCAAGCTGCTCTCTAAACGCATGCAGGCAGACTCGGGCCGCATCACGCATCGCAATGGCTTGACTATTGGATTACTCGATCAGTCAGATGTTTTAGATGGCGGGGCCAGTATTGGATTTTCTGTGGTCGGAGATATTCCCGAACACATGTGGGCTTCTAATCCAAAAATTCGCGACGTAATTTCTGGATTGCTGAATGACCTCGACTGGAATCAAAAAGTTGCAGAACTTTCGGGTGGGCAGCGTCGCAGGGTTGCGCTGGCTAAGTTGTTGGTGCAAGACCTGGATATAGTCATGCTCGATGAGCCAACCAACCACCTCGATATTGAGGGAGTGGCTTGGTTAGCCGCACATTTGAAAACTCGATGGGCGAACACCGCCGGTGGATTGCTTGTGGTCACGCATGATCGATGGTTTCTCGATGAAGTTTGCAACCTCACCTGGGAGGTGCACGACGGAATTATTGAGCCGTTTGAAGGCGGCTACGCCGCGTACATTTTGCAACGCAACGAACGGGATCGAAGTGCAGCCGCTACCGAGGCCCGTCGCCAAAACCTGATGCGCAAAGAGTTGGCCTGGTTGCGTCGCGGCGCACCGGCGCGTACTTCAAAACCTAAATTTCGACTAGACGCGGCTGCCGAACTAATTGCAAACGAGCCTGAACCGCGTGACCGCGCAACACTTTCAAAGCTGGCTACCGCCAGGCTTGGCAAAGATGTTGTCGATGTTGAAAACCTCAGTTATTCAATCGACGGCCGCGAACTGCTGCACGATGTAACCTGGCGACTCGGCCCGGGCGATCGAGTTGGTTTGGTTGGCGTAAATGGCGCAGGTAAGACCACTCTGCTCAAGTTAATCCAGGGAAGTCTTGAGCCAACCTCGGGGCGAGTAAAGCGCGGCAAGACCGTAAACATTGCCACCCTTAGCCAAGAAGTGAACGAGCTCAACGAGTTTCACGGCGAAAGAATTTTCAACCTGATCGCGCGCGAAAAATCATTCTTTACAGTTGATAAAAAAGAAGTTGGCATCGGGCAACTAGTCGAGCAGCTTGGTTTTACTCAGGCTCAGCTACAAACCCCAATCGAAGATCTTTCTGGTGGTCAGCGCCGACGATTGCAATTCCTGCGACTGTTATTCGGCGAACCAAATGTGCTGATTCTCGACGAGCCAACCAACGACCTCGACACCGACATCCTTGCCGCAATGGAGGATCTACTAGACGGCTGGCCGGGCACACTAATTGTTGTCTCGCACGATCGCTATTTGCTTGAGCGCGTCACAGATGATCAATACGCCCTGCTAGGCGATGGCAGCCTTCGTCACCTCACCGGCGGAGTGGATCAATATCTACAGTTGCGCCGCAGTTCGCTAGGTGCGCCCAAGACCGAAACAGCAAGTGCACAGCCGACATCAAAGCAAGTCACCAAACTCACCGGTAGCGCGCTTCGAGATGCCGAGAATAACCTTTCCCGAA
>JBEGRY010000071.1:0-3776 GCA_041180265.1 Actinomycetota bacterium | reverse complement strand
CTTTCGGCTCTTGGCTCTGAAAAGAACTAAGCAATGCTGCTGCGCGATTTAGTGCAACATGCGGCAGCCAAATTTAAAGCAGCCGGAATCGATTCAGCAGCTGTCGATGCAGAACTAATCGCGGCACATGTCTTAGGCGTTTCTCGCGGCGCAGTACAGGCACAAATGCTGGGCGGGGCAGAGGTAGTCGAATCGCAGGCTGAAAGATTAACTGAACTGTTTGCTCGCAGAAATTCACGAGAACCGCTTCAGCACATCACTGGTTTAGCTCCATTTAGAAACCTGGAGCTAGAAGTTGGCGCCGGAGTTTTCATTCCGCGCCCGGAAACCGAGTTTGTTGCCGGCCTGGCAATCGAAGCATTGCGAGATAGCTCGCTACCCAACCCGATAGCAGTTGACCTTGGCACCGGTAGCGGTGCGATTGCGCTAGCCATGGCAACTGAGGTGCCAAACGCCAAGGTGCACGCCGTTGAAAAATCGGCCGATGCTTTAGCTTTCACTAAGAAGAACTTTGCCAAATACGCCCCGGCGGCTCAGTTGGTTCAGGGTGATCTTCGTGATGCCTTTGCCGAGCTTGATGGCAAGGTGTCGGTTGTTGCGTCGAACCCGCCCTATATTCCTGCTGCCGCGATTCCGCGTGATATCGAGGTTCAAAAATTTGACCCAGCCCTAGCGCTATACGGCGGCGAAGACGGCATGGATGTAATTCATCTAGTTTCGGCAACCGCAAAAAGATTGTTGCTGCCGGGTGGATTTTTGATAATTGAACATGCAGACAATCAGGGCGCTCAGGTGAGTCAACTACTATTGGCTGGTGGGTGGAGTCAAGTTTCTTCACGACAAGATCTAACCGGCCGCGATCGCGCGGTTACAGCAATTAAGTAATTCGATTTACCAAAGGAGCACTCGATGACACAGCGCATCTACGACTGCTCGCTTGATACAGATTTACTTACGGGAATGCGTCTTGCAAAAGTTTCACTTGGTCGAAATGAATTAGTTGTTTTGCCTACGGACACTGTTTACGGAATTGCCGCTGACGCTTTTTCACCATCGGCAGTTCAGGCACTACTAGCTGCAAAGGGTAGAGGCCCGCAATCACCGCCGCCGGTTTTAATTGCCAACACAAATACTCTCGCGGCACTGGCAGAGACTGTTCCCGAGGTTGCTAAAAAACTTGCTGCAACTTTTTGGCCAGGTGCGCTAACCATGATTTTTAACGCTCAAGGCTCGCTCACCTGGGATCTTGGTGAGACCAAGGGTACGGTGGCACTTCGCATGCCTGATCACAAAATTGCCCTTGCTCTGCTCGAAGAAACCGGCCCGCTTGCTGTGTCAAGTGCCAACCTGACTGGCCAACCAGCAGCAACCACCTGCCAGCAAGCTGCCGATTATCTCGAGGACAAGGTTTCGGTTTACCTAGACGGCGGCAACAGCCCGAAGGGCGAAGCTTCGACCATTATCGACCTCACTGAAATTGTCGACAGCTACGACAGTGCGGGAAATGTGAACACGACTGGAAAAATAAAAATTGTGCGTCGAGGTGCACTCAGCGCAGAAAAGATTCGTTCGGTCGCTGGCGATTTGCTTGAAGAAAGTAACTAAGCCATGCGCGCGTATCTATTGATGATGCTGATTGCTGCAGTGGTGACATTCTTTGGCACCTTCGCTACCTTACGCATCGCGCATAAGTACAAGATTTACCCGCAGATTCGTTCCCGCGATGTGCACACCAAACCAACCCCAAGACTTGGCGGGCTCGCCATGTTCGTAGGTTTTGCGATCACCATAACCATTGCCGGATCAATTGGTTGGTTCCAAAGCCTCTATACCGACCCGGTGCAAATCATCGCCATTGTGATTGCGGCCGCGGTGATTACCCTGATTGGTTTCTTAGATGACCTTTATGACTTGGACTGGACGCTAAAGCTCGCCGGTCAATTCATTGTTGCCGGCATACTTGCCTGGCAGGGCGTGCAAATTGTTTCACTTCCAATTGCTGGTGTCACCATCGGCAGCTTTGGTATTTCATTCGTTGCTACCGTGTTCCTGACCGTCTTGGTAATGAACGCGGTGAATTTCATCGATGGCCTTGATGGACTCGTGGCCGGAGTAGTTCTAATTGGCACCGCGGTATTTTTTGCCTACAGCTACCTATTGGCGCAACAAACATCGCCGACAAACTACTTCAACCTGGCTTCGCTAATTTCGGCAATCGTGATCGGAATGTGCGTGGGTTTTTTGCCATACAACTGGCACCGAGCAAAAATTTTCATGGGTGATTCCGGCGCAATGCTGCTGGGCTTGTTGATGTCGACGACTGCACTTTCGGTGACCGGTCAAATTGACCCTCAGTCGTTCAGTCGCGGGCAACTCGTGCCGGCGTTTATGCCACTGATCTTGCCTCTGGCGATTTTGGTTTTGCCACTCTTGGATTTCTCGCTTGCGGTGGTGCGCAGGCTGCGCGCCGGCAAGTCACCGTTTAGTGCTGACCGCGAGCATCTTCATCACCGACTGCAGGACTTCGGCCACAGCCACCTTGGTTCGGTTTTGGTCTTTTATGTCTGGACAGCTCTGATCTCAATCAGTTGCCTGCTGTTTTTCTACTGGCCAGTCTGGGCCGTGTTGTGCTTCTTATTCGTGGGTGCCGCGGGCGCACTGCTTTTTACTCTGAAACCACTTATCGAAAGACGTCGCAAAGCTAATGTCAAAGGAATTTAATAACCTGTTTCGCCGAGTGCTGGCATTGGGCTCGGCCCTGATTGCCGCAATCGCTCTGATTGGCGGCCTAGTCGGCTTTTTGGTTGCTGGGGCCGCGGGCCTGACCAGTGCTCTGATCGGCGCCGGATTGACTCTGGTATTTGTGACCCTCACCGCGCTTAGCGTTTGGATCGGTGGTCGTCTGCCACTGGGCGGATTCTTCGGCGTGGTACTCGGTGGCTGGCTGGTTAAGTTAATCGGCTTCGTATTGGTGATGGGTTCGCTAAAGGGCGCCGACTTCATCAACGGCCCGGTTTTGTTTTTCACCCTGGTGGCAGCCATTCTTGGGACCCTTGCGGTGGACTCAATCTTGGTTTTGAAGGCCCGCATTCCGGTCTTCACAGATAACAAATAAACCCTTATGTGATAAGGCCGTCAGGCCCGATGGGTGTGATTTTGCACCCCTTGGTTGCTGTTAGGATTACTGCAAGTTCAAAGAATCATTTGACTTAAAACCCGCTGTAAATCGCCGCAAGTGTTTTGACTTGCCCCGAAACAGGAGTTCCAGCTGTTTACTAACGCTTTGAATCTGCTCTCTGCAGCAGCAAGCACCGAGGAGTCGGGCAGCGGCTTCCACGCTCCATCAATCATGGAGTTCTATCCAGAGATTGTTGCTTTCGAAGGAACTCCTTTTGCATTAAACCGAATCATGTTGATTCGTCTTTTGGTTCTAACTCTTCTGGTTTTGGTTTTCGCTCTGTGGACTGCAAAGTTCGCAAAAGCTTATAAGACCGGCAACCACGTGCCAGGCAAGTTCCAGCTAATGGGTGAGATCTCACTTAACTTCGTTCGCAAGAGCATTGCGCACGACCAGCTTGGCGAAAAAGACGGCGATCGTTTCTTGCCGCTGCTAACCACAATTTTCTTTGTGACGCTGGGCATGAACATCACCGGAATTATTCCTGGTCTAAACATTGCCGGTACATCGGTAATTGGTTTGCCAATCGTGATGGCAGTTGCCGCTTACGTAACTTTCATTTACGCGGGTGTTAAGAAGCACGGCGGACACTTCTTTA
>JBEGRY010000070.1:0-3841 GCA_041180265.1 Actinomycetota bacterium | reverse complement strand
TACCGCAATCTTTGGTGTGATTGGTTTGATGGCAGTGCTTGCAGTTGGCTTGTTCCTATTGCTTCGCGTTGACCCCAACCCTAAAGTCAGCTACTCGAACTAAGCGAAAAGTTTTTCTGCAATAACTTCACCTGGCTGCACTCCGCCGGCGATTGCGAACACCGAAGAACCAATCGGTACTGTCCACTTATTCAATAGGTCTAGATTTGCCAAGCGCTGCTGCACCGGAATGTATTGGTTCATGTCACGCATGTATGCCGTCCACAGCAAACCAACATCAGGTGTGCCCTCAGCAGATACGCCCACCTCATAGTTGAACGGGCGTCTGAAGAACCTTTCATTTGGGTTGGTTGGTGTGGCTCGGCGAATGTGCGCAAACGGCGGAATCACCGAAAGGCCGTTTGATTCGGTTTGTTCAAAATCAGGAACATCGGTTTCGTTTTTTCCGCCCAGCGGTGCACCGTTGGTTAGGTTGCGACCAATCACCTGTTCTTTAGCGGTGCGGCTCAGTTTGTCCCAGGTATCCAACTGCATTGCAATGCGCCGCAGCACCAGAATGGTTCCGCCGACTGCCCAGTCTGGTCCGTCTTCGATCCAAACCAAACGGTTGAAGTCATCGCTACCGAGAGCTGGATTATCGGTGCCGTCGACCTGGCCCATTAGGTTGCGCTGACGAGTGCCCGACGGGCTGACCCCCTGAGCATTACTGAAGCCGGCTTGCGAATAGCGCACGGTTGCAAAGCTCATTGAGTCACGGATTATCGCGCGCACCGCGTGCGACAAAACAATCGGATCGTCGCAAGAAATTTGAATCAACACATCACCGGCGCTGAAGTCAGGTTGCAGTTTGTCTATCTTGAATGCCGGAAGTTCGGCAAATGATTTTGGTGCCAGCGCTTCAAGCCCAAGCTTCTCAAATAGTGTCGGCCCAAAACCAACAGTGCCGGTGAGACGTGCTGGGCCAAGTGCAAGCTGCGGTTGCGCATCTGCAAGCACCGGGCGGCCATCGGTGAGACGATTTAGGTCATCGGTGATTACCGACATCCAACGCCGCATTGCTGCTTTGTCGGTGTCGTCATGCAAATCGAATGCGATGAAGTTTGAAAAAGTTTGCAGTTCTAGTTCCAACCCATTTTGGTGAGTGCCAAAGAATTCTTCTTTCTTATTTAGCGTTGCGGTTTGTGCTTTAGCTTCGTGTTTTGCACCAACCACATTTGCCGTAACAGCCGAAGCACCGGTGGCCGAGACCACCGATGCTGCCGTTGCTGTTGCCGCGGTGAAAAACCCGCGACGGCTAAATTTCTCTGACATTACTTCTTTGGTTCGTATTCCTCATCGCCGGCTAGCGAGGTCTTGGCATCCCAGGTGACGTTTAGGTCATCGGCACCTTCGAGATCAATAGTCATGGTGACTTTGTCGCCAACCAGAATTGGCTTCTTCAGCCCCATCAACATGATGTGCAGTCCGCCGGGTTCAAGGGTTAGTGACTGGCCAGCCGGAATAACAATGCCACCTTCTTTTGGTTGCATCTTCATTTCGTCATCGATCATTACAACTTCGTGCACCTCGACCATGCCAGCGATCTCGGCTGAACCGCCAACAATAGTTACGTCGGCATCGGTGTTGTTGGTGAAGGTGGCGAATGCTCCGGTCATGCCGCCCTCGTGATCGCTGTATTCAGAAACGCGAACCCAGCCATCGTCGATGCCTATCGCGGCAAGCTTTGATTCTGGTGCCGCATCGGTTGCACATGCGGTGAGTGAGGTGGTTATAAAAAGAGCAGCGGCAATCGC
Source organism: Actinomycetota bacterium (assembly GCA_041180265.1). GTDB lineage: Bacteria > Actinomycetota > Actinomycetes > Actinomycetales > Microbacteriaceae > Rhodoluna. The sequence goes on along the minus strand of JBEGRY010000070.1, from coordinate 2,048 downwards.
TGAAATGAATTTGGTCATATTTCGAGCCTAGCCAGCATCGAAACTCAGCGCCGCTAAGGACTACCTAACTACTGCTCTAGCGGCTGGTTGCCCACATCGGTGCGGTGAAAATTCATGAATGAACGAGATGCGGTTGGGCCGCGCTGACCCTGATAGCGATTCAAGTATTTCTCGCTGCCATAAGGGGTTTCGCTTGGCGAAGAAAGTTGGAAGAAACACAATTGACCAATCTTCATTCCTGGCCAGAGCTTGATTGGCAAGGTTGCCATGTTAGAAAGTTCTAGAGTCACGTGACCGTTGAAACCTGGGTCAACAAATCCAGCAGTTGAGTGAGTAACCAAACCAAGGCGGCCAAGTGAGCTCTTGCCCTCGAGACGGGCCGCGATGTTGTCTGGCAGCTTCACGAATTCATAGGTTGAACCAAGAACAAATTCGCCCGGGTGCAAAATAAAAGGCTCGTCGGGCGCGACCTCGACAAAACGGGTCAGCTCAGACTGGTCCTCGGCCGGGTCGATATAGGCGTACTTGTGGTTGTCAAACAGACGAAAGAATCGGTCAATTCGCACATCGAAAGACGATGGCTGCAACAGATTCATGTCTAGTGGCTCAAGGCCAATCTGGCCGGCCTCAATTGAAGCACGGATATCGCGGTCTGACATAAGCATGGGTCTAGATTACCGGCTGAACAAGGAGCATGATTGGCCCATGAATAACAAACGAGCTGTCTTCTTTTTCGCACTCTCTGGGTTAGGCCTGATTACCGCATGGTATTTCAACGGAATTGCCGTGATAAATTCACAGGACTACCTGACGGCCTGGTTTGGCTCAGAGGTTGACTTGGTGCTGGCTTGGGATCTGAGCATTGTGGCGATCGCGGTTTCAGCATTCATGATTATCGAGGCGCACCGTCTGGGCATGAAAAGAGTTTGGCTCTATCTGCTGCTTTCGGGAATTACCGCGATGGCCGCAACATTCCCGTTCTTTCTGGCGATGCGTGAGCTAAAGATTTCGAGTACAAAACAGTAATTCGCAAAGGCTCGTCTGCCCCGCCAAAGCCGTGTCAGAGAGTCCCTAAAAAGCTTTTCTATCGGTGCCTGGCGGTGCCCCTGCATGAAGCGCAAAACGTCACTGTCGACCATGATGTCGTTCATGCGAATGGCGCGAGTCAAATACAGGCCTTCGAGTGAGCGCACGCGCGAAAGTGCCACATATGTTTGCCCCGGGCTGAAGGCGCCGCGGCCCATGTCGATAACCACCTGGTCGTAGGTCTGACCCTGTGACTTGTGAATGGTCACAGCCCAGGCCAGGCGAAGTGGAATCTGCTGAAATTCGGCCAATGGCACTGCAACCAGAACCTCTTTGACGGCGCCCGATTCTTCGTCGAACTGCTCTTCGACTTCGTAGCGCACTTTCTCCCAGGTGCTGCGGCCAACGTCGAATATCTCACCGTCTACCGCCACCTTTACTCCGCCCGACTTTGGCAACTCGGTCACGTGACCGATTGTGCCGTTCACCCAGCGGCGCAGCGCCGCGCCATCACTAGTCTTTTTGCCGCCATCGTCGTTCTTAATGAACATCACCTGAGCACCGACCTTCAACTCAAGCACTGGTTCAGCTGGCAGGGTTCGGCCAAAGACACGCTCGTCTTCGGCATCGAAGATCGCGTGAAACTGCTTTGCTTCGCTAGGTATCTTGGCCATGCGGGCACGGTTCACCGAATCTACCGAGGCATTGATGGTGGCCAGGCGAATCACGTCGTCGGTCTCAGGAAAACGATTTCCGCAGCTGTTGATGAAGTCCAACATCTCTTGTGTGCAGGAACCATCGCGAATCGCGTTCAAAATTTCTTTGAAGTGTTCGTCACTTTGCCTGAAGATCTCGTTAAGTTCGTAGCGTTCAAGCGAATCTTCGCGCCAAACATGCGCGTCAAAAAACCAAGGACTCTGATAGTGCTCTGCCATGTAGGCTCGTTCTTCATTGTTTCCCGGCACGGGGGCTAGCTGATAAGGGTCACCAAACATCACAACCTGTGCGCCACCGAATGGTTG
>JBEGRY010000069.1:0-4229 GCA_041180265.1 Actinomycetota bacterium | reverse complement strand
ATGAATGAATTTATTTTCATCGAAGGTTGGCGCTGGATATTTTTGATCAACTTTCCAATTGGAATTGTTGCAATGTTCATGGTGGTTTCGTTCTTGCACGTTCCACATACCCCGCGCAAATCAAAGATTGACTGGTATGGCGCAGCCGCTATTATTTTGGCCGTGGTTCCGCTTTTGCTTGTTGCAGAGCAAGGTCGCGAATGGGGCTGGGATAGCGCTCAATCGATTGCCATGTATGCAACTGGCGCAATAGGAATAGTAGTTTTCATTATTGTTGAACGCCGCATGGGTGCAGATGCACTATTGCCGCTTGGTCTTTTCAAATCAACAACATTCAGCATGAGCACTGTTATCGGTGTGATTGTTGGTGTCGGTATGTTCGGTGGAATGATGACCCTGCCTCTGATTCTGCAGATTGTTAAGGGAGCTTCACCGACCGAAGCTGGTTTGTTAATGATTCCAATGACAATCGGAATGATGACAGCGTCGATGACGTCGGGAATCGTAACCGGAAGAACTGGCAAGTACAAAATGTTCTTGGTTGGCGGAACCGGTCTGATGGCATTGTCATACGCTTACTTCGCGTTCATCACAGTTGATTGGCAGATCTGGCAGATCTCGGTTGGCATGGTTTTCATGGGTCTAGGTCTTGGTCAACTAATGCAAACTCTTACTATTGCAGCGCAGAACTCCGTTGAGGCTCGTGACATTGGTGTGGCAACTTCATCGGCCACATTCTTCCGTCAAATTGGTGGAACCCTAGGTGTTGCCGTATTCCTTTCAATTCTGTTCACGGTGCTAAGCGACAAGGCTGTGTGGATTGGCGAGCAGATTCAGAAGGCCATCGGCGCAAACCCTGCGCTCTTAACTCTGCCTGAAAATGCAATTCTCAAAGATGCGGGTGCGGGTGGCCTTGGTGAATTAGTCAACACCGACTCTTCGTTCCTACAGGTAATTTCACCTGAGATCGCGTTGCCGATTCAAACAGCCTTCACCGAATCCGGTGCCGTGGTGTTTGCATCGGCAGCCGTGGTGATTGCAGTGGCATTCGTGCTTAGCCTGTTTGTGAAAGAGATTCCGCTTCGCGACAAAGCGGGCTTTGCGGCAGCGGCTGATGATGCTAAAACCGCAGCGATGCACTAATTTGTAACTACACGGGAGTTCGGTGCCACCGGGCTGAGAGGAAAGTTAAGTAGCTTTCGACCGTAGAACCTGTCTGGGTAATGCCAGCGAAGGAAGGAAGTCAAATGCTTTTTGATCTTAAGCAAGTCACCGCAGTTTGCGCCGCTGCCGTCATTTCGGTTTCACTTAGCGCTTGCGCGATTGGTGACGGTTCAACTGACGAAGTCACAGTCGTGACCCACGACAGCGCGGTATTTACCGATGCCGTCGTCGCCGAATTCAAGGCTCAAACTGGAATCACCATAAAGCAGATAAAGGCTGGCGATGCCGGAGAACTAACCAACAAGCTGGTGCTAACCAAAGATGCCCCGATTGCCGATGTGGTCTATGGCATCGACAACACATTTTTGGATGTCGCAATTGAAAACGGTGTGATCGAAGGCACTCCTGAGCAGGTGGACTTTGGTGACGTTTGCATTAATTACGACAAGAGCTGGTTTTCGCAAAATGAACTGCCAGTACCAACAACGATCAAGGACTTAACCAAGCCTGCATATAAAGGTCTGACCGTTTTGACCAACCCAACTACCTCTTCACCAGGCTTAGCTTTTTTGGCGGCAACGGTTTCGGTATTCGGTGAAAATGGCTGGGAGCAGTACTGGCAGGCGCTAAAAGCAAATGATGTGAAGATTGCCGCCGGTTGGGAAGACGCGTATTTCAACGACTTCTCGGGTTCTTCAGGCAAGGGCGATTACCCAATTGTGCTTAGCTACTCTTCTTCACCTGCCTTCGAGATTCGTGAATACGGTGAATCACAAACCGAAAGCCTATTAACTGATTGCTTTAGACAAACCGAATATGTTGCGGTCTTAAAAAACACCAAGAACCCGACCGCAGCTAAAAAGCTGGCGCTGTTCTTGATCAATGATCCTTTCCAAAGCACGCTGGCTGACTCAATGTATGTCTACCCAACACTGCCGGGTGTTGCGTTGCCAGAAACTTGGGCCGAATGGGCGCCGGCTGCAACTAAAACAGTCGGCGGCGAATTAAAGATTGCTGCTAATCGCAAGGATTGGTTTACCAAGTGGTCAGAGATTTTTAGCGCCAACTAATGTCACTAAAGCGCGCAGCACTTTGGGCGGCACCGCTGCTTTTTGTAGTGGCGCTGTTTTATATGCCTCTCGGCAAAATTGTGCAACTTGGTGTATCGACAAACTGGCTTAACGTCTATGGCGACCCTGCTGTTGCAGCTTCAATCTGGTTCACAATCTGGCAAGCAGCGCTCTCAACCGTGTTGTGCCTGGTGCTGGGAACACTTGGTGCGTATGTTTTGTATCGCAAAAACTTTGTTGGGCAAAAAATAATCCGGGCCATTGTGACTGTGCCCTTGGTCTTGCCGACCATCGTGGTTGCCATTGTGTTTAGTGCCTTTCGTGCCGAGCACAAAATCTATGAATCGGTTGGCCTTGATTTCTTCTTTGACAACTCGGTCTACTGGATCATTGCAGCACACGTGTTCATAAACTTTTCGCTTGTAGTTCGCGCTGTCGGCGGGGCCTGGGCGGGGCTCACCAATCAAACCGAGGAAGCTGCCGAACTCGCCGGTGCGGGTCGCGTAAGAATTTTCTTTGCAATCACGCTGCCACAAATTAAAGGGGCTGTGGTCTCGGCCGCTGCCTTGGTATTTCTGTTCTGCAGCACGAGCTTCGGAATAGTTCTGATCTTGGGCGGGGGTATGGTCACTTCGATCGAAACCGAAATCGCATCTGCCGCACTTCAATTTCTTGAACTAGATAAGGCTGCCGCTCTAGCTCTGCTGCAGACACTGCTTACAGTGGCGGCTTTCGCCATAGCTGAATCCATTGCTAAGGCTCCGGTTGGAATCGAGCAGATTGACTCGGGCGATTGGGCGCCAAGACTAGATCGACGCGATCGACCTGCAATAGTCATTTCCGCAATCGTTGTCGTGGCACTTATCTGCGTACCCTTGCTGCTTGTTTTCGCAAAGGCCTTTACCGTGAATGGCACTTTCGGCTTTGATAACTTTGCCAATCTTGCCGGCCGCGGTAGTCGCGACCTGTTGAATATTTCGGTACTTCAGGCGACCTTAAACACATTCAGAAATGCGGCAATTTCTGCAACGCTCGCTCTAGGGTTTGGCGCTTTAGTTTCATTTCTGCTTTCTCGCCGACCAAGAACCCGAGCGGCAGCGGCCTTGCAGCGAGTCATGGATTTTGCCTACCTCTTGCCGGTTGGTATTTCATCGGTAGTTCTTGGTTTGGGCTACCTGGTCACCTTTGGCGCTAACTGGATCACCGTTCCACTGGTGCAATCGCTAATGGCGCTACCGCTAGTTATTCGCCTGCTTTACCCGGCACTAGCAACCATCGATGCCGAACAACGTGAGGCCGCGGCTCTTGCCGGGGCCAATACCCGGCAGATTTTTATGCGCGTTGAAACTGGAATCATTCGCAACGTCGTGGTCACGGCAATCGGCTTTTCCATGATTACTTCTATTGGTGAGTTTGGTGCCGCCTCGCTATTGGCCTATGGCGACCAGGCAACGTTGCCAACCGTTTTGTATGTACTAATTTCACGCCCGGGTGATCAAAACTTTGGCATGGCAATGGCAGTCTGTGCCATTTTGATTGCGCTTACCTTTGCTTTAGTGTTTAGCGTTGCAGCTCAAAAACCACGCCGTCGTCACTCAGGCGTTTAGTTATTACTTCGATTGATTCTGGATTTTGATCTATCAAAATAAAGTTTCTGCCAAGTTCACCAGCAACTGCGCCCGTTGTTCCGCTGCCTGCAAAGAAATCCAGAATCAGGTCGCCCGGTTTTGATGATGCCTGAATAATTCTGCGCAGGATGCCTTTTGGTTTTTGCGTCGGGTAACCAGTTTTTTCTCTTCCGGTTGGCGAAACTATTGTGTGCCACCAGACATCGGTGGGTAGTTTTCCAAGTTCAACTTTTTCGGGGGTCACTAATCCCGGCGCCATGTAAGGCTCGCGATCTACCTCGGCTGAATTGAAGTAATAATTTTTCGGGTTTTTCACATAAACCAAAATGGTGTCGTGCTTAGACGGCCACTTGTTTTTGCTCTTGCC
>JBEGRY010000068.1:0-4261 GCA_041180265.1 Actinomycetota bacterium | reverse complement strand
CATTAAGCTCTGGCGCCTTGCCGTGCGTCACACGGTTGCGCTTTATTTATGGCCAGTTCTCGTCTTCGTTGGGCTTGTGGTTTGGAGCCTGACCGAAAGTCGCATGCTGATTGAAATCGGTTGGGTACTACTCAGTTTGTTTGCGATCAAAGTTAATGAGCCAGAAGAAAAACTTGAGCCCCGCGGGCGATCATCTAAGCGCCTCAGAATTTATTCATTCACAAAGTTATTCAAGCCGGCACATAAGCCTGAAAAATAACTAGCGAATAACTAGAACCTGACCAACGCGGATTGTGTTGATGTTGGTCACAGTTGGGTTCAGAGCCTTTAGCTGAGTCACCGTCAGGCCGTATTTGCTTGCTATCGAAGAGAAAGTCTCACCACTGGCCACTACATGTGTGTTCGTCGGGGCCGGAGTAGTTGATACTGTGCTGACAATTGCAATTTTCGATGCGAAATAAGGCCCCACTTTCACCAGTGGCAACACTCCAGCACCACGACCTTGATATTGTGCGGTAGTCACCTGCGTGCGCTTGCCATCGGCTACCAGCCATAGCTTTGATGGGTCAGTCGTTTGAATGTAGGTACCAACTTGAACCGTGCTCTTGGTCAGGCCAGCACAACCCTGAATTGAAAGCGCTGCAGTGACGCCTGGATATTCTGCAGCCAGGTCATCAGCGATTGGGTAAAGAACTCCGGTGATTGCCAAATAGGTTTGTGTTCCACACTTGATTTTGACTCGGTTAAATGAGGCGGTGCGAGAGTAACCAGTTAACTTGCTCAGCGTGACTGACTTAGGCGAGACCAGCCCTAGTAGCGCAGCTTGGCCGGCATTCGGAATGCTAATCGCACGGCCGAGAGTGTCGATCAAAAAGCTCTCGCCGGTGTCAGATGTTTTTAAGAAGGTTCCCGGTGTGTAAAGCGGCCCAGCTTCAGCGAACATGGCCATAACCGAGGGGTTCAAAGATTCAACGCGGATGCTTGGTACCAATCCCTCAAATCTTGCCCGATCTGCGGTAGTCACCAAAAGACGCTTCTTGCCATGATCGATCAAGAATGTGTTGGTTGAGTTTGTTGCCTTGGCAAAAGTGGTTGCTGCGATCGGTGTGGTGCTCGCTGTTGGAATATCGTCAATCACAGCCTGAGACATCACTGGAACTGAGGTCAAAAGCCGAGAGCCTGCAGCGACAGGTCGCTTGCCACTGGCAGTGAGAATAAATTGATTGCCGGCCTCATTCGCAAATATTGGCTTCAACTTCTGATCGCTCAAAACTGGCGCGATTGCGGCTTCATTCATTTTTCCGGTTGAGGCGGTGAACCAGTTAGAAATTGTGAAATCTGCTTTGACTTCTGGCGATACTTCATAAACCTTGGTGCCGTCATAAAGCATTGTTCGACCAGTGCTGTTGGTGACAAAAGTTGATCCGGCACGGATGATCGGGTTTCCCCAAGGCAGCTCTCCGAAGGCCGAGATTTTTACCTTTGAAAGTGCCGGCAACGGAGTCGAAGCAATCGAGGCCTGGTCAAGAATTTGCCGCTTCTTGCCATCTTCAATCAAGAACTTGCTGCCGTCAGCGCCCGCAACATATTCAGTCATGGTGCCGCCGCTCGGAAGGGCTGAGAATTGAGAGCTGGTTAGCCGAACTGCTTTGGTTGCGTCGTAACCGAACTCGGCCACCTGGGCCACGTTGGTGAAGGCATATCGCTTGCTGCCATCAATGAAGTAATAGGTGGTACTTCCTCGAACCAATCGACTCATATTTCCCGAGTCGATGAATGAATTCAGGTAAGGCTCCGAAACGGTTCCCACCGGACCAAGTGATGCATAGGCGGTGACCGCCTCCTCATCTGTGATCAGGTACTTCTTGTTCTCGACAATCAGATATGTGCCACTAGTCTCGCTTTTGAGCAAGAAACCGCCACCAACAGTGCTGCCAAACCAGTCGGTGTAGAAACGCCAGAAATTGCGGTTTCCGTAGGCACTGCAGCTGTTGCCCTCTCCATAGAGGTTGTCGAGGGCAGGTTGGTTTGGAGTGTAGGGGGTGTAGTAATAAAGAGCGGCCGTGGCCTGGCTCTTCAATCTGAAGGTTCGGTAGCCGCAAGACGGCATGTTTGCTTGATAGTCACGCTTGATGTCGGTTCCAACTCGAAGATACGTGAATGAGCCGCGAGGATCGCCGTACCACTGCAACTGGCCAGCTCCTTTATAAAGCTGCCAAAAGAAACCAGCGTCGGCCTTAGAGCAACCACTCGGGGTGTCGGGGCAACTCATTCCGAGAGCAAAGTCATACATGCGTTGGCTTGGGTTTGAAGATTGAATCAAGCCCTGTTCTTTTTGCAAGGTGACGATCAGCACCCGCGGGTTGATACCGCATGCGCGTGCCACGTAATAAATAATCTGCGCGGCGGTTTGGTCAGTTCGAGCTGGCATCGAAGCGCAGCGACCAGATTCGCCGGTTACCGCCTGGGTGTCCATCTTGAAATCTTTGATGCACTTAGGACCAATCAAATTGTCGGCACAGGCGGCAGGAGCTTTGCTTACCAAAAATGCCTGAATCTGAGACGGATTCATCGTTCCAAAGTCATAGAAAACGCTGTCACTGATGATTAGCCCTGGGTCAAATTGTGAAGCTACAGCAGCTTCTGATTTGGTCTCTGGCTCAGCTGCCATGAGCGCGGTTAAGCCTGTTGCAACCAACAGCGCGATGGCTATTAGTGCAACGACTTTCTTGAACCGCTCTTGCATTATGGAATTGTGACCTCAACTGTTTGCGAAGAACCCGCATACTCAGGTGATGCATAGCTAACCGTCAGCTTGGCAGCACCTTTTGGTAAACCGGTCAAAGGCAAGTAAATCGGGTAACACTGAGTTGAACTTGCATTCTCTTCAGCCTTGACCGTCATGGTCTTATTTGTGCTGCCACTAGAAAAATTGAGTGTGCACTGTCCGCCGTTTTCAGCAACGTTGGTAACTTCGGCGATCACATAAACTGAACTTCCGTCAGTGCCATAGTCGATGAACGAAACAGTTGCAGGCTTTAAGTCAACCGAAGGCGTTGGCGACGCCGATTCGATAGGGGTTTCAGTAGGCGTTGCCGATGCACTTGCCGAAGGGCTTTGCGAATCACTCGGGCCCTCAGAGGTTCCCCAATTTGGGTAAAGCAGGGCGCAACCCGACAAAAGGGCAACTAGGCCTAGTGCAGTAGCAGCGGTTAAAACCTTTTTCATTACTGCTCCTTTTCTGGAGTCACAATCATTGCCGCATTAATCGTTTCACGAATTGCTGTGAAATCGGGGTGAATCATGTCAAAGTCAGGCGGCACGATTGGCACAGATTTAATGCCCTTGGCGCGAGCTTTTGTTGCTAGGTCAAGATAATTAGCCAACATTCCGCTCGGAATATCAGTGCGGACCAATTTTTTACCCGCTGAAGCAATCTCTTGAAACCTAGTCAGAATCGTCTTTGGGTCCAGCTGTGCGAGCATGGCATCTTCTACCTCATGCTGTCGACGCATGCGGTCATAGTCACTGGTTGAGTGACGCGAACGCGCATACCAGAGGGCATGGTAGCCATCCATATGCTGTTGCCCTACTTCGATCCAGCCCTTCACATCCGAGAGATCGTCTGCTTGACCACCAATGGGCAAACGCTGCTTAACGTTGATGTCAATGCCGCCGAGCGCATCAATCAAGGTCGAGAATGCCGACATATCGACCAGTACATAAGACTGAATCTCTAGGCCGGTCACCCATTCAACTGCGTCCCGGGTGGCCTCTGTGCCGGGCGTTGAACCCTGCTTTGAAGCATTCGGGTAAAGGTCAGCGTGATTGTCTTCAACATCCTTGTAAATTGCGTTGATTAAACATTCCAGACCGCAGTCCCAACCGTTCGGATAAACCTCAAGCATTGGCGAACCTGCAGAAAAACTGACATGCTGCATGTTGCGCGGAATGCCAACGTTGATGGCGTCACCAGTCTCGGCATCGATACTGATCACCGAGATGCTATCGGGACGAATTCCGAATCGGTCGGCTCCGGCATCGGCACCGAGCAGCATGATGTTGTAGCGGCCATCGACCGGTGTAGTTAATCCGCCCTGGTTAAATATTGTGCCAATTAAATTTGATTGAACTCCAGCGAGGTTGCCCGCGTATGCAAGCCCTGAGGTGCCAAGTGATGCGGTGAGTAGGATTGCCGCCAAAGCTATCCAGCGCTCCCGGCTGTAGAGGCGGCCCAACTTGAGCAGGCGCAGTGCATCCA
>JBEGRY010000067.1:0-4384 GCA_041180265.1 Actinomycetota bacterium | reverse complement strand
ACCGGTGTTTCTGTTCAGGAGCAGCGACTAATCGCCAAGGCCGTTAAGAACGCACGCGAGATGGCACTTATGCCATACGCAGGTGCAGGCCGCTAAGGAGTAACCAAATGTCAAAGATCATTCTTACAAACGAGGTATCAGGCCTCGGTTCTGCTGGCGACGTTGTTGAAGTAAAGAACGGTTTCGCTCGCAACTATTTGCTACCAAAGGGTTTCGCAGTGCTATGGACCAAGGGTGGTGAGAAGCAGGTTGAGTCAATCAAGGCTGCTCGTGCTGCTCGTGCTCTTGCATCTGTTGAAGAAGCTCAGACACTAAAGGCTCGTCTAGAAGAGAAGGCAATTCGCCTTACTGCTAAGGCTGGCGTTGGTGGCCGTTTGTTCGGTGCGGTCAAGACCGCTGACGTTGCTGCTGCAGTTTCTGCTGCTGGCATCGGCGAAATCGACAAGCGCAAGATCGCTTTCGTAAGCCCAATCCGTTCTGCGGGTGAGCACCTAGCTACCGTTCGTCTAACCGGCGACCTCGTGGCTACTCTGACCCTTCAGGTGGTTGGCAAGAAGTAAGCAATTTACACACGGATGCGGGTACCTTCGGGTATCCGCATCTTTGTTTAAGAATCTGTGGATAACTTGCCATTTTCTGTGGAAAACACGCCCGGATTTAGGGTTATCCACAACCTTTAGGGTAAGGTTTAGGGTTTTTGCAGAAAGGTTATTCACACATCGCTTGGACAGTAAATAAGCGGGATTTAAGGCCAATTCCACATATTGCTCACAGGGTTATCCCCAACTTATACACAAGTTGAACGGCGTGTCAGCACAGTTATCCACATAATTACCCACACGCTGGTTTTTACTATTGCTGTCGTTAGTGGATGCTAGACACGAACTGGCCAGTATTTAGGCCACAGAACTGAGGTTTACATGTCAATGCTTGCTGCTGCACCGGTCGATCCAAGCCGGGGTAATGAGCGCATGCTGCCAAACGATCTTTTGGCAGAACAGAGCGCACTTGGCGGCATGTTGCTTTCGGCCGAGGCCGTTGCCGAAGTTCAAGAGGCAGTGCGCGGTGCCGACTTTTACGCACCGAAGCACGAAACGATTTTCAACGCAATCATCACTCTTTTTGCCAAGGGTGAACCTACAGATGTCATCACCGTCACCGACGAACTAACCAAGCAGGGAAACCTGGTCAAGGCTGGCGGCGCTGACTACCTTCACACACTCACCTCGATTGTGCCAACCGCAGCTAACGCAAGTTTTTATGCGCAGATTGTTTCTGAAAAAGCAACACTGCGTCGACTTGTTGAAGTTGGCACAAGAATTGCGCAACTCGGTTACGCAAACGAAGGTGAAGTTGTTGATCTAGTCAATCAAGCGCAAAACGATGTCTATGCGGTTACTCAAGGTAACACCAAAGAAGACATCGTTGATTTAAACGATTCGATCGAAGCTGCCATTCACGAAATGGAAATGGCACAGCAGCGCGGCGGCGAAATGACCGGCGTGCCAACTGGTTTCACCGAACTTGACGAAATGACACACGGATTACACGGTGGTCAACTTGTAATTCTTGCTGCGCGCCCTGCGGTTGGTAAGTCAACTCTTGCACTCGACATTGCGCGCAACGCTGCAATCAAACACCAGCGAGCAACAGTTTTCTTCTCTCTTGAAATGAGTCGCGCTGAAATTGCAATGCGCATGCTTTCTGCCGAATCAGGAATTCGTTTGCAAAACATGCGTAAGGGTTCGTTGCAAGACAACGACTGGGTAAAGCTTGCAACTGTGCGCGGCAGCATTAACGACTCACCACTTTTCATTGACGATTCACCAAACATGACGCTGGTTGAAATTCGTGCAAAAGCTCGTCGACTAAACGCACGTGTGCCTTTGAAGATGATCGTCATCGACTACTTGCAACTTATGACCTCGGGCAAAAAAGTTGAATCACGTCAGCAAGAAGTTTCGGAATTTTCACGTGCACTTAAGTTGCTTGCTAAAGAACTAAACATTCCGGTAATTGCAATTTCACAGCTGAACCGTAACTCGGAACAAACCAAAGACAAGAAGCCAGAAATTTCGCAGTTGCGTGAATCTGGATCTTTGGAACAAGATGCCGACGTTGTAATTCTTTTGCACCGTGAGGCACTTGGTGAAAAAGATCACCCACGCGCAGACGAAGCTGATCTAATTCTTGCGAAGCAACGTAACGGACCTACCGGAACTATTGTGGTTACATTCCAGGGTCAGTATTCGCGCTTCATGAATCTCAAGCAGTAATGCAAATAATTCAGGCAGCAGCGGCATTCGTCGCAGGAATTTTTATTACCTTCTCGCAAATTCACGATGCCAAAATTGGCATGTATGGTCTGGCAATAATTTCTGTTGGTTGGTGCATTGCTGCAATCGCCGCAATCACCAAACGCAACGCAATTATTTTCAACGCGTTTATTGCTCTGGCAAGCGCTGCCATGATCTGGTTTGCACTCTCGTTTGATGCCAACAACTCCACCAGCACGGCTTGGATTCTGATGCAGTCTTGGGGTTTGCTTGGCGCTCTAGCCGAGGTCTACTTAGCTATTCGTCAGGGTAAAGGCAGTGCCCAACGCCGCGATCACTTTATTAGCGCAGGGCTCGCCGCAGCTCTGGTTGTTGCACTAGCTCTAATCACCGATGCCGCAGACTCGGTTAGCCGCGTTGGTTTCTTCGGCGCTTACGCAATCATCCTGGCTGTGCACCTTGGCATCGCCGCAGCATCACCAAAAACAAAGGCCTAGGCTAGAAATATGGCATTCAAAGTAAACCCAAAAAGCGCACGTTCTTATGTAATTCTTTCGGCGGTAGCCGCGGCTTTTGTAGCTGTTTTTGTTTGGGGTGCAACCCGCGATCTTGAGCGCACCGCAATTTGGTTTGGCGGCACCTTCATTGTTGCTCTGGTTGGAATTTCGACTCTGGCACTAACCGTAAAAGAAGACGACAGCGATCCAAACAAGCCACGTCTTAAATAATTTTGCTTAAATTATTTCTGAATTCGCTTTGCGATTTGCTCTGCCAAACCAACGTAGGTGTGAGGCTTCAGAAGCAGCAATCGTTCCTTTGCCTCGTCGCCAATTTCAAGACCGTTCACAAATGTGACCAGGTCTTCACCGCTCAGGCGCTTGCCACGAGTTAGATCTTTCAAAAGTTTATAAGGGTCGCTGATGTTTGAACGACCGGCCGCAACCTCGGCTCGAATCATAGTTTGAATTGCCTCGCCCAGCACCTCCCAGTTATCTGAGAGATCGCTATCGAGAGCAACCTTTGACAAATCTATTTCGTGTAAGCCCCGAGTCACGTTATCGATCGCTAACAGTGAGTGACCAAGACCCAAACCAATGTTGCGCTGTGAAGATGAATCGGTTAGGTCGCGCTGTAGCCGAGAGGTCACCAAGGTTGCACCAAGCGAATCAAGAATTGCGTTTGAAAGCTCGAGATTAGATTCCGCGTTTTCAAAACGAATTGGGTTGATCTTGTGTGGCATGGTCGACGAACCGGTTGCTCCGGCTACCGGAATCTGCTTGAAGTAACCCATCGAAATGTAGGTCCAGATATCCGTGCAGAGGTTGTGCAAGATGCGGTTGAAGTGTGCCACCGCCGAAAACAACTCGGCTTGCCAGTCGTGTGATTCAATCTGGGTGGTCAGCGGGTTCCAGGTAAGACCTAGGTGTGTTACAAAATCTTGCGACTCTTTTAGCCAATCAACATTCGGTGCGGCAACAACGTGTGCCGAAAATGTTCCGGTTGCACCCGAGAACTTGCCAAGATAGTCAGCGTTCTGAATGCGGCGAATCTGTCGCTCAAGTCGGTGTACGAACACCGCGAACTCTTTACCCATGGTGCTTGGGGTTGCCGGTTGGCCGTGAGTGTGTGAAAGCATTGCGTCGCCCGCGTATTGCGCCGAAAGTTCACGCAGCTTGTTCATCAGTGTCTCAACTCGCGGCAACCAAACCTGAGTCATGGCATCGCGCACGGTGATTGCGTAAGACAAGTTGTTGATGTCTTCGCTAGTGCAGGCAAAGTGGGTGAGCTCCGCCAGGTGACCAAGACACAGCTGCTCCAACTTGCCACGGATGAAATACTCCACGGCCTTCACGTCGTGCTTGGTGGTTGCTTCGGTCTCGGCCAGGGTGGCGACATCCTGGTCAGAAAAATTGGTGACGATTGCGCGAAGAGCAGCCTGTTGGGCCTCGTCGATTGGTGAATTGGTCTCAAGCAGGTTGCGATTAGCCAGCTGAATCAGCCATTCAATCTCAACCGCAATGCGAGCACGGTTTAGCCCAGCCTCTGAAAGGTGGAATCCCAGGTCTGAAACGGCAGCGCGATAGCGGCCATCAAGCGGGGAAAGGGGC
>JBEGRY010000066.1:0-4511 GCA_041180265.1 Actinomycetota bacterium | reverse complement strand
AAATCGCCGAAGACTTTGACCCAGAAAAAGTCGATGAACTGAAAGCAGCACTCGAGTCTGGCGCTTTCATTGCCGAACGCACCGAAGACCAACAGCGCGCGCTAGACAATATCGAAACGCTGCTTGCACTGATTGAGGGTTGGGTTGAAACGGTTACCAACGAGGCAACCGTTCGTTTGCCAAAGGCCTTGGCGATCGCCGAGGCAGTGCGTCGACGCCGTGCCACCGGCGGCCCAGCCGAACTAACCTTTGGCAATTTGGTTGGCTTAGAGCTTCGCCCCCGAGCACTGCGCGAAGCAGCACAGATGTGGGCAACTGTGACTCAAGCAGTTGGTGTTGAAAAACGCGATGCACTTTGGAATCACCCCGATGTAATGCCAACCGCTGCTGACATTCAAAACCCGCAAGGCTTGATCGAAAAGCTCACCGGCAAGAGCGATCAGGGCGACGAAATCGATAAAGCGCTGCGAGACTTACTCGGCGAATAGCGCTGTGCATAAGTTAAGCCGTCGCCGGCTGTGATAGCCATGCTGAACGCATGGTCTATCGAATTAATCCAAATCGCGAACCACTCTGGCGCAACCCCTTTGAACTTCAGATTGGCGTGGGTAAAAACGCAATTTCGCTAACCCAGCTCTCAGCCGCACAAGAGCGTTTGATTGCGGCGCTTTACAAGGGCATAGCCGACCAACAGTTGCCGCTGATCAGCAAGCAACTTGGGCTTGATGATTCTCAAACGCAAGAGGTGCTCGAGCAGGTGGGCAACGTGCTGGTAGTTGAACCTGAGCAAAACTCCAAAAAGAATCTCGATGCCGACTTTGTGGCCGCATCGTTCGCCGAAATTATCCGTGCCAGCTTGACCAATTCGGTTTCTGGCGAGTCGGTGTTGCTCGATCGCTCGGCCCGTGCCGTGCACGTTGAATCGCTGGAACGTGCCGGGCTACTGGTTGCACTTGGGTTAGCTAGCGGGGGAATCGGGCAAATTGTTTCGAGTGATGCCGGGCAAGTTACCAAGAGTGAACTGGGCCCAACCGGCTACCCCACCCAAGTCCTAGGCGCGGCACGCATAGAGGCGCTGCGTGCAATTTTGGCGGCATCACCAAATTCGGCGGTGGTTTCGAGCGCGCAAAAATTAAGTGAAAAGAAACTTCAAAAAATTGATTGCGCCGTGTTGATTGCGCAGCAGGTAATCGAACCTCGACGTTATGCCACCTGGATGAAACGTGATGTGGCGCACCTGGTAATAACTTTCGACAGCGAGGCGGTTTCGGTGAGCCCGATTATTGTGCCGGGGCAAACCCCGTGTTTATTTTGTTTTGAAAATGCCAAGGCCGATGCAAATAGCAACTGGCCGGTACTTGCCACCCAACTCAGTAAAAGTCAGAAACGATTTGACGACTCGGCAAGTGCACTATTTGCCGCTGGACTAGCGGTGCAAAAAATTCTAAGTCGCTGTGATCGCGTAGCCGGGTTTAATCTAAGCGAAGAGAATCCAAGCGGGTTCAGTTTGAATTTGGCAAACGGCGAGCTGACCGAGTTCACCTGGAGTAATCACCCGGCCTGTAACTGCTACTAGCTTCGAGGCGCCAGCAGGTTTAGAAATCTTGAGCCTTCACGATCGCGAGTTGAGTTTGCGTCACGTCTTGCCCAACTAAGAGTTAGTTCTTTGCGCGCACGGGTTAGGCCAACATATAAAAGTCTTTGCTCTTCTCTGATTGCGGCTTCGGTTTGGGCATAACTAATTGGCAGATAACCCTCGGTCAAACCAACAATGAAGACCACGTCCCATTCCAGTCCCTTTGCAGCATGCAGCGTGCTAAGTGTGACCGCGGCCTTGATTGGCTCGTGCTGCGAACGGGCACGCTCGTCAAGTTCTTTAGCAAAGTCCAGCAGAGTGGCACCGTCGGCAAGGTCATCGGTGATTGCTAGGAATGAATTGAGCGCTTCCCACTTTTCGCGTGCCGAACCCTGCTCAGTTGGCTGCTGAGTCTGCCAGCCGAGAGAACGGCAGATATCTGAGACCGACTCATATAACGACTTGCTGGTGCTGACCATGGACTCGGCTCGTACCGATCGAATTGCGTCTTTGATTTCGGGGCGATTAAAGAAACGCTCGCCACCTCGAACTTGATAGTCAATACCGGCGGCGGCCAGTGCGTGTTCCAGTTGCTCAGACTGACCGTTAACGCGATACAACACGGCGACATTGCTGGCGTGCACACCCTGGTCCAGCTTTGTCTTGATTGCGGTAGCCACTGAAGCACATTCATCGGCAACGGTTGCAAAAGAAAGAGTTCGAGGGGCAATGCCCACCTCTTGCTGGGAACGCAATGGTTCAACAATTGTTGACTCAGCGGTCAGGCGGTTTGCAAAAGATACGATCTGCTGCGAAGAGCGATAGTTGCGGGTCAACTGCACAATCTTGGCATCTGGAAATCTGGAGCCAAAGCCCTGAAGGAATTCACTGCTGGCGCCGGTGAACGAATAGATGGTTTGATTCGGGTCGCCTACCACGCAGATATCAGAGTGATTGCCCAACCAGACATCTAAAAGCGCGTGCTGCAGCGGAGAAATGTCTTGATACTCGTCGACGGTGAAGAAACGGTACTGCTGTTGCACATGAGCTAAGGCGCGCGGTTCGGCCTGCAGCATTCCTAGCGTCAGCACCAAAACGTCTTCCCAGTCAATTTTCTGCGCCTTGATCTTTGCTTCTTCGTAGGCTTTTTGTAATTCCAAATTCTTGGCCGGGCTTAGTCCACCTGGTTTTGGTCGGGTGCTTACTCGGTCGGCGTATTCTTCCATGCTCAGCATCGAGTACTTTCGCCATTCGATTTCGCCAGCTAGATCGCGTAGCGCACCAGCATCTAGTCGAAGTTTAAGGCCATCGGCAATTTCGGCTAGCAGTCTTGCCTTAGATTCCAAAACGGCAGGGGCCGGCACCCCGGCGAACTGTGGCCAGAAGAATTCGAGTTGGGAAAGTGCAGCTGCGTGAAATGTTTTTACCGAAACCGAACCAACGCCAAGTTGTCGAAGACGTGAGCGCAGCTCACCGGCAGCTCGGTTGGTATAGGTGAGTGCCAATATACGATTCGCCGCATAGTGGCCCTTGGCAATCCCATAGGCAATGCGGTGAGTTACCGTGCGAGTCTTTCCAGTACCAGCACCGGCCAAAATGCAGGTTGGGCCAACTAGCGATTCGGCAGCTTCGCGCTGTTCCGGATCGAGGTTTTCTAAAAGACTTTCTGACTGCATTTCTAAGCCAGCTCCGTGCCAGAAACAATCTCGGCACCGTACCAGTGCTCGATCATGGCACGCGAAATTGTCATGCGCCCTGGCAGCAGCAACTCTTTGGCTTCTGCAGCAATTTCTGCTCGCGAGAACCAGCGCAGTTTTTCAATCTCGATGCCGTCTGGAATTGCTTGCTCGTGATCGATAACTTTTGCGCTGAAGCCCAGCATCAGCGAATACGGGAATGGCCAGGCCTGACTTGCTAGGTACTGCGGCTCTGAAACTACAACGCCGGCTTCTTCGTAGATCTCGCGAATCACCGCAGCGTTAAGCGATTCACCCGGTTCAACAAAACCGGCAAGAATCGACCAACGGTTTTCCTCCCATACCCCTTGAGAGCCAAGCAAAATGCGATCTTGAGAATCAATCACGCTGACAATAATTGCCGGATCGGTGCGTGGAAAAATCTCCTGATTGTCGTTTATGCAGCGACGAACCCAGCCGGCTTGCTCAACTTTGGTTTTAGCTCCGCATCGCGGGCAGTGCTGGTGGCTTTCGTGCCAATTTGCCAATGCCAAAGCTTCAGCAAAAAGTCCGGCATCAAGGTCGCTAAGTCCTGCGCCGGTGCGACGCAAGTGGTGCCAACCATGATCATCTGGCTCTAGTTGCTGCGCAGTTTCTTGACCGAGCACAGCCATCACGATTGGTGTGCCAGCCGGCAATTCATCGCTGGCCACATTGGTCTTACCTAGATACGCCAACAACTCTGATGCGGGTGCCTCGTGCACCGAAACCAACTTAAGTTTTGGTTGCGGATCGTGAGCTGTACCAGCTAGCAAGACTCGACCGTCATAAACTGCTAAAACTTTTGTCTTGGCATCTTGCCAAAGCTCGGCAAATAAGTTTTCTTTGGTTCGCGCAAGATAATCCCGGTCTACGGCATAGCGAGCCAACGGCATATAAAGCGGTTCGATCATTCTGGCTCCAGGTTTTGCGTGGCGATACTCGGCGTGACACAGATTTTTGTCTAACCTAAATGTCATGGCGAAGTCTCCATTGATTTTAGCGGCGCTAGCGAAAGCGGCCTGCCCCCAGCTGAACTTCCACGAAGTCAAGAGCCTGTCGGCTAATTCAGGGGGTGCCTATGACACCGCGCTATTGACCGCCACGTCCGGGCAGCACTTTGTAGTCAGGGTCGCCGACAGCCAAGCAGCCGGTGCAGAACAAGAAGTAGAGTTGCGCGCACTCAAGGCATTGGTCGCTACCGATCGCATGCGTCTTCC
>JBEGRY010000065.1:0-4700 GCA_041180265.1 Actinomycetota bacterium | reverse complement strand
AGACTCAGTCTTCGGTTGGCCTAGGTCAGCTGGTAAGACACCAGTCGCACTAGCCATCCGGAGCAAGGTACACCGTAGTACCAAGTTGATCTGGAGGAAATAACTTGAAGAAGTTTGCAATTGCGGCCGCGGCGCTAGCCCTAGTCGCCTCAACCATCACAGCTGCACCGGCCTCAGCGGCCGATGTTGCAGCGTCAAAAGCACGTGTCGGCGATGCCTGTGCAACCGTTGGAAAAATCGCCAAGAGCCGAGGTGTCAACGACACCGACCTGGTTTGCAAGGTTGCAACTAGCGGCACCTGGAAAGGTCAGACTCTCTGGCTCTACAAGAACGACCCAGTTCTGAAAGAGCTAGACATTCTTATCTCGGCCGGTCAGGGTGGCGGTTTCGACACCTTTGGTCGTTCAATTGGTGCAGCCATGAAGGCTGAGGGTCTAATTGAGGCAGAGCCGACCTACCGCAACATCACTGGCGCATCTCAGACAAACGCTCTAAACAGCTTTGTTAAGAACGATGCTGGCAAGGCGTACAAATCATTTATTGTCGGATGGGCTACGGTTGGTGGCGTTTACACCGCTAAGTCAACTGCGAAGACTTCTGACAACGCACCTATCGCTCGCCTAATGGGTGAGTATCAGGTAATCGTGGTCAAGTCTGACTCGAAGTACAAGACCTTGAAAGACCTAGTTGCAGACATCAAGAAGCAGAAGAACAAACTGGCTATTGCCGGTGGTTCAAAGGGAACTATCGACCACCTAACTGCAGCTGAGATGTATCAGAAACTTGGTCTAGAGATCACCGACATGAACTATGTGCCTTACTCGGGTGGTGGCGAAACCGCTACCGCAGTGCTTTCCGACGCAAAAGTTGCAGCAGGTATCGCAGGTTACGGCGAGTTCGAGACCTTCGTTCAGGCTGGCAAGATGCGCATCCTTGGTATCTCAGCACCGGCAGCCGTTGCCGGCATCAACGCGAAGACTTTCAAGTCTCAGGGCGTAAATGTTGTTTCGGTGAACTGGCGAGGAATTATGGCACCACCTCAGACTTCGGTTAAAGGTCGTCTGCTAATGATTCAAGCAATCGACACTCTTCGCGCAACTCCTTCATGGAAGAAAGTTATGAAAGAGAAGAACTGGGTAGACGCCTACCAATACGGTTTTGCTTTCACTGACTTCTTGAAGAACGAAGAGAAGAAGGTTCCTGCACAGTTCCAGAGTGTTGGTCTGTGAGTTCAAAACTAAGCAAGTCAGCAAAGGGGGAGCTGGTATTTACCAGCTTCCTCTTTCTTGCTGGCGTAATCGTAATTTTCAACACCGCGCAACTTGAGCTTCCGGTAAGTACCGAGATAGTTACCGCGCAGGTTGTTCCCTACGCCATCGGAATCATCCTGGTTGTACTTTCGCTGCTGCAGTTCATCGGTGTACTTCGTGGTGATCTAGGTCAACCAGAAGGCATTGAAGGTGGCGAGGTTGACTCAAAGCCCCACCTTGGCAAATTCTTCTTGGCGCTCGGCGGCCTAGTACAGTTTGCCGTTTTGGTTAATTTCATCGGCTTCATCGCCAGTGGAACCATCATGTTTTTCCTAGTTGCTTTAGCCCTCGGTGCTAAGAAATGGTGGAAGATCCTGATTGTTTCTTTAGTCGTGGTGAGTGCTGTTTACGTTGGTTTTACCCAGGGTCTTCAGATTGATTTGCCGTTGGGCATCAACTTCTCGACTGAGACCGAAGTTGAGGAGTGGTAGCCATGGATTTCACTCCATTCTTAGAGGGTCTCGCTAACTCACTGACCCTGACCAATCTGTTGTTTGGTCTACTCGGAACCATTCTCGGAACCTTGGTCGGTGTATTGCCAGGTATTGGCCCGGCGCTCGCTATCTCACTGCTGCTGCCGGTGACGTTCACACTTGAACCCACCTCTGCACTGATTATGTTTGCGGCGATTTACTACGGCACCATGTATGGCGGGTCAACCACCTCAATTTTGCTTAACGCTCCGGGTGAATCTGGCTCAGTGATGACGGCAATTGAAGGAAACAAAATGGCTCGTGCCGGTCGTGCCGGTGCCGCGTTGGCCACCGCTGCGATTGGTTCGTTTGTCGCCGGTGCAATTGCAACCGCACTGCTTGCACTGGGAGCTCCGGCCATTGCCGAACTTGGATTGCGGCTGCAGCCAAATGACTTCTTCGCTCTCATGGTTTTGGCCTTCGGTACCGTTAGCGCGGTTATGGGTCAATCAATCAAGCGCGGGTTTATTTCTCTAGCCCTGGGTCTGGCTATTGGCCTAATCGGCATGGATGTCGGTTCAGGTGTTCAGCGACTGAACTTTGGCAACCAAGACCTACTCGAAGGAATCTCTTCGGTGGTTGTTATCGTCTCGGTATTCGCTCTCGGTGAGGCGCTTTACGTTGCGTCTCAGGGGCACTTGGTTTCAGGCAAAATCAATAAGTTCAAGGGTTCGGCCTGGCTGAGTCGAGACGACTGGAAACGTTCTTGGAAGCCTTGGCTGCGCGGTACCGCAATTGGTTTCCCCTCAGGAGTCTTACCTTCAGGCGGCTCTGAGCTGCCTACCCTACTGAGCTACAGTCTCGAAAAGCGCTTGGCTAAAGGCAAAGACTTTGGCAAGGGTGCCATCGAAGGTGTCGCCGGCCCAGAAGCCGCGAACAATGCAAACGCAGCCGGTGCGCTAGTGCCACTGCTGGCACTTGGCTTGCCGACTTCGGCCACAGCTGCCGTAATTTTGTCAGCCTTCCAACAGTTCAACATTCAGCCTGGCCCACTGCTATTCGTTAATGAAGCGGCACTGGTCTGGACATTGATTGGTGCGCTGTTTATCGGAAACCTACTTCTACTCATCATCAACCTTCCGCTGGTGAAGCTCTGGGTTCAGCTGCTCAAAATTCCTCAGCCATACCTTTACGCCGGAATTCTTTTGTTTGCCGCCGTTGGTTCTTACGCGATTGATCAGACCATTACCGGTCTGCTGGTTGGTGTGAGCATCGGTGTGCTCGGCATGCTTTTCCGGCGTTACGGTTACCCAATTACCCCGCTAATTTTGGGTGTAATTCTGGGGCCGGAAGCTGAAGTGCAGTTGCGTCGTGCTTACCAAATTTCGCAGGGAGAGCCACTCACTCTGGTTTCAACACCGTTCAGCGTTGTTGTTTACACGGCCCTTATTTTGGCAATCGTTGTGCCAAAACTTTGGCCGCTGATTGCAAAGAAGCGCAGCTAGGCGGAAAAAATTAGGTTGTTCCAAAAAGCAAGCGGGAGCCACTGGCTCCTGCTTGTTTTAATTAATTCGCTATTTATTCAAGCCGGCGTTTATGTTGTCAGGCCGATGCTTACCTATCGCGCGCTTGATCTTGGTGCCGATGCTGTTTTGGTTGGTCTACTCGGAGCTGCATTCGCCATAGCTCCGCTATTTTTTGCAATTCAGGTTGGCCGTTGGACAGACCGTGGTAGAGATGGCACCGCAATGGTGCTCGGTGCAGTGCTTTCGATAGTTTCATCAATCGCGTTGATGTTTCTAAACAATGTTTATTTATTGATGGCGGTTGTGCCGGTCCTGGGTATTGGGCATCTGCTGACCATGGCCGGTGGGCAGACGGTTATTGCTAATCGTGCAAAAGATTCAAGCTACGAGCGCGCCTTTGGTCTGCTTACTTTTTATGCTTCGATAGGTCACGCATTTGGCCCGCTGGTCGGTGGCTGGCTGGCCGACCGTGGTGAAAACCAAATCGATACCAATACTGCGATCATGTTTGCCATCGGTTTATTTGTTCTGGCTCTGCTGGTGATTTTTCCATTGGGGCGAGTTGATGAGACCAAGCGCGCAAAAAGCACGAAGGCAAAATCTAGCGCTCGAGCGGTGATGGCAACAACTGGTTTCAAGTCGGCAATTTTTGTCTCCGGTGCAATTACCTCGGTGGTCGACGTCGTGCTGATTTTCTTGCCTCTTCTGGGTCGCTCGATTGGCCTAAGTGCCTCGCAAATCGGTATTTTGTTAGCCGTGCGTGCCGCGGCATCGATGGGAGTTCGAGTCGCCCTCGGCCCCATGACAAATAAGTTGGGAATGAGAAATACCCTAAACCTTGGATCCGCTGGAACACTGGTGGCAATGGTGGCCGTCATTTTTATCACTGACTTCAGCTGGCTCATCGTTGTAATGCTGATTGCAGGATTTGCCATGGGCATCGGACAGCCGGCAACCATGGCTTGGGTTTCTAGAATCTCTAGCCCCGATACCAAGGGCTTGGCAATTGCCATCAGGCTGACCGCGAATCGACTGGGTCAAGTGGCGGTGCCTGCCTTTGCGGGTGTCGTTGCAGGAGCAAGTATCGGTGGGGTTTTCGGGATGCTGGCTGCAATCCAAGGTGCAACAATTGTGGTCACTGCCAGGGCGCTGCCCAACAGTGAGCAATAGGCGGTTAAACTTTCGACATGGCCCTTTCGATTGCTGACGCGAACCTTTTAATCGAGGGCGACAATTTGGAAATTTTGCAACAGCTGCCCGACGAATCTGTCCAACTTATCTACATAGATCCGCCTTTTAATACCGGACGAGTGCAGCGCCGTGGCGATCAGGTAACTAGGCGCAGTGAAACCGGAAATCGGGTTGGGTTCAAGGGTCAGCGTTACGAGACCGTACGCAGCACCGTGCTCAGTTACGATGATGAGTTTGCCGATTACTGGTCTTTTCTAGAG
>JBEGRY010000064.1:0-4771 GCA_041180265.1 Actinomycetota bacterium | reverse complement strand
TACAGCTTGGCCATTGCCATTGAAGAACTGCAGACCACCGAGGCCCGAGTCAGAATTCTCTGGCACGGCAGCCGAGGCAACCGAGATGGTTCGGTTTAGTGCCGAAACGATTCCTTCGGTGACGGTATTAGCTAGTCCCAGAGGTGCACCGATTGCAACAACTCGATCGCCAACGTTCAGCTTGCTTGAGTCGGCAAACTGAATTGACTTGAAGTTAACCTCGGCTTCGACTTTGATGACAGCAAGATCATTGGTTGGGTCGATGCCAACCACGGTCGCCGGAAAAATTCGACCCTCAGATGTTTTTACCTCGATTGAAACATCGGCGCTTGAGCCGTCAAGTGTTACCACGTGGGCGTTGGTCAATACATAACCTTCGCCACTTATGAATACACCAGATCCGTTTCCCGAACCACTGCTCGCGGAAACCTGAACGGTAACCACCGATGGCGATGCGGTTGCTGCCGCACCGGTAACCCAAGTGACGCTGTCGGTATTATTCACCACGATTGGTGCTGGGCGAGTCCAGTAGTTAAAAACACTGATGCCCACTCCGGCACCTACACCGGCGCCTACAACCGCACCAAGAGTTAGCGCAGCGGTTCCGGTTAGAAATGTAGTTTTCTTTGCCAGTTTTTTACGAAGCGAAAGTTTTGGTTTTGGTTGCGCCTCGGAAATTTCTGGCATATCAAAAACAAACTGACGGTTGTAATCAGACATTCAAATACCTTTCGAGCAATGCTTGTGAAAAGAGATTGCCAAGCAAGCCTGAATAGTTTATGAAAATAATCTGGATGTTTTCTGTGCGCGCCCAAGCAGCTCAGCAACCGAAGGCAGCTGGCTTAGCCAAGCAGGTTGACCCCACCAAGAGCACCCTCGCCGATTGTTCGGGGGCCAATTCGGCGCTTTCGGAATATTCCCCAGCATCAATAACATCGAGTTGAAGCTGGTTGGTCATCTCAATTTGATCGGGCTCTTGAATCCACGCGGCACTGCCTCGCACCCGGTATGCCACTGCGTAAATCACCGAAACCGTGACCGAGTGGGTTCCGGTGTCAGAAAAACTGCGGCCAACGCCGGTACCACTTGCTTTTTGCCCATCGTCAAAAGTCCAGTTCACCGCAATCGGTGTGAACCTGACTTCGGTGGGCACTAACTGCAATGTTCCGGCGCGGTAGTGCACCACCGGTGTTGAGACAAAATTCGCTTGGGTGCCAACCTCAATGGTGTTGCTCGGATACACGCGTGCTGAGGCTCCAGCTGGAGTGAAGTTTGCGGCGGCGCCATTAGTGCTATTGCTGCCCGCCACCCTAATAACTTTTTTCGAAACGGTGGACTTGGGCTTTGCAACCGACTTAGCGAAAACCTTGGCCTTGGGCTTTGTCACGCGTGCAAAACCCAACTGCTTGAGCAATTTTTTATAACTAGCGGAGACTTGCGGTTTAGGCGCCGGCTTGGCAACTAGCACTGGCTTTTGTTTGACCACCGCAACCCGCGCCGGAGTCACCTTTACCGCAGTCGAACAAATTGTTACTGACTGCCCCATAACCTGCGAACCATATTTATGCGCGTTTATCGAGGGTCCAGAATTTTTGCATGCGGCCTGCGCCTGGTCTGGCGCAACTGCGAGTAAGGACACCACCAGTGCGGTTGCCAAAATCAGTTGCTGACGCGGCGCGTTAAACATGGCTCAAACTAACCCGGCTGGCGACAGCGGTCGCAAGTTATGCACAGCAAGACATCGGGGCAACAAAAAACCCAGACACAAGAAGTGCCTGGGTTTTTCAAATGGTTGCGGAGGCAGGATTTGAACCTACGACCTCCGGGTTATGAGCCCGGCGAGCTACCGAACTGCTCCACCCCGCGTCGGTAGTGCCAGTGTAGCACGCGAGTAAGCACTTCGGCTAGCCCGAATTATTTCGAAGCGGCTATCGCTGCCTCGATGGCTGCTTTAAGTTGCGCCTCGGCTTTTCCGTATGCAGCCCAATCACCTTCGGCCATCGCGGATTCTTTCGCTTGCATTGCGATGCGCGCTTTTTCAAGTGCGTTTTGCAAAGCTGCGTTCGAACCTGAATTACCGTTCGCTTCACTATCTGGAACATTCGGATCTATCGGACTCACTACGCCGGTTCCGTCACCGGCATTTGCGCCAGAGTTGCCACCGAACAGAGAATCGAGAGCTTCGTCGAGTGTGTCTTCGAATGCGATCTTGTCACCGAAGGCAACGAGAACTTTCTTAAGCAATGGAAAACTGGTTTCGCCGGTCGACTGAATGTAAACCGGTTGCACATAGAGCAAGCCACCACCAACTGGCAGAGTCAGCAAGTTTCCATTTAGCACCTTGGTGGAACCCTGCCGAAGAATGTTCAACAAACGACCAACTTCTGCGTCAGTGCTAAACGCATTCTGCACTTGACCCGGGCCAGGCACGATTGAGTTGGCTGGCAGTTGCAGCAAACGTAACTTTCCGTACTCACTCGAAACCTTGCCCTTGGTCGAACCGGCATCAGAGTCGGCAACAAGGTAACCCTTAAGCACGTTGCGACTAGATTCGCCGGTCGACTTCGGAATAAAGGTTGAGTAAAGCGAGAAGCTTGGCGACTTGGTGCCCGGCACCTGCATGGTCAGGTAGTACGGCGGCTGCAACAGACCGTTGTCAGCGTTGGTGCCGGCAACTGGATCGTTAGGAGTCATCCATGCGTCTTCTTGCGAGTAGAACGAGCCCGGGTCGGTCACGTGATACGCACCCAGAATTGCACGCTGAATCTTGAATAGATCAGACGGATACCTGACGTGGCTTAGCAAGTCACCAGACATCTCAGATACTGGTCGCAGCGAATCAGGGAAAATCTTTGACCAGGTTTTTAGAATCGGGTCGGTTTCATCCCAGGCGTAAAGTTTGACCGAGCCGTCATAGGCATCGACCACGGCTTTCACCGAGTTGCGAATGTAGTTGACCGAACCACGCTCGAATGCTCCACTGGTGCCGCTGTCGGCAATTGCCTGACTGAAGTTTTCGGAGCGCGAGTAAGGGTAGTTGTTTGAGGTTGTGTAACCGTCAACAATCCAAACCACGCGACCATCAACCACAGCTGGATAAGTATCGCTATCAAGCTTCAGATAAGGCGCAACTGCGGCAACGCGATCAAGTGGATTGCGCTTGTAAAGAATTTGCGACTCGTTGTTGATTGCATCTGAAAGCAGAATTTGTTCACTCTGGAACTTAACCGCATAGGCCAGGCGCACCGCAATGTTGTCAAGCTTTGGGCCACCATTTCCTTTAAAAGTTGTGTAGGTCTGATCCGCTTCACCCTCGCCTGCCGGGTAGTCAAGCTCGCGCGGTTTTTCACCGGCGGGTGCACCAACAATCGAATAGGCCGGTGAGTTTTCACCAAAGTAGATTCGAGGTTCATAAGTTCCGAGCAAGCCGTTCGATGGAATTCCCTTTTGCAAGAACACCGGCTGGCCCTCGGTCGAGCGCTGGTTACCGTAAGCGGCAACCACACCGTAGCCGTGGGTGTAAACAATTACGTTGTTGTACCAACTCTGTGAATCACCAAGACCGCTCTGCTCAAGCTCACGAGTAGCAATCACTGTGTCTTGGGTCTTGCCATCGATCTGATAACGGTCGACATCCAGGTGAGACGAGAAGCTGTAGTACTGCTTGTACTGCTCGAGCTGTTTGAACGATGCGCTCACAAGTGCTGGGTCAATAATGCGAATGTTCGCGGTGGTCTCTGCATCTTGGCGCAGCGCGCCCGCCTCGGCATCGGTGGTTGCTTGGTAATCGGTCACTTCAACCTTGTCTAAGCCAAACGCGGCACGGGTAGCTTCAATGTTGCGCTTGATGTATTCAGCTTCAAGCGTGCGCTCATTTGGCACCACCTGAAATGTTTGAACAATCCACGGATAAACAGCGCCTAGCACGATCGAGCTGACCACCATGAGTGCGGTACCCATAACTGACAAACGCCAGCGACCAACCACCGCGGTGAATAAGAAGAGTGCAGCTACCACCAGCGAGATAAGCGCCAAAATCTGGAAACCCGGAATGGTTGCGTTTACATCTGAATAAGTAGCGCCGGTGTAAAGACCTGAAGAGCTGGTCATGGTGGTGTACTGATCAAGCCAAAGGCTGGCCGCCTGCACAATTAGGTACAGAGCAGCAAGAGAACTGATTTGCACTCGAGCACTCTTGGCGATTTTTGAATCACGACCACTGAAGCGCAGGTTGCCATAAACCAGGTGAACCAGTGTGGCCAAAATGCCGGCAACCAAAACCACTGCAGATAAATATGTGATCGCTGCGGTTAGGAACGGCAAATCGAACATATAAAAGGCAATGTCTAGACCAAACTGTGGGTCGGTCTGACCGGTGTAGCTTCGGTTCAGCCAAGTAAGCACTAGCTCCCAGCGCGATGCGGTTGCAACACCCGCAAGAATTCCCAAGATGATCGGAACTCCAATTAGCAGCAGTTTTTGTAATTCTTCGAGCGCGCGACGGTAGCCGGCAAACGGATCATTTTCAACCGCAAATTTTGCATAGATTGGACGGCTGCGATAGGCAATGAAAAATGATGCCCAACTGGCGGCACCCATGATCAACGCACCGATTAGGAACAGCACCACCTCGGCAATGATCTGGGTAGCAAAGACCGACTTGAAACCAAGTTGGTCAAACCATAGGTAATCGGTGAAGAAGCTTAGGGCGCCGACAACTAGCACGCCCAACGCAACAACAATTACAGTGGCAATTCGCGCTGGCGAAACC
>JBEGRY010000063.1:0-4840 GCA_041180265.1 Actinomycetota bacterium | reverse complement strand
CCTTCTTCAGGTTCTTTGCCTCAATCACAATGTCGCCCAAACGCGGGCCGGCAGGAATCTGAATTTCTTCAAAGTCCAACTTGCGAGTGCGCTCGGCCTCGGCAGCCATTTCTTCGTATTTCGCTAAACGCGCTTTCGACTTGGTTTGCTTTGCCTTCGGGCTAGAACGAACCCATTCCAACTCTTCTTCAAGACGCTTGGCCAACTTTACATCTTTCTTGCCCTGAACCTCTAGACGCTCACGCTTCTTGTCTAGATAGGTTGAGTAGTTACCTTCATATGGGTACGCGCGACCACGGTCTAGCTCAAGAATCCACTCGGCAACATTGTCTAGAAAGTATCGGTCGTGCGTAACAGCCAAAACCGCACCCGGATACTTAGCCAAGTGCTGCTCTAGCCAAAGCACTGATTCGGCGTCGAGGTGGTTAGTCGGCTCGTCAAGCAAGAGTAGGTCTGGCTTCTCAAGCAAAAGTTTGCAGAGTGCTACGCGGCGGCGCTCACCACCAGAGAGGTGAGTTACCGGGGTGTCACCCGGTGGGCAGCGCAGCGCATCCATGGCCTGCTCAAGCTGTGAGTCAAGATCCCAAGCGTCAAGGTGATCGATCTGCTCCTGCAGCGTTCCCATTTCAGCAAGCAGGGCATCGAAGTCGGCGTCTGGCTCAGACATCAGCGCCGAAATTTCGTTGAAACGATCGAGCTTTGCCTTGGTGCCGCTAACGGCAAGCTCAACGTTTCCCAAAACGGTTAGCGACTCGTCAAGGGGTGGCTCCTGCAGCAAAATGCCAACCGTGTGCTCTGGCGAAAGCCGTGCTTCACCGTTACTCGGTGTGTCCAGTCCAGCCATGATCTTAAGCACGGTTGACTTACCGGCACCGTTAGGACCAACCACGCCGATTTTTGCGCCAGGCAAGAATGCCAAAGTTACGTCGTCAAGAATTACCTTGTCGCCGTGCGCTTTACGCGCCTTGATCATCTGATAGATGAATTCAGCCATGAAGAATTAACCACTTTCGGTATTTGAGGGGCAACCTCGGCTACCAAAGAAATGGCACCCTTTTATGCGGCTTGCTCGGGTTCTACTTTACCTGAGAGACCTTTTATAAAAGGGTGCCCGCCATCATGGGGTGGCGTCTAGCGCCGAGCGAACTCGAGGGGTGAGCCCGCCCGGCAGTCTGTGGTTATTTCTTCGCGGCGGCTAGCTCTAACTCTGGTTCGCCTTCTTCTTCTGGCTCGGGCTCACGCACTAAGACGGTGCGGGTAAACACCGAGGTGCCCCAGGTTAAGTCGTGACCCAGCGAGTCTGCCTCGATCTCGACCGAAGTTCCGGCGCGTTCGCCGTTGTCCCAGTCGCGAACCTTTAGTTTTCCGAAGGTTGTGATTCGATCGCCCTTATTGACCGAACCGGCGGCATTAACCGCCAACTGCCGGAATGCGGTCACCGTGAACCAATTGGTTTCGCCATCTATCAATTTATTTTGCTGACGATCGAATCTGCGTTGCGATGAAGCCAATCGAAACGAGGTGATCGGAAGCCCGTCTTGGGTAACCAGGTGGCGCGGCGTGGTTGCCACCAAGCCGGTCACAGAAATTGTTTCTGACATTTCATGCCTTTCTCGAAACAGGTAAGTCACGCCCTGTGACTTGTTTCGAGTTTGGCCAGATGCATGCCAGCAATATCAGGCAGCTTATAAATTGTGGATAACCGCCTAGTCGCGCAGATAGCCGGTGAAAGCGGCCCTGGTCTTTGCCATCTTTGGCGCTACGACCGCATTGCAGTATCCCTGATTTGGATTCTTGGCAAAGAAATCCTGGTGATACCCCTCGCCCACCCAGAAATCGGTGGCCGGTGAAATTTCAGTGACGATCTTGTCGCCCCAGATACTTTTTGCACGATCAACGGCGGTCGCAAATTCTTCACGCTCAGAGTCATCTTTGTAGAACATTGCCGAGCGATATTGCGTGCCCACATCGGCACCCTGACGATTTAACTGAGTCGGATCGTGCAGAGTGAAAAACATGTCCAAGATTACCTCTGCTGGAATCACACTCTCGTCGAAAATAACTTCGACCACTTCGGCATGCCCAGTTGTACCGCTGCAAACCGATTCATAATCTGGGTGATCGGTGTGGCCACCCATGTATCCCACAACGACATCGTCGATTCCCTTGAACTGCATGTAGGTGCTGTCGAGGCACCAGAAGCAGCCACCGGCCAGAAAGAAACTACGCATGTTTCTAGCCTAGGCTTTGACCATGAATTTCGTAGCCGATGACAAAAGATATCAAGCCATGAAGTACCGCCGCACAGGCAGGAGTGGCTTGCTGCTCCCGGAAATTTCACTGGGGCTCTGGCACAATTTTGGCGATGTTGATTCATTCTCAAATCAACGCGCGATTCTAAGGCGAGCCTTCGACCTAGGCGTTACGCATTTTGACCTGGCAAATAACTATGGACCTCCACCGGGATCTGCCGAGAAGAATTTCGGCAAGATTTTCAAAAAAGACTTTCTGAAATTTCGCGATGAATTAATCCTGTCGACCAAAGCCGGTTATGACATGTGGCCAGGGCCATACGGTGAATGGGGTTCGAGAAAATATTTGCTGGCATCGCTAGACCAGAGCCTCAAGCGCATGCAGGTTGACTACGTAGACATTTTCTACTCGCATCGTTTTGACCCGAACACACCGCTAGAAGAAACCATGGGAGCTCTTGCGACCGCAGTTCAATCAGGTCGAGCACTGTATGCCGGAATTTCAAGTTATGACGCCCAACAGACTCTGGCAGCAAAACGAATCCTTGAATCTATGGGAGTGCCACTGCTTATTCATCAACCGCGTTATTCGATGTTTGACCGCACAGCCGAAACTTCACTCTTCGATGTGCTTGGCATGGAAGGTGTCGGGTCAATAGTTTTCTCGCCGCTAGCGCAAGGAATGCTTACCGATCGATATCTATCAGGCTCAGTGCCAAAGGGTTCGCGAGCAGCGAGAAATCATTTTCTACATGGAAATCAAATTAGTCAGGAGTACTTGCAGCACGCCAATGCACTAAATGCGATTGCCTCGGCGCGAGGTCAAACCCTTAGCCAATTAGCACTCACCTGGGTACTAAGACAACCGACAGTGACCTCAGCCCTTATTGGCGCAAGCAGCGTGCAACAACTTGAACAAAACTTGAAGGCGATTGCTTCACCTAGACTTACGCCGAGCGAAATCGAAGAAATCGATAAACACGCAATTCACGGCATGGAACACAGAGGTAAGTAGCATGGCAACCATCGAACTAAGCGCGGCAAACTTTGGCGACACAGTTGTGGCCGACGGAATCACGATTGTAGATTTCTGGGCGGGTTGGTGTGGGCCTTGCATGCAGTTTGCCCCGGTCTTTGAAGCGGCGTCAGAAAAGCACACCGATATTCGTTTCGCCAAGGTCGACACCGAAGCCGAAAGCGAGCTATCTGCCGAAGCCGGAATTTCGTCAATTCCAACCCTGATGGTCTTTCGCGATGGCGTGCTGCTGTTTAACCAGGCAGGCGCGCTTCCAGCGGCGGCGCTCGAGGAACTGATTCAAGCGGTTCGAGATCTGAACATGGATGAAATTCGCAACGAAATCGAAGCCATGGGCGGCGAGTTAGGCGACGTTTCTGCCCCGAATTAGACTGGCGCCATGCACAAAGTCAATGACGACTCGGTCAAACTTCGCGAAGCAGTATTTGCCTACGCACGCACTCGCCTGGAGTACGACCCGCCTCCGCTAGACGGTCCAAGGTCGCTCGAATGGCTAAAACAAAATGCCGGCACCACAATTAGCGAACCTGGCATAGGTGGCATCAACGCACTACAAATTTTTGGCGATGTGTTGGCCCCGGCTACCATCTCCACCGATCACCCGAACTATCTGTCATTCATTCCGTCTGCGCCGACTCAGGCATCAAAGCTTTTCGATCTGATTGTTTCCGCCTCGGCAATTTACGGTGGGTCATGGATGGAAGGCGCCGGCGCAGTTTTTGCCGAAAACGAAGTGCTGCACTGGTTGGCTGGCGAAGTTGGTTTACCGAAGGGTGCCGGCGGAGTTTTTGTGCAGGGTGGAACCCTGGGCAACCTAAGCGCGCTGGTCACAGCCAGATTCACCGCCGAGCAAAAACTAATTGCAGCTAATAAAGCGATTCCATCTCGCTGGAAATTTATTTGTTCAAGTGAGGCACACTCTTCACTCAAGGCAGCCGCCGCGGTGATGGGCGTCGAGATTATCAAGGCTCAAGTAGACGACAGCGGCCACCTTTCCGGTGCAGCGGTAGCAGAAGCACTTGCTGGTAACGAAGAGTCTGTTTTTGCAATTGTGGGTACCGCGGGAACCACAAACTTTGGAATCGTCGATCGCTTGAATGAAATTGGTGAGATCGCGAACCGCAACAATATTTGGTTCCATGTCGATGGCGCATATGGTCTAGCCGGAATTCTCTCGCCAGTAGCTAAAGCTAGATTTGCCGGTGTAGAACGCGCCGACAGTTTTATTGTTGACCCACACAAGTGGTTGTTTGCACCGTTCGATGCCTGCGCGTTGGTTTATCGCAAACCTGAACTCGGCCACAACGCGCATACCCAACATGGCGAATACCTCGACGTTCTGACCGAGTCGAACGAATGGAATCCGTCTGATTACGCCTTCAACCTGACTCGTCGACCACGAGGGTTACCGCTATGGTTCTCACTGGCAACACATGGCGTAGCCAACTACCGATCAGCTGTAACACACAACATAGAGCTCGCGCAGGAAATTGCCGAAGAGATCAAACGCCGGCCCGACCTGAACCTTGTACGCGAGCCCGAATTATCCGTT
>JBEGRY010000062.1:0-4872 GCA_041180265.1 Actinomycetota bacterium | reverse complement strand
GTAAAAAGAATGTGCCTCTAATTGCAGTAATTGCATTCGGAGCTTCAGTTGGCGCCCTGAAAGGAGTGCTAACTGGAGTTTTCTGCTGGCTCATTTCGATTGAACCAAATTTAGAGCATGCCATCACATCGAGGATTTTGCAGACCGTGCTTTTGGGGGCTTGGTTAATCCCGGCAATAGCACTGGTTGGCTATCGACTGGAGCTCTTGCGAAATCAGCGTGAGGCATTAGTTGCCGAACGGGTGCAAATTGCACTCAGCGACCCTGATTCTTCCCATGCACGTGAAAACATTGCGGCACTTAGCCGACTCACCGAAAACTTTCGAACTCAACTTAAAGCAGTTGCTTCAGATTCTTCAGATACCTCAAACATTGCCTACGCGGGTGTGATTCGTAAATTAGTTTCTGAGGAACTTAGGCCGCTTAGCCACAGACTTTGGGATCAGGAAAACCGCAGTCTGCCTGGGTTCACCTTGCAAGAAACCTTGAAGGCAGCTCTATTTGGCTTTACAGAGGCCAGATTTATAGTCGCCTTAGTTTATTTCGCCACTTATGTGCCATCAATCGCTAGATTGGTGGATCTTGGCGAGGCCTTTGCCCGCGGCGTGCACGCAGCACTCATCATTTATCTCGCCTATTGGCTTGCAAGTTTTTTCAAAATCAGAATCTTTTTGTTGCGATTTATCTGGATGGCATTTGTCACCGGCTTTGCGGCTTTCATTAGCTTCTACTCAGGACAACAGCTATTTGGCTATTTAGCATCCTTCCGGCCGGTAGAGACAATCCTCGGTATCTGGATATGGCTATTTGAACTTTCTTTTATTAGCTCCTTTCTTATTGGCATTAGAAAGAATCAGGATGCACTGTCGGCTGAGCTTGCCGAACTGCTTGGACAAGATACTCTCGATCAAGCCGCCCGAATTTCTCAGGCAAGAATCCTAAATCGAGATCTTGCAAATTACCTGCACGGGCAAGTTCAAAATAAATTGCTGTCTGTAGCCCTAAACCTAGAGCGCGCAGACCCCACTGAGACCAGACTAAATGCAGCGTTAGCAAACATTGAGAATATTCTTGACACGGCAAATTCTAAATTTTCTTATCGATTAGGTGGCACTCTGTCGCACGTTATCAGCGAGAGCTTGAAACAGTGGAGTGGATTTGTTGAAGTTTACTTGAGCGTTGCTGCAGACTGCGATGCAATTGCAGATCGAGTCAAGATTCTTGTTATTCAAGTTGTAGAAGAAGCTGTGGCAAATGGCGTTAGGCACGGGTTGGCAAAACACGTTCGGATTTCAATTTTAAAAAACAATCAACAAATTGAGATAGAAATTACAGACGATGGCCTTGGGCCACGAAGTGGTAAGCCTGGCCTTGGTACTTCTTTGTTTAAAAATGTTTCGAATGGAAACTGGAAATTTGAATCGCAATCGTTTGGCGGCTCAAAACTTACCGTTTCAATTGCGCTTTAGAGCTCTAGATTTGCGCGCTCTAGGTCTTCGGCAAAGTCAACCTCAACTGCGTATAGGTCGCTAATGTCGATTGCCTTGAATCTAAGTGAATCGCTCTCGATGCCAACTTCAATACCGCGCTCGAAATAATCCTGGTCGCCAACTTCTTCAAGACGCTTAATCAGTTTGATCTTGTCGGTTGACGAAACGTGGTTAATGCCAACTGCCTCACCAAGGCCACCGACCACGGTCTTTGAAAGCTGGTTGATGAAGCCGGTGTCATCGAGGGTGTATTTAACTTCTTCGTCGCTCACCTTGGCGGTGTTCACCACGACGAATGAGTGGTCGGCCTCGATCTCGCTCTTCACACGTTCAAGCACCTGAGGGTCAAACACCACGTCACCGTTTAGCCAAAGCACGCTGCCGTCGCCCGATGCCTTCAGCGCCTTCAGCAGCGACTTGCTGGTGTTGGTCTGGTCGTAAAGCTCGTTGTAAACAAAGGTGGCTTCTGGAAAGCGCTCAATGATCGCCTCAAGTTTGAAGCCCACCACGATCATCAGGCGGAATGTGTCGCCGAAGGCGCGCTTCATGTTGTCGATCTGCTGCTGCATGATTGAGCGGCCGTCTTTTAACTCGGTTAACGGCTTTGGCAGCGGTCGGGCTAGGCGGGTGCCCATTCCGGCAGCGAGAATCACGATCTGTTTCGACATCCCTCAAGTCTAAACAGGGTCAGGCAAAGATAGCCGAAACCACGCGTTCTGCGGCCTTGCCGTCTTCATGAGCATTGAATTTAGCCTGCCAAGCACCGTATTTGCCGGCAAATTCGCGACTAACCTCGGGTAGTTTCAGCAGCGCCTCAAGCACCTGCCCGGTGGTCGAGCAGATCGGGCCCGGCGCCTCGGCGGCAAAATCAAAATAGAACCCACGCTTGGCCTCGTATTCGGCCAGGTCAGGCGCCAAGAAGATTACTGGCTTGCCGGTCACGGTGAAATCAAACATCACGCTCGAATAATCCGTGATCAACACATCGGCCGCCAAATACAGCTCGGTTACATCCGGGTAGGTGGTCACATCAATGGCGCCGCCGGCGGTCTTGGCAGTGTGCGCCGCGTGGGTGTTGGTGTGGCCGCGATAGGCCAGCTTGAACCCGGCAGGCAACTTGGTGTTCTGGTCAAGGTAATTCACGCTCTGCCACTTGCCGGTTGCGCTGCGGTTGTAATCGCGCCAGGTTGGCGCATAAAGCACCAACCAGGTTTTGTCGTCAACCCCAAGTTGCTTGCGCACGCGATCGCGCAGCCCAGCCGGCTGAGTCTTCAGGCGATCATTACGCGGATACCCCGTCTCAATAATCAACCCGTTGTAGTTAAAGCTGCTTGGAAAAATCTCGGTGCAGTATTTGCTCGGGCTGATCAGCGCGTTCCAATAGCTGGCTTCGCGATCCATGGTGTTTAGGTAACTCTGGGTAAGCGTGTTGCCTGGAATGTCGCGACCAAGTCTTTTTAGCGGTGTGCCGTGCCAGGTTTGCAAATAAACCTGACCTTCGACCTTGCGAAAGTACCAAGGAAAATTTGTGTTGTTCACAAGGTATTTAGCGGTTGCTAAAAGTTCAAGCCACTGCTTGCTACCGTGCACCACTGCGGTTGAACCGGTCGGCGCTTTGGTCTTGCCTTTTTGAATCGTCCAGAAGAATTCCAACTCAGGGCGCACGCGCTTTAGTTCGTAAAAAATATCCAGCGGGTTATCGCCAATCATCTTCCCTTGGAAAGATTCGAACAGCACTGCGTTGCGAAGTTCAGTGGTGTTCTGCGGCTTGTATTGCAACTTGCGATAAAAATCTGCGCGACGGCGATTAAGCGCACCCAGCACGCGAGTTGGTGTGTAGGCCTTAAGGTTCATTTGCTTGGCCCGGTCACGCGAGATTTATCTAGGGTGCCCTTTGCGCCAATAAAATAGCCACGCCAAAATCCGATGCCCCAACTAAAGTGCATCACCGGTAGCGCAACCATGATTGCGATTCGCTGCTTCACGCTCATGTTGCGCGCGATGGTAGCCAAGAACGCAACACCAAGTAAATAGAACGCCGACGGCAAGATACCGATCGGGTTTCCATAGGCCAGCGAGAAAATTCCACTTACGCACGCGAAAACAACTAGCGGCGGAATCCAGTAGCGGCGGCTCGCCCCGCTTGGGTCTCGTCTGGTTAAATCACCGCGCCAAATTCCGGTTGCCATAAATTGTTTTGCAAGTTTTGCCACGGTGCCGCGCGGCCAATAGAGCACGCGCAGTTCTGGGCTAAACCAGACTAAGCCGCCGGTTTTCTTGATTCGCTGTGCAAGCTCCCAGTCTTCGCCGCGAATGATTTCTTCGTCGTAGCCGTTCACGCGGTCAAGTGCGCTCTTCTTGAATATTCCAAGGTACGCACTCTCGGCTTCACCGGCTTCGCCACCCACGTGAAAGTTAGCGCCACCAATTCCAAATCGGCTGGTGTAGGCCCAGGCCACCGCGCTCTGAAAAGCTGCCTTGCCGCGGGCATCCATGATGCCGCCAACTAGGTCGGCCTTCTGCTCTTGCAGAATCTCAACGCCGCGCTTGAAATAGCCCTCGGCCGGTTCGCTGTGTGCATCGATGCGAATGATGATTTCGCTCTTGCTCTGGCGAATGCACTCGTTCAGACCCACAGTGGTCAGCCCGCGCGGGTTGTCGATCAGGCGCACCTTTTTGTTCTTTTTGGCAATCGCGGCGGCAATCTCATTGGTCTTATCGCTGCTTGGGCCAAGGGCAAGCAATAGTTCTAAATCACCCGGATACTCTTGCGCCAGCACACTTTCAATTGCATCGGCTATGTGTGCTTCTTCGTTCAGTACCGGCATGATTACCGAGATCGCCGGATATTTCTTAGCCACCATTATTCGCCGGCTTGCTCGTCAATAAATTTTTCGTAAGCGGCAATCACGGTGTCTGGGTCGCCATCCATGCGCAGGTCACCTTTTTCAAGCCAGAGCACTCGGTTGCAGGTGTCTTTGATCGACTTCATGCTGTGGCTAACTAAAAACACCGTGCCGGCATCATCGCGCATCTCGCGCATGCGTGCCTCGCTGCGCATACGGAACGCCTTGTCACCAACGGCAAGAGCTTCGTCAATAATCAAAATGTCGTGGGTGCGGTGTGCTGCAATTGCAAATCTCAGTCGCGCCGACATGCCTTGCGAATAGGTGCGCATTGGCAGGTCAATTGCTTCTTGAAGGCCGGCGAACTCGGTAATCGCATCGACCGACTGCTCCATTTCTTTGCGGCCAAAACCAAGCGCCATGCCACCTAGCAAAATGTTTTTCTCACCCGAAAGGTTAGGCATCAGGGCAGCGCCAACGCCAAGCAAAGTTGGGCGGCTGCTGGCAAACACGGCACCCTTTGTGGCTTGAGTGAT
>JBEGRY010000061.1:0-4909 GCA_041180265.1 Actinomycetota bacterium | reverse complement strand
GGATGACCCGGGTGACACCATGATGATGTCGCGCTTGCTTAACGAACTTGCCCCAAAGGGTATTCGATTTGCAGCAACCAGTAATACTCCGCCGAATGCCCTGGGTGAGGGTCGGTTTGCAGCGGCAGATTTCCAGCGCGAAATTCACGGCATTGCTGATCAATTTCAAATGGTCCGCATCGATGGCGAAGACCACCGCCACCGTCCTGTAGATGTTGAGCCCAAGGTTTTCAGCGACCAGGAAGTTTTCGATTGGCTTTCGCTGGCCGATGGTCGAAGCGTTGTGCTGGACGATTTTGATGAGTTGCTAAAACACCTGTCAACAATCCACCCGAGTCGTTACGGTCGTTTGCTAGATGGTGTCACGCGCCTAGGCATCATGAACGCACACACACTCGTAGACCAAGTAGACGCGCTACGTTTCGTGGCTTTTGTGGACCGTGCCTATGAGTCTCAACTTCAAATCCGCGCCTCGGGCCTGGCTCTGACAACGGTCTTTTCGCCCGAGTACCTTTCAGGTGGCTATCGCAAGAAGTACCTACGCGCGGTTTCGCGCATTGGGGCAATGACCGAATAGGTTTTACAAACCCGAAACAATTCGGGTCGGTTTTAGAAACTTTCACCCAGCAGACTCTCTCGTAGAAACCAGAATTTCTGGTTCCTATTTGTTTTCTTAGAGAGAGGTAAACAAATGGATCAGGGTAATACCGCATTTGTTCTTATATCAGCAGCACTTGTTTTGCTAATGACGCCCGGTTTGGCGTTCTTCTATGGCGGCATGGTCAAGGCTAAGAGCGTAGTAAGCATGATGATGCTTAGCTTTGGCTCACTTGGTCTTATTGCCGTGCTTTGGGTTCTTTATGGCTATGCAATTTCATTCGCAAACGATGGGGTAGGAAACTTCATCGGTATCGATGGCTGGTTTGGAATTGATCTTGCTTCTCTTGGTCTTCAGGCCCAGGTTGCAGATGCCGCGGCGCCAAGCGGCGCTTTTCCAAGCATGGCCTTTGTGGCGTTCCAAGCAACATTCGCGATAATTACGGTTGCTCTGATTTCAGGAGCAATCGCTGACCGTGCAAAATTTGGTGCCTGGATGGTGTTTGCCGGGCTTTGGGCGACAATCGTATATTTCCCAGTCGCAAACTGGGTATTCAACTTCACGCTTGAAGACGGCAAGGTTGTCGACGGTGGCTGGATTGTTTACGGCCTTGGGGTGATCGACTTCGCCGGTGGTACTGCCGTGCACATCAATGCCGGTGCAGCTGGTTTGGCGCTGGCCATTGTGCTTGGTAAGCGCTTTGGTTTCAGCAAGGGAATTAGTCAGCCGCACAACGTGCCGCTAACCCTGCTTGGCGTTGCCTTGCTATGGTTCGGTTGGTTCGGCTTCAACGCTGGATCTGAGCTAGCTGCCGACGGACTAGCAGCGATTGCGTTCATCAACACACTCGCCGCCCCAGCAGCCGCAATGCTGGGCTGGATTCTCGTTGAGAAATTCAAGCACGGAAAAGCAACATCAATTGGAGCAGGCTCGGGTGCCATTGCTGGTCTGGTAGCAGTCACACCAGCCTGCGCGTCGCTTGACCCGGTTTGGGCAATTGCGTTGGGTCTTGTGGCCGGAGCACTCTGTGCACTGGCGGTTGACCTTAAGTTCACCTTCGGTTTCGACGATTCACTCGATGTAGTTGGCATTCACCTTGTCGGTGGAATCGTGGGTACTCTTTGGATTGGTTTGTTTGGAAACGGAGTCGGTGCGGTATTCGGTTTTGGCTGGCACCAATTCTCAATGCAGGCACTTGGGGCAGTGGCAGTTTTGGTTTACAGCTTCGTAATGGCTTTGATTCTTGGGTTCATCGTTGAAAAAACCATGGGTTTCAGAGTCAAGGCAGAAGACGAAATCGCTGGCATTGACACCGTGGTTCACGGTGAAGAGGCCTATGCGTTTGGTCAAGATCGAGGCTAGTTAGTTTGCTCGGAGGAGGGGTTTCGCGACCCCTCCTTTTGGCATGTAAGAAGGAGGCGCAATGATTCACCAGAACACCACAATGTTCCTGATTATCTGCTCAGCGATGGTGTTGTTCATGACACCAGGGCTTGCGTTTTTCTATGGTGGGTTAGTGCGCGCATCGAGC
Organism: Actinomycetota bacterium; assembly: GCA_041180265.1. Taxonomy (GTDB): domain Bacteria; phylum Actinomycetota; class Actinomycetes; order Actinomycetales; family Microbacteriaceae; genus Rhodoluna. The sequence goes on along the minus strand of JBEGRY010000061.1, from coordinate 2,780 downwards.
GTAGTGAGCATGATGATGATGAGCTTCGGCTCGCTTGCATTAATCGGCACGCTCTGGATTATTTATGGTTATGCAATTTCGTTTGCTAGCGCAGGTGCAGAGAATTTCTTTGGGCTAGACGGCGTGTTCGCTATTGATCTGAACAAGCTCTTGCTGGCCGACGTTCTTGCACAAGCAAAATCGGGCGACGGTTTCGGTTTAGCCTTCGCGGGTTTTCAAGGAACTTTCGCAATCATCACGGTTGCACTTATTTCGGGCGCTATCGCCGACCGTGCCAAGTTCGGTGCATGGATGCTGTTTGCCGCAATTTGGGCAACGGTGGTTTATTTTCCAGTCGCTTCATGGATTTTCAATTTCACCGTTGTAGACGGCAAAGTAGTGGCTGGTGGGTGGCTGGTGCATGAAATCGGTGTTCTTGATTTCGCCGGTGGAACCGTTGTCGAGATTGCTTCGGGAGCATCAGCCCTAGCGCTCGCACTTGTCGTCGGAAAACGTTTTGGCTTTACCAAGGGAATGCACGCACCACACAATGTGCCACTTACCTTGATCGGGGCTGCAATTCTCTGGTTTGGCTGGTTCGGATTCAATGCGGGTTCTCAATTAGCGGCAGATGGCACCGCATCAATCGCATTCATTAACACCTTGGCCGCGCCGGTGGGGGCCATGGTCAGTTGGATTCTCTATGAACAGCTCGTTCACAAAAAACCAACATCGATCGGAGCAGCTTCCGGCGCTGTCGCGGGGCTAGTGGCGATTACGCCCTCGTGTGCATATTTGTCTCCAATTTGGGCCCTGCTGCTTGGGCTGATTGTTGGCGTGGTTTGTGCTCTTGCTATTGAGTTAAAGTACATTCTTGGCTTTGACGATTCGCTCGACGTGGTCGGCATTCACCTAGTCGGTGGATTAGTTGGAACTATCTTCATCGGATTGTTCGGTAACAACGTCGGCCTGCTGTTGGGCTTCGGTGCCGACCAGTTGATCAAGCAAATTATCGGTGCATTGGTCGTGATGTTTTTCGCCTTTGGAGCCTCGTATTTAATCGGCTTTGCGATTCAGAAAACCATTGGCCTTCGAGTGACCAGCACTGATGAAATTGCTGGCGTCGACAGCGTTATCCATGGCGAAAATGCCTATTCACAAAGCGATCCGCGCTGGAGTTGGCGCGGTTAGAGGTTTGCGATGACCGATTTTTTGGGTTAGAGTAGCCAAGTCTTGGAAACAAGGCACGCGGATGTGGCTCAGTTGGTAGAGCACAACCTTGCCAAGGTTGGGGTCGCGAGTTCGAATCTCGTCATCCGCTCGCGGTAGGCGTGAGCCGGGATGCGCATGGTGGAGTGGCTGAGCGGCCCAAAGCAACAGCCTGCAAAGCTGTCAAACCACGGGTTCAAATCCCGTCTCCACCTCCAAAGAAAAAACGCAAGAAATTGCATTGGTCGATTGGCGCAGCGGTAGCGCACTTCCTTGACATGGAAGGGGTCACTGGTTCGATCCCAGTATCGACCACTCGGGTTGCTGCGAACCAGCGACTCAAATTCGACTGACGTCGAATTTGCTAGTTCGATCCCAGTATCGACCACCAATAAAAAAGCCTCCTGAGGGAGGCGTTTTTTATTTAAGGTTTAGCGTATGCGTGGTTTCGGCAAGTGACGCCGCCGCGGCAACTGGGTCCGAATTAAGTTTCGATCCGAAGCTTGGAATCATGCGCTTTAGATCGGTCTTCCAATTTTGAAAATCCTTTGGAAAGCATCGCTCTAGTACCTGAAGCATTACATGCACTGCCACTGATGCGCCCGGGGAGGCACCAAGCAAGCCTGAGATTGAACCGTCGTGCGCGGTGACTACTTCGGTTCCAAACTGCAGCACACCACCCTTACGCGAATCCTTCTTAATGACTTGAGCACGCTGACCGGCATTTAAGAGTTCCCAATCTTCAATGCGGGCAGAGGGCATGAATTCAAGGAGCGAGGCGAACTTCTTCTGCTTGGTCTTGATCAACTCACCCAACAGATATTTGACTAATGGAAAACTTGTCAGCCCAACTGCAAGGTATGGAATCAAGTTCGCCGGGCGCAGAGATGCTGGCAGATCTAGCAGCGAACCGTTCTTCAAGAATTTCGGATTAGCGGTGGCATAAGGACCAAATAGCAGCGCGGTCTTTCCATCGACCACTCGAGTGTCCAGATGGGGAACTGACATTGGTGGAGCGCCAACCGAAGCCTGGCTGTAAACCTTTGCCTTGTGTTGTTCGACAAGGTTTGGTCGGTCGGTCCGCAACCACTGCCCGCCAACTGGAAAAGTCCCATAACCTTTAGCCTCGGCAATGCCAGATTTCTGTAAGAGCTTCAGCGCCCAACCGCCTGCGCCAACGAATACGAAACGTGCATTCAGATATTCGTTGTTAGTCGTTTGCAGATTACGAATTCGAAGGTTCCAGGTGCGGTCCGCGTTTCGGGTGAGATCCTGTACTTCGGTGCCTGTTGAGATGGTGGCGCCATTGGATTCTAGATATTCGAATAGTTGTCGCGTAATTGAACCGAAATCGACGTCGGTGCCAGAAGCAATTCTGGTGGCGGCAATCGGTTCATTGATGACTCGATCTTTTATTAGTAGCGGCGCCCAGCTGCCGATAATCCTGGCATCCTCGCTGTATTCCATGCCGGCAAATAGCGGTTCGTTCTTTAGGGCTTCATAGCGTCGTTTTAGATAGTCCACGTCTTTTGCGCCGCGAACGAAGGTCATGTGCGGGGTCGAATTAATAAAACTTGATGGGTTTTTAAGCA
>JBEGRY010000060.1:0-4943 GCA_041180265.1 Actinomycetota bacterium | reverse complement strand
GTGCAGCTGACTAGAAAGGGCGCCCGGAACTAACCGGTTGCTCGTCAACCAGTTCGAACCAAGCTGCAATTCGCTGCGTGTTTACGTAAATCGGCGTGCAGGTTGTCATAGTTAGAAACTTGTTTGAACTGGTTGAAGCCGTAAGGCCAACCGGCACCGGATCAATCACTTCAAGCGCGGTTGGGTCAACCACCTGTTGCTCAAGGTACTTGTAGGTAAACCAGGTTGTTGCGGTTTCAACGTAAACCAAATCACCATTTGTGAATTTATCGATGTGGCGCATAGGGCCACCGTTTCCTGCGCGGTGCCCCGCGATTGCAAAGTTACCAACTTCACCCGGCATTGCAGTGCCCAGATAGTGACCTATGCCAACTGTGTTCAGAACTTTGCTAACGCTGGTGCCTTCGGCAATCTGGCGAACATAATCTTTGCCAAATCGTGGCACATAAAGTTTTGCGAAAACCTCGCCAACCTTAAGGTCACCCGACACAGCGGCCTCGGCAGAGGTAATCAGTGGTTCAACCTCGGCGGCTTGTTGTTGGGTGTTGGCCGAAAGAGATTCTTGAGCAACCATTTGCCAAACTGAGAAGCCGGCAACAATCGCGCCCATTGCGATCATGGATACCGCAACCGGATCAAGAATGGATTTTTTACGCGCCACCAGCCAATCCTATGGTGAACGGCAACGACCTAGACTAGAGGCAAATGGATACTCCACGCCAAGTTCGCCCCGCAACCGAGGGCTGGACACAAAAGAAAGATGCCGAAGGCAAACCTCTTTTGATGTTCGCCGAGCCTAAGCGCGGCAAGCCACCGGTGCACCTGGTTGACCTAACTGCCGAGGAACGTGCCGAGCGCCTGAAAGCGGTAGGCATTGCCCCCTTCAGGGCTAAGCAAATTGCCACACACTACTTCACCCACTACACCAGCGACCCTGCCAAAATGACTGACCTGCCGGCGGCCGGGCGTGAAGAGCTAGTAAATGGCCTACTGCCAACCTTGCTAACCGAGGTAAAGCGGCTAAAGACCGAAAATGGCGACACCATAAAGTTTTTATGGCGCCTCTACGATGGCGCACTTGTCGAGTCAGTATTGATGAGATACACCGGTCGCATCACACTTTGCATTAGCAGCCAGGCAGGCTGTGGCATGAACTGCCCGTTCTGCGCCACCGGTCAAGCGGGACTCACTCGCAACATGAGCGCCGGTGAGATTGTTGATCAAATTGTGCGTGCCAACGAGGTTATTGCTCGCGGTGAACTTGGTGGCAGTAAGGCCCAACTCAAAGATGCGCCAGAGCGCGTAACCAACATCGTCTTCATGGGCATGGGTGAGCCACTTGCAAATTACAACCGCGTGCTCGATGCGGTTCGCACCATGATTGCACCGCAACCAGAGGGCTTGGGTATGAGCGCAAGAGGAATTACGGTTTCAACAGTTGGCTTGGTGCCAGCAATTCACAAACTTGCCGACGAAAACATTCCCGTTACCTTCGCGCTGTCACTTCACGCTCCAGATGATGAACTTCGCGACGAATTAATCCCAGTGAATTCAAAATGGAAAGTCGACGAGGCCCTTGATGCAGCACGTGAATACTTTGATAAAACTGGCCGCCGAGTTTCGATTGAATACGCACTAATCAAAGACATGAACGATCATGCCTGGCGTGCAGATTTACTTGCAGAAAAACTAAACGCGCGAGGCAAGGGCTGGGTGCACGTCAATCCAATTCCGCTAAACCCAACCCCGGGTTCTATCTGGACTGCAAGCGAACCGCACGTGCAAAACGAATTTGTTCGACGTCTGGAAAAAGCTGGGGTGCCAACAACGCTTCGCGATACTCGCGGAAAAGAAATTGACGGGGCTTGCGGTCAGCTAGCGGCCGCCGACTAATTTAGAAGCTAGGCGCTGCAAAAGCAGGAATACAAAAGCAACCGAAACTAGAAACACTGTGATTGCCGCAATGTAGGTCAGCATGCCTGCAACCCCGCCATCACCGGTAGGGTCAATAAACCAATAAGGCCACCAACCATCGGCCATGCCGCGGGCAACCGAGAAGCCAAGCCAAGCGAGTGGGTAAAGAGTGACCCACCACGCCGCACGCAGGCGAACCCGCACCGCTGATTGCGAAAGCAACAAATCTAGAATCACAATTATCGGAGCATATACGTGAATGATTTCGTTTGGTAAAACAGGCCAGTCGTAATTTCCATCACGCACATCATTTGCCATTCCGCGAAGCAACAGGTTGTAAACCAGCGATACCACTGCGTAATAAGTTGCAGCCGAAAGTCGAACAATGCTTAGTAATTTCGTTTCGGAAACACCGCGAAATGCTGTTGCAGCTGACACCGCCATGACAACGGCGGCAATCATGCTGCTCTCGATGCTGAAGTATGCAAAATACTCGGTTGGTCTGAATAATCCATTTGCTAGGCGATCAGTGATCTGCCAAATAATTGCCCAAATAATTAATCCGGCTGTGACTGCACGGATGCCCCCGACTATTTTGTTCATAGGCTCAATTTAGCCCTAGGTGCTTGATTAGGCTGGCTTTATGAGTCGTAAATCCCTGTGGTTATTCTTGCTGGTTGGCGTTGCCTGGGGGTTGCCCTATCTTTTCATTCGGCTAGCCGTTGAGGAGTTCTCGACACCAACAATCATCTTTACCCGAGTGGTTATCGGCGCCTTGGTGCTAATTCCAATAGCCATGCACCGTAAAGTTCTAATGCCTGCAATTAAGAACTGGCGCTGGGTTTTGGCCTATGCACTCCTCGAAATGGTTGGGCCGTGGTTTCTAATTCCAGAGGCCGAACGCGTGATCAGCTCGGGTCTAGCCGGGCTATTGGTTGCCACCGTGCCATTTTTTGGTTTGATACTCGGATACTTCTTTTTGCGTGACAAATCACTTGGTCACCCAAAGACATTGGTTGGTCTTGTGATTGGCTTCAGCGGCGTGGTGTTGTTGGTTGGCATTGATGCCATCAACGGTCACCTGTCGCTGCAACATGTTGGAATGGTGATTTTGGCTTCGGCAGGTTACGCAATTGCACCGGTTGTGGCCAACCACAAAATGCCAGGTGTTTCGTCGGTGGCGATCAACGGTTTGGCCATGGCAATGGTCGCGGTGATCTATGCGGTGCCAGCGCTTTTTGCGCTGCCACTAGAAATTGCCGCCCTACCAAGTGTTGAAGCGTGGGGCTCGCTGCTTGGCCTTGGCGTAATCTGCTCATCGATTGCGTTCGTAGCCTTCTTTAGCTTGATTCGCGAAATTGGAGTGCCTCGAGCAAGCCTGGTTACCTATATGAATATGGCGGTCGCGGTAATTCTTGGAATTATTTTGCTTGCCGAGCCAATCACCACCGGAATTCTGATCGGATTCCCGTTGGTTTTGGTAGGTTCGTATTTAGCCACAAAAAAGCACGTTGGAGCGAATCATTAAGACTTTAGGTACTTTCATAATTTTTGTCTCGAAGGTTCTTCGATACCTCAGCACAATTTTGCGCAATTGGGGAATGAACATGGGTGGCACACTTGCCACCAAAGACACAAAGTCATTAGCGGGTCTAACTCCAAAGTTTGCAGTCTTCTTCGACGGTGATGAAGAAACTCTTTACCAAATTCGCATGTGGATTAAGCCGTTCGAAAATGTTGGCCTGGAGTGGATCATTATTACTCGCCGACCAAGCATGGCGAATGAATTGCAAAAGATGACCAAAAAGGCGCAGGTAATTATTGCCCGCGATCGCGACAAGCTAATCGAAGTTTGTAACCTGCCAAGTCTGAAGTTCATTATGTATGTGAACAATGCTCGTGAAAATACCGAAGTAGTGCGATTCCCGCACCTGATGCACGCGCAGCTAATGCACGGCGACAGCGAAAAAACCGCAAGCTTTAACCCCGTCTCGGGAATGTTCACCAAGATTTTTGTTGCCGGTCAGGCTGGTGTTGACCGATACGAACGCAACGGAGTAAAGATTGCTGCCGATAAGTTCGAAATCGTTGGTCGCCCGCAACTCGGTGGCATGAATGTAGCGACCGGCCCGGTAAACCCTAAGGAGCCAACCGTTTTGGTGGCGCCAACCTGGGGTGGTTCGGCGCTTGGCGAAGAACTATCGAGCCTCACCGTGACCCCGCAATTGGTGCAGGCCTTGCTAGATGCCGGCGCCAGCGTGGTTTACCGACCACACCCGTTCTGTGCTCGCACGGCCGAAGGCGCACACATTATTCGCGAGGTGCACGAGTTGCTTGAACAGCACGCCAACAGCACCGGCCGCAACCACGTTTATGGCCCAGCTGCCGAGACCGAAATAACAGTGAATCAGGCCACCAATATGAGCGACATGATCGTTTCTGACCTTTCGGGCATCATGAGCGACTGGCTATTCAGTCTGAAACCTTACCTACTAGTCAGCATGGATCAAAGCGCCAAAGACTTTGCAGAACGCTACCCAATGGGCAAATCGGGTGTTGTGGTTGACGGCCGAGAGCATAAGGACTTTGCCAAGGCAATCAAAGAACTACTAAGTGCAGATACCGCCGAGGCGTATGAAGCGCGTCGCAAGATGCGTGAGTATTACCTGGCCGGCGCCGACAACGAAGACCGTGCGGCGTTATTCAACGAGGTTGTAAAGCGCATCTGCGCCTAGGCAAAAACTCTTAAAAACTAGAGGTTTGATAGTGCGTCAAGTGCTGCTGCCTTTGCATCTTCTGGCGATGTTGCAAGAAGAACAGCATTAGCAACTTCTTTAGCCTTGGCTAGGTCAAGTGCACTAAGTGATGCACGAACCGCACCAACCTGGGAAACCGAAACCGAAACCGAGTTAATGCCAAGACCGGCAAGCACAACCGCGAAAGCAGGGTCACTTGCACTTTCACCACAAACGCCAACGCTGAATCCACCGCTAGCTGCGCCCGCTGCAATGCGAGCAAGAGTGCGAATC
>JBEGRY010000059.1:0-4967 GCA_041180265.1 Actinomycetota bacterium | reverse complement strand
TGGAAATAAGCGGGTCACCGGTAAAGAGCAGTACTACACGCCAAGCTACCTGGCTGATTCGCTAATCATCGAAGTTGCCGCTTTGGTTCCAGATCTTGCCGACCGCACGATTCTTGAGCCGGCCGGTGGAACCGGGTCATTTATTAAAGCTGCAGAGAAATTCGGCGTAAAGAATTTCTTGTCATTCGACATCGAGCCAAAGCACGATTCGGTTAGTAAACAGGATTTCTTGCACGCCAAGGTCTCGGTCCAAAACGCGGTGACTATCTCAAACCCGCCTTTCGGTCGCAACAACGCACTATCGATTCCTTTTTTTAACAAAGCGGCCGACCACAGCGAATACATTTGTTTCATCGTGCCACGATCTTGGCGCAAGTGGTCGGTGATCAACCGATTGGATCGCCGCTTTCACCTGGTTTCCGATCACGACATCGAGATTGATTACGAGAATGACTCTGGCCAGAAGCTATCTGATAAAAACGCGCTAGCAACCTGCTTTCAAATCTGGCAACGCAAGAGCGTGCTTCGCCCGAAGTATCTGGTGCAAGATCAAGGTCTGATTGAAAAGACCAACCCGATGGATGCCGATGTAGCACTAACCATTTTTGGTTTTGGTTGTGGCAAAGTAGCCACCGATTTCGCACGTAAGCCGAACACCACAAAAATGTTTCTGAAGCTCAAGCACCCAAAGGCGCTGGCGGCACTGCAGAGCGTGGACTATTCGCGCTTTTACAAAAGCACCGCTTACACTAACGCGCTAAGCCTGCAAGAGATCAACTACCTATTAAATGAGTCAATTCTGGGGAATCCCCACCTAGAAGAAGTGGTTTAAATAACAATGAGCATGATGGGCCGCCGCGGCAGACAATTCACCCCTAAAGACAATGGGCCTAAGGCTAAATTCAGCCAACTAATGCCTTACCTAAAGCAACACCGCGGGGCACTTGTGGTTGCTGTAATACTTTCAATTGTCGGCGCCGCAATTTCACTTGCTCAACCACTGGTGGTTGGCCAGGTAATTACCGCAGTGCAAAATGGCCAGGATATCGGTGCCCTGGCATTGATTTTGCTAGCCGTAGTAATCGGCAGCGCGGTTGCCAGCGGATTCCTTTATTACGTGCTTGCCAAGGCCGGCGAAGGTGTTGTGCTGACCGCTCGCGGCCAACTTGCCACTCGCCTGCTTCGCCTACCCATTCCCGAATATGATCTTCGTCGCACCGGTGACTTGGTTTCGCGTGTGGGCAGCGACACAACCCTTTTGCGCGCGGTACTCACTCAAGGTTTGGTCGATGCGGCCGGTGGTGCATTGATTTTTGTGGGCTCGGTAATTGCCATGGCAATCATCGACCCAATTCTGCTGGGTCTGACACTGTTGATGATTTCGATTGCGGTTGCGGCGATTGGAATTTCTGCCCGCCGCATTCGCTCGGCAACCACCAAGGCGCAGGAACGAGTTGGCGATATGTCTGCCTCGGTAGAACGCGCACTTAGCGCGGTGCGCACCATTCGCGCGGCAAGTGCCGAAACCCGCGAAAGCGAGCAAATTATTAACGATGCCAAAGAGGCATACCAGCAGGGCGTAAAGATTGCGCGAATCAATGCCAGCGTTACCCCACTTGGTGGCTTGGCAGCTAACGGTGCATTCATTGTTGTGCTTGGTGTTGGTGGTTATCGCGTGGCAAACGGTGACACCCCGGTTGCCAGCCTGGTGACATTTATTCTTTTGATGTTCCTGATGATTCGACCGGTTGGTCAAGCATTTGGTGCTTACAGTTCGGTGCAGACTGGGTTGGGTGCTCTAGCACGCATTCAAGAAGTAATTGATGTTCCGCTCGAAGATACTGATGAAGAACGTCAGAGCGCACCAAAGCGCAAAGCGGTAAACAATATTGCCATCGAGTTTAAGAAAGTCTCGTTTGCCTACGCCGCGCAAGCCGCCGAAGGTGTCGAAGCCAATGCTCCGCGCGAAGTTCTAGAAAAAGTAAGTTTCAAAATTGAGCGCGGAACTCGGGTAGCCATTGTTGGTCCATCTGGTTCGGGAAAGTCCACCACTCTTTCACTTATCGAACGTTTCTACGAGCCAACCGGCGGCGAAATTTTGCTTGACGGGCAACCGGTGCACAGCATCAGTCGACAAGCGCTGCGTTCACAAATTGGCTACGTCGAACAAGACGCTCCGGTTTTGGCGGGCAGCATCCGTGACAATCTTTTGATCGGTGCGCCAGATGCCACCGATAAGCAACTGAGGGCAGTGCTTAAAGAGGTAAACCTAACCGACGTTCTGAAGCGCGACAAGCGCGGGCTAGATGCCGAGGTTGGAGAGCAGGGCATCATGCTTTCGGGTGGCGAGCGTCAGCGCTTGGCGATTGCCCGCACACTGCTTGCCGCGCCACCTATTCTGCTGCTCGACGAGAGCACCTCGAGCCTCGATGGCATTAACGAGCAGCTGATGCGCCAGGCGATCGATGCTGTGGCCAAAAACCGCACGTTGATTGTGATTGCGCACCGCCTTTCGACAGTAATCGACAGCGATCAGATCATTGTGCTGGCCAAAGGCAAGGTACTCGGAGTGGGCACCCATAAGCAGCTGCTCAAGACTGTGCCTCTATATAAGGAGTTGGCGAAGAGTCAAATGCTGGCGTAGCCGCATTTGACTCAGTGAACGGGGCGTCATGTGACGGCGAGAGGCCGTCACTAGATGCTGGCGTAGCGGCAGAAGGGCCTCTTTGTTACGAAAGGTTTCGTAACTTTACGTTCTGCTACACGCGACCAAGTCGCAAAAGTGCGTTTTAGATAACCTTGGCTAAATCCCAAGCCAAAGGAATTCAAATGTCACTTTATGTTGCTGAGTTAGACACCACAGCCAACAACGACGTCAATGCCGTTCTTGCCCACGTTGAAACCGCTGCCGCTACCAACGGTGGTGAGTTCATCGAAAGCCAGGTAACCGCAGACCACAACCGCGTTTTTGCGGTGATCGAGCATGACAACATTGTCACTCTGCGTAGCGACCTAGATGCTGCCGGCCTAAAGGTTGACGAACTAGCTCTGGTGCGCCTTATCGGTGCCGAGCTAGAAGACATCAAGAAATTAAAGCCTGCCGGTCAGTACCTAGTCGAATGGGATTTTCCAGAGGGTCTGACCATGGATAAATACCTGGCCCGCAAAAAAGAGAAGTCACCACTTTACAACGACATCGATGATGTTAAGTTTTTGCGCACCTACGTGCGTGAAGACATGGTTAAGTGCCTGTGCTTCTATGACGGCGAGAGCGAAGATGCAGTTGTTGCCGCTCGCCAGGTTGTTGACACTCCGATCTCTCGTTTGCACAAACTAGAAGGCTAATGATGAGCGCCTCCGCTTTCCCAGAACTGGTTCTTCGTGTCGGAGAGGCGGCCAAGCACACCGATCAGGCCGATGAAAATCTGCGTGCGCGTTTGCTTGAAATTGTTGCCTCTGGATTCGCCGCGCATGGTCTGTCAAGCAGCGAGCAGCCAATTTCGGCGCAGGCCGAGGTGATTCAAACTCTGGCGACTAAGTGCATGAGCAGTGCTTTTGTGACCTGGAGTCACCGCATGACCACCGAATACATTGATCGCTGGGCTGGTGCCGAGTTGCGTAATGAATTTCTAGCCGATCTCCAAGAAGGTCGCAGAGTTGGCTCCACAGCTTTGGCTACCGCGCTTGCCGACAAGTCAGGCAAGGAACTACTGCCGATTACCTTCGAAGAAGTCGATGGCGTATTTGTAATTAGCGGTGTGATCCCTTGGGCTTCAAATCTTTACGAAGACACTCTGGTGGTATTTGCAGCACGCAATGAAACCACAGAAGAGCGAGTAATTTTTGCATCACTGCTATCTGAGACGGGCACCAGCGTGAAGCCCGCCGGTGAACTGCTTGGCCTAAACGCCACCAGCTCGGGCACCGTTAAATTTGATGGTCTTCGCCTTTCTTTAAAGAACGTATTGACCCGCGATGTCGACCTATTTCTGGGTCAGATGCGCCCACGTTTTCTAGTGCTGCAGTCGGCTTTTTGCCTTGGCTTAACTCAGGCTTCGCTCGAAGCTATCGATACTGCCAACGGTTCCGCTCCGTTTGCCGCCGAAATCGCCCAGTATCGCAGTGAGCACCAGCAGTTACTAGCTGAGCTTCAGCAGTTGGCCGCAACCCTTGAGGTTTACCCGGCCCCCGGCAACGGCCACTCGCCGCTTGCATTTCTAAAACTTCGACTAGCTGCAGCGCAGTTAGCTCAAGCGGTAACTCGCGTTGAACTTGCCACCATCGGAGGCCGCGGCTACTACACCGCTAGCGATACCTCGCGCCGAATTCGTGAATCGCTGTTTCTATCGGTTCAGGCCCCTACAGAAGGGAGCCTGAAGTGGGAAATCTCGCAACTAGCGTCGTAGACGTTTCGATCAAGCGCGGCACCGGTCTGCGCCACACCACTGTGGTTAAGGATCTAAGTTTTGATATTCACGAGGGTGAAATTCTGGCCCTGGTTGGCACATCGGGCCGCGGCAAAACCACAGTGCTTCACGCGCTGGCTGGTTTGCTCAATGTCTCTAGCGGCTCAATCACCCACCACAAGTCAGCTGCCGGCGGCACCAAAGCAACCGGTTTGGTTTTTCAGGATTCGCTACTGCTGCCTTGGCTAACCGTGAATCAAAATATTCGACTTGGTTTCAAATTCAAAGCTAACCGCGGCGCTAGCAAAACTGAGATCAACGACCGAATCAACAACCTGCTGAAGATTCTTGGCATTCAAGAGCTTGCCTCGCGCAAAGTTTCAGAACTTTCAGGAGGCCAGGCACAGCGCGTTGCAATTGCCCGCACCGTAGCCACCCAGCCAAGCGTGCTTCTGCTTGACGAACCATTCTCAGCACTTGATGCAGTAACTCGCGTGCAGTTGCAACGTTGGTTGGTTGAACTTAGCGAAAAGCTTCGCCTGACCGTTGTGATTGTAACTC
>JBEGRY010000058.1:0-4996 GCA_041180265.1 Actinomycetota bacterium | reverse complement strand
ACGCGATTACTGCGGTGGTTGCCGAGCGCTGTGCCGAACTCGGCATTGCCTTGCCAAAACTTGCCTTTGAGCCGGGCCGCTACATTGCTGGGCCGGCCGGAGTCACCCTTTACAACGTGGGCACCATCAAAGACGTTTCGGTCACCGAGGGTGAACACCCAGCAGTTCGCAAATATGTTTCGGTTGACGGCGGCATGAGCGACAACATGCGAACCTCACTATATGAGGCCGAATATCACACGGTTTTAGCCTCAAGAACCAGCACTGCGGCTCCGGCTCTAGCCCGAGTCGTTGGCAAGCACTGTGAAAGTGGCGATATCGTTGTACGAAGTGACTACTTGCCAGCAGATGTTCAGCCGAACGATCTGCTTGCGGTAGCGGCTACAGGTGCTTATTGCTATTCAATGTCGAATAACTACAACTTCTTAACCAAGCCAGCAGTGGTTGCGGTTAGAGACGGCGAAGCTCGAGTAATTATTCGTGCCGAAACCGAAGCAGATTTATTTATCCGTGACCTGAACTATCAGGCCACAAATGGCCACAAAAACGAGAAGAGTTAATCGTGAACGAGTATCGTCCGTTGCGCGTAGCGCTATTGGGTGCCGGTTCTGTAGGTTCTCAGGTAGCACGTCTACTGATTGAGAATAAAGCCGAGCTTGCCGCCCGCGTTGGCGCCGAACTGGACCTAATTGGAGTTGTTGTTCGAGACATCGACAAGGCAGTCAAAGCCGGCATTCCAAAAAAATTGCTGAGCACTGAAGCCGAAGATATTATTCTTAGCGCCGATATCGTGATCGAGGTAATGGGTGGTATCGAGCCCGCTCGCACATATATTCTGCAAGCACTCAACTCTGGCTCCGATGTAATCACTGCAAACAAAGCGTTATTGGCAACCCATGGCACCGAACTCTTTGACACCGCCGAGCAGGTAGGGGCCCAGCTTTACTTTGAGGCAGCAGTTGCTGGAGCAATTCCAATTATTCGTCCGCTTCGCCAATCTCTTGCTGGCGACAAAATTACTCGCGTAATGGGAATCGTAAACGGTTCAACTAACTACATTTTGGATCGGATGGATTCATCGGGACTTACTCTGAAAGATGCGATGTCTGAAGCAACTTCGCTTGGTTACCTTGAGGCAGATCCTTCGCTTGATGTTGAGGGTTACGATGCCGCACAAAAAGCTGCAATTCTCGCGATGCTGGCATTCCACACCGAGGTGCCTCTTGAGAAGGTTTATCGCGAGGGAATTACCAAAATTACCGCCGAGCAAATCAAGGCTGCTCAGCGCGACGGATACGTAATTAAATTGCTGGCAATTTGTGAGCGCTTAAACAAAGCCACTTCGGGTGAAGACGGAATTTCTGTTCGCGTGCACCCAACCCTGATCGAACGCACCCACCCATTGGCAAGCGTGCGCGGTGCGTTCAACGCCGTGTTTGTTGAGGCCGAGGCCGCTGGATCACTGATGTTCTACGGTGCCGGTGCCGGCGGCGTGCAGACAGCATCGGCTATTTTGGGCGACTTAGTTTCTGCCGCGAAGCGTCACGTTGCCGGTGGACCAGGTCTTGCCGACTCGGTACACGCCAACCTGCCGGTGCTTCCGATTGACGTGGCACTAACTCGTTTTCAGATCACCATCGAAGTCATCGATGAGCCGGGTGTGCTTGCACAAATCGCGAACATTTTTGCGGAGCAATCGGTATCTATTGAGACTGTTGAGCAGACCGTTATAAAGAATTCTGCAACCGCGACCATCGAGGTCGGAACTCACATTGCCACCGAGGCTTCACTTCGTTCTGTGGTCAAGGTGCTTGAGTCAACCAAGGTGGTTAAAAACGTTGTTTCAGTTATCCGAGTAGAAGGAATCTAATGGCACACCAATGGCGCGGAGTAATTCGCGAATACATGGATCGTTTGGATATTTCCAGCGACAACCCAGTGATCACATTGGGCGAGGGTGGCACTCCGCTTATCGAAGCGCCTGCGCTTGCTAAGTTGGTTGGCGCCGAGCGTGTGCTGGTTAAGTTCGAAGGTATGAACCCAACCGGTTCTTTTAAAGACCGCGGCATGACCATGGCAGTTTCGAAAGCTGTTGGTCACGGCGCAAAGGCGGTTATTGCTGCTTCGACCGGAAACACCTCGGCGTCTGCAGCAGCATATGCCGCTGCCGCTGGAATTCAGTCAGTGGTTTTGGTGCCAAAGGGAAAAATCTCGTTAGGCAAACTAAGCCAGGCGGTTGCACACAAGTCACAGATTTTGCAGGTAAAAGGTAACTTCGACGACTGTCTAAACCTGGCTCGCGAACTAAGTGAGAACTATCCGGTGCACCTAGTGAATTCGGTTAACCCAGATCGAATCGAGGGTCAGAAGACTGCATCGTTCGAGGTAGTTGACTCACTTGGTTTTGCTCCTGACTTTCACGTGCTGCCGGTAGGCAACGCGGGTAACTACACCGCTTACACCAAGGGCTACGTTGAAGATCTAGAGGCCGGCCGCATTAAGGCTCTGCCAAAGATGTGGGGCTTTCAGGCAGAGGGCTCGGCACCGTTTACTTTTGGCAACCCGGTGAAAAAGCCTGACACCATCGCAACAGCAATTCGTATTGGTAACCCGGCTTCATATGATTTGGCTTTGGCCGCGCGCGAGCGCACCGGTGGCCAGTTCGGCTATGTCTCTGACAAAGAAATTTTGTGGATGCACCGCTTCTTGTCTAACGAAGTCGGCGTATTCGTTGAACCTTCTTCTGCAACCGGTGCTGCCGGATTGTTCAAGCACTCTAAGAAGGGCGAGGTTCCCGCTGGGGCAACCATCGTTGTTACTGTTACCGGTCACGGTCTGAAAGACCCAATGTGGGCCTTGAAGAACGAGTCTGGTCGCCAGATTAAGCCAAAGGCAGTTGCCAACAAGGTAGAAGCAGTAGCGGATCAGCTAGGCCTAAGCAAGAATTGACTATGTCCTCAATCATCGGTAAAAAAGTCACGGTAAAGGTTCCGGCCACTTCGGCCAACCTTGGACCTGGCTTTGACACGCTTGGAATGGCGTTGTCTTTTTACGATGAACTCGTGGTCGAAGCCGTTTCTGGCAACGGCGCATCGGTAGAGGTTCACGGCGAGGGTGCTGGCGAAGTAGCCACCGACGAATCAAACCTCGTAGTCAAGTCGATTGCCTACACTTTTGAAAAAGTTGGACAAAAACTTCCGGGTTTGAAATTAATTGCGCACAACGTCATTCCTCACGGTCGCGGCATGGGCTCTTCGGGCGCCGCGGTGGTTTCAGGAATCGTTGCAGCCAAAGGTTTACTTGAGGGCATCGTAGAAATTTCTGATGAGCAGTTATTGCGCATTGCTACCGAACTCGAGGGTCACCCAGACAACGTCGCGCCGGCGCTGTTTGGTGGTCTGACCATCGCCTGGGAAGACGAATCTGGCCCGCACCACAAAAAACTATTTGTGCACCGAGGGGTTTCGCCACTTGAACTTGTGCCAAGTTTCAAAATGTCGACTGCTCTGGCTAGGTCATTACAGCCGGAATCGGTTCCGCACGATGATGCCGTATTCAACGTTTCACGTTCAGCACTGTTGATTGCCGCGCTAACCCAGAGCCCAGAGCTTTTAATGTCGGCTACCGAGGATCGCCTGCACCAGGATTACCGTGCGGCTGCAATGCCCGAGACCGACGCAATCGTCAAGCTGATGCGCGAGCACGGCCACGCCGCCGTGGTTTCGGGCGCCGGCCCATCGGTGTTGGTGCTAGCCAGCGACCCCGCCCAGCGCCTAGAGGCTGCCAAGCTTGCCGCAAAACACTATCCAAAGTGGAAGGCCCTACTTTTGGCTGTGGACTTCAAAGGTGCTACTGTTATCTCGCACCAATAATTTGGTGAAATCCGCAAATCTAATTGCGGTTTACGCACGATCTGTGCATTTAGTGACTACCAATAAATTTCAAGTCACAAAACTCCTAAGAAAGAGCAATAAAAAATCATGGATGAAATCCAAGAAACCACTCCGGTTAAGAAAAGTCGTCGCGTTGTAGCCGACGGCTCAGCCGCAGCTGCAGAAGCCCCAAAGAAGACCACTCGAGCACGCGCCACCAAGGCAGCAGATGCAGGCGAGGCAAAGTCAGAGAAGCCAGCTAGCGAACCAAAGTCTTCAGAAGCAAATGAGTCAAACGGTGAAGAGCGCGGCGAGCGTTCAGAGCGCACCGGTGGCAATGGTCGCAACCGCAACCGTAATGGTCGCAACCGGGGCAACTCAGGCCGCGACAACCAGGACTCTAACGATTCAGGCGAAGAGAACTCAAACCGCGACAACTCGACTCGCGAGAATGATTCACGCAACGAGCGCGACTATAACGACGAGCGTCGTGGTGGTCGCAACCGCAACCGTAACCGCGATCGCTACCGTGATCGTGACCGTCGCGGCCGCGGTGGAAACCAGCAAGATGAGATCGAACCAGAAATCTCAGCTGATGATGTTTTGATTCCGGTTGCCGGAATTCTTGACGTGCTAGACAACTACGCATTCGTGCGCACCAGCGGTTATCTGCCTGGACCAAACGACGTTTACGTTTCACTTGGTCAGGTTAAGAAGTACAACCTGCGCAAGGGTGACGCTGTTGTTGGTTCGATTCGTCAGCCACGCGAAGGCGAGGGCCAGGGCCGCGCCAAGTTCAATGCTTTGGTTCGTGTTGACTCGATCAATGGTTTGACTCAAGAAGCTGCGGCAAGCCGCGTTGAATTCGGAAAGCTAACTCCGCTTTACCCACAGAGCCGCTTGCGCCTTGAAACCGAACCGAACAAACTGAGCACCCGAATTATCGACTTGGTTTCACCAATTGGTAAGGGTCAGCGTGGTTTGATCGTTTCACCTCCTAAGGCGGGTAAGACTCTGGTACTTCAGGCAATCGCAAACTCAATCGCGGTTAACAACCCAGAAGTTCACCTAATGGTGGTCTTGGTTGACGAGCGCCCTGAAGAAGTAACCGACATGCAGCGCAC
>JBEGRY010000057.1:0-5001 GCA_041180265.1 Actinomycetota bacterium | reverse complement strand
AGATCAAGGCGGGCGACGTCGTGGTTATTCGCTACGAGGGACCAAAGGGTGGCCCTGGCATGCGAGAGATGTTGGCCATTACCGCAGCAATCAAGGGTGCGGGATTGGGCAAGGATGTTCTACTATTGACAGACGGACGATTCTCAGGCGGCACAACCGGCCTTTGCATCGGACACATTGCACCAGAGGCCACCGAAGGTGGACCAATTGCTCTGGTTCGCGATGGCGACTTGATTCGAGTCAACATCGCTTCTCGATCGCTCGAACTACTCGTTGAGCCTGAAGAGTTGGCTGCCCGCAAGCAAACATGGCAGTCTCTTCCACCGCGCTATACCCGAGGCGTTCTCGCGAAATATTCAAAGCTCGTGCACTCTGCAGCAGAGGGCGCGTACTGCGGCTAATTCGCTTCACACAGCTACGAGAAAAGAATTACTTAAATGTCTAACGAAGTTTTTACCGGAGCCGAGTCTGTAATCCGCAGCCTTGAGCTACTTGGAATCGAGGACGTTTTTGGTCTGCCTGGCGGCGCAATCTTGCCCACCTACGACCCACTAATGGACTCAAAGAAAATCCGCCACATTTTGGTGCGCCACGAACAGGGTGCCGGTCACGCTGCCGAGGGTTATGCCTCAGCTACAGGCCGTCTTGGTGTTTGCATTGCAACATCTGGCCCAGGTGCAACCAACCTAGTTACCGCAATCGCTGATGCCTACATGGATTCAGTGCCACTGCTTGCGATTACGGGTCAGGTGGGTTCAAAACTTATCGGCACAGATGCATTCCAAGAAGCAGACATCGTTGGTATCACCATGCCAATCACCAAGCACTCATTCTTGGTAACCAACGCCGCAGATATTCCAGAAACAATTGCCGCCGCGGTAATGATTGCAACCACTGGCCGCCCTGGTCCAGTTCTTGTTGACATCACCAAAGATGCACAGCAGGGCAAGGCAGAATTCGTTTGGCCACCAAAGGTTGACCTTGCAGGCTACAAGCCTGTTACTAAACCTCACGGCAAGCAGATTCAAGCGGCAGCTCAGTTGATTGCAGAATCAAAGAAGCCTGTTCTTTATGTTGGTGGTGGAGTGGTTCGCTCTGGCGCACACAAAGAACTTTTGAAACTTGCCGAGTTAATCGGTGCACCGGTGGTTACCACTCTTATGGCGCGCGGTGCGTTCCCTGATTCACACAAGCAGAACCTTGGCATGCCAGGTATGCACGGAACCGTTCCTGCGGTTACCGCGTTGCAAAAGTCTGACTTGCTGATCACGCTTGGTGCTCGTTTTGACGACCGAGTTACCGGCGACGTAAAAAGCTTCGCAACCGGCGCCAAAGTTATTCACGTTGACATCGACCCAGCCGAAATTGGCAAGATTCGTTTTGCCGATGTTCCAATCGTTGGCGATGCCAAAGAAGTCATCACCGAACTAAACGCAGAACTGCCAAGCGTTTTGAAGAGCGCAAAGCCAGACCTAAGCGAATGGTGGAAGTTCATCGACGGTTTGGTCGAGCGTTACCCATTGGGTTACACTCCGGCTGGCGACGGCAAGCTTGCACCGCAGCACGTAATCGAGCGCATCGGCGAGCTATCTGGCCCAGAAGCTATTTACGCTGCCGGCGTTGGTCAGCACCAAATGTGGTCAGCACAATTTATTAAGTACGAGCGACCAAACGCGTGGTTGAACTCGGGTGGTGCCGGAACCATGGGTTATTCGGTTCCAGCTGCAATGGGTGCCAAAGTTGGTCAACCAGATCGCTTGGTTTGGGCAATCGATGGCGACGGATGTTTCCAGATGACCAATCAAGAATTGGCAACCTGTGCAATCAACAACATTCCTATCAAGGTTGCGATCATCAACAATTCTTCACTTGGCATGGTTCGTCAGTGGCAGACCCTGTTCTATAACCAGCGTTATTCGAACACCGATCTACACACCGGCACCGATGCACTGATGATTCCTGATTTCGTCAAACTTGCCGAAGCGTATGGCTGCCTAGGTATCCGTGTGGAAAAAGAAGAAGAAATCGACAAGGCAATCATGTTGGCAATCGAGACCAACGATCGACCGGTTGTTATCGACTTCATCGTTAGCCGCGACGCAATGGTTTGGCCGATGGTTGCTGCAGGTGTTTCAAACGACGAGGTTCAGTACGCTCGCGATGCTGCACCGATTTGGGACGGTGAGGAGTAAAGATGTCTAGACACGTACTTTCACTACTCGTTGAAGACAAGCCGGGTATCTTGACCCGTGTGGCAGCGCTTTTTGCTCGCCGCGGCTTCAACATCGAATCTTTGGCGGTGGGTACCACCGAGGTCGAGGGGCTTTCGCGCATCACCGTTGTGGTTGGTGTGGATAGCGCTCCGCTTGAGCAGGTCACGAAGCAGCTGAACAAACTAATTAACGTGATTAAGGTTGTTGAGCTTGAGGCCGACCAGGCTGTAGCCCGCGATCACATGCTGATTAAGGTCAAAACCGATTCCTCAACTCGCTCGGCGGTGCTTGAGGCAGTAACCTTATTCCGTGCCCGCGTTATCGACGTTGTGAGCGACGCACTAATCATTGAAGTCACCGGAGACACTGCAAAGTGTGCCGCCTTCATCAAGGTTTTGGAACCATTTGGCATTAAGGAATTGGTTCAATCTGGAGTTTTGGCAATCGGCCGTGGGTCAAAGTCAATCACCGAAAAAGTTCTAAAGTAAAAAGCTTCAATAAAAAGAAAACAAGGAGAAACACAGTGGCTGAAATCTTTTACGACAAGGATGCAGACCTTTCGATCATTCAGGGTCGCAAAGTTGCAGTGCTTGGTTATGGATCACAGGGACACGCACACGCTCTAAACCTGAAGGATTCAGGCGTTGACGTAGTTGTTGGTCTTCCTGCAACTTCAAAGTCAAAGCCAAAGGCAGAAGCTGCTGGCCTAAAGGTGCTAACCCCAGCTGAAGCTTCAGCATGGGCAGACGTAATCGTTGTGCTTGCACCAGACCCACGCCAGCGTGACCTATACAACGCTGACATCGCGCCAAACCTAGTTCCTGGTAAGGCTCTAGTTTTCGGTCACGGTTTCTCAATCCGCTTCGGTTACATCACTGCACCTGAGGGTGTTGACGTCTTCCTAGTTGCACCAAAGGGACCAGGTCACTTGGTTCGTCGTGAGTACGAGGGTGGCCGCGGTGTGCCAAACCTAATTGCCGTTCACCAGAACGCAACCGGCTCTGCTTTTGAACTTGGTCTTTCATACTCGAAGGCAATTGGTGGAACCCGTGCGGGCACCATCAAGACCACATTCGCTGAAGAGACCGAAACCGACCTATTCGGAGAGCAGGCTGTTCTTTGTGGTGGCGCATCACAGTTGATCATGTACGGTTTCGAGACTCTTACCGAAGCTGGTTACCAGCCAGAGGTTGCTTACTTCGAAGTGCTACACGAGCTAAAGCTAATCGTTGACCTTATGTACGAAGGTGGAATCGCTAAGCAGCGTTGGTCAGTATCTGACACCGCTGAGTACGGTGACTACATCTCAGGCCCACGCGTGATTGGCCCAGAGGTTAAGGAGCGCATGCGCGAAGTTCTAACTGACATTCAAGACGGCACATTCGCAAAGCGTTTCGTTGCCGACGTTGATGCAGGTGCTCCAGAGTTCCTAGCGCTGCGTGCTAAGGGTGAGGCTCACCCAATTGAGGCAGTAGGTCGCACCCTGCGCAAGCTGTTCTCATGGATCAAGAATGCAGATGACTATCAGGAAGGTGTTGCAGCTCGCTAATCACGAGATCAACACAGACTTAAAGTCTTAGGCCCCGCATCGATAGGTGCGGGGCTTTTCTTTTGACTCGTTTGTTTAGCTAAGGTCGCAACGAAAGTTCAACGAGCGGTTTAGCTTTAACTTCGCGCACGAATTCTGATTCGCCACGTTCCCATTCGATCGCGGTCGCAAACTGCACGTTCACCTCTCGGCCAAGCAAGTCCTCGGCCTTCGCCGCAGCGCGCGATGCTTCGATGCGACTGACGTTGCCAATCAGCAACAGGTCAACCTCTTTTGGTTCCGCTTCGGTCTGACGCGAGAGGCGAGCGGCCCAAGCGCCGAAAAGGTAAGCGTGCACGATGCCATCGAGGGGCAGTAGCAGCGGCGGCAGCACAGCGGCCGGGCCATAACTAAACGCCACGATCTGGCTGACCGACTCAAACAAAATGTGTTTGCGATTTGCCTGTATAAAACGGGCTCGACCTACCGACTTTTGAATTACCAGTTGCCCATCTAGAAGGCGATCCACCTCGCGCATTGCGGTCGGCAGGCTGGCGCCGGCGAACTCGGCCAGCTGGCTTATCGAGAAGAACTCATCAGGGTTCATAAAGATTTCGGCCAGAATCAGCCCCTGGGCATCGCTCTTTAGAAGCGGGGATAACTTGGCTGCAGCTACTTTCACATAACACAGCCTAACTAATGTTTAATGAAAATTAACCTAGTGAAATTGGGCCTTTTGATACCTACACTTGAACCATGTCTAAACCAATCGTTCTAATTGCCGAAGAGCTTTCACCTGCCACCGTTGAGGCCTTGGGACCTGACTTTGATGTAGTCAACGTTGATGGCACCGACCGCCCAGCGCTACTTTCAGCCCTAGCCAAAGCCGATGCCATTTTGGTTCGCTCGGCCACCCAGGTTGATGCCGAGGCTATCGCCGCCGCACCAAAGCTAAAGGTTATTGCTCGTGCTGGTGTTGGTCTAGACAACGTAGACATCAAGGCGGCAACCACTGCCGGTGTAATGGTGGTAAACGCGCCTACCTCAAATGTGGTTTCAGCCGCAGAGCTTGCAATTGCCCAGATGCTCGGTTTGGCTCGACACATTCCAGATGCCAACGCCTCGCTTAAGCGCGACGAATGGAAGCGCTCACAGTTCACCGGTGTTGAGCTTTACGAAAAGACCGTGGGCATCGTGGGCCTAGGTCGAATCGGTGGATTGGTTGCTGCTCGTCTTGCCGGTTTCGGTGTTGAGTTGATC
>JBEGRY010000056.1:0-5263 GCA_041180265.1 Actinomycetota bacterium | reverse complement strand
GCATTTTGCCAAAGCAGTAGTAGAGAGAAACAACTAGTAAATGGCGATGACCAAGGCGCGTGCTAATAAAGCACAGTTTGCAATCACCTCAATCTTTTTTATTCAGGGCATTGTCGGTACCACTCAAATTCCACGCATTCCTGAATTGATCGACCAGGTCGGCGCAAACTTTGGTGTTTGGGGTTTGATCACCGGCCTTGCAGGCCTTGGCGGCATGCTGGGTCTGCTGCTGACTCAGCCGCTTATTTCTAGATTCGGAACCAAAAATGTAACCATCGTGGGTGGTATTGGTCAGGCGCTAATGACCATGGCGCTTATTTTCGCGCACGACCCAATTTCTTTCTTTCTATTTTCTGCACTCGGAGCGATTAGCGGAAGCACGCTAAACATCGGTATCAATTCACAGTCGGTGGCACTGCAAAAAGCAATGAACCGAGTGATCATCGGTCGCTTTCACGCCGCGTGGAGTATCGGCGCAACGATCTCGGCAATTCTCAGCGGTATTTTGGCAACCTTCATGCCGCTATGGCTACACCTTATTTTGATTCCAAGTGCCGGAATTGTTTCGCTATACGTCTTTGGTCGAGGCCTGCTAGTTGCCAGTGAAGACGGTCACGGTGCCGGCCAAACTGCAAGCAAGAAAGCTTCGTTCATCAAGATGCCTGGCCAAGTTTGGTTGCTCGCTGGTGGATTGTTTACCGGAGTATTTGGCGAGCTGGCGATGATGGACTGGTCAGCGGTTTACGCCAAGACGGTACTGCTTCTCGATGCAGGTCGCGGTGCAATTCCTTACGCGGCATTCTCGGCAGCAATGATTCTTGGGCGACTATCGATCAACAAGCTCGGTAAAAAGTGGCACATCAGTTCGGTCTCACGTATTTCTGGTTTCATGGGTGCCATTTCGTTGGCGCTTGGTATTTATCTGGGCACCACAATCGCGCCGATTAACCAAGAGCTGGCCTTGAGTCTGGTTGCGATTTGTTTCTTCTTCACCGGTCTGGGCGCGGCCCCGATGGTGCCTTCATTCTTCAGCGCGGCTGGCTATGTAAAAGGTTTAAATACCGCGCAGGTTTTGGCGCGCATGAGTTTTATCAATTCGATTACCGTGATGGGCGCGAAGTGGGTAATGGGTGCTCTGGCGCTAAAAGTTGGCCTGGCAATGGCGTTTGTGTTCCCGATGGTTACATTTGTTGCTGCGGCAATTCTTGCCGGCATTGTGGCCAAGCGTGCCAAGTCGAGTGATGCGCTAAATGCGGCTTACCCGACTACCGGAGCAATGGGACTGCTAGACGACTAGCGGAAATTTTGACCCCGCTGATGGTTTCAGAATTTCTAGCGGAAGTTCTGAAACTGCACGTCCACGTCTAGGTCTTTTGACTTCAGCAGTGCCATGGTGTCTTGCAGATCATCGCGGCTCTTGCTTTGCACACGAAGTTCATCGCCCTGAATCTGGCACTTCACGCTCTTTGGGCCTTCTTCACGAATAATCTTTGAAATCTTTTTAGCGTTCTCTTGGTCGATGCCGTTCTTTAGCTCGCCCTCGATGCGGTATTCCTTGCCAGATGGAAACGGCTTGCCGTCAACGAAACTCTTAAGCGAGATGCCACGCTTCACCAGTTTTGACTGGAACACATCAAGCACTGCCTTGACGCGCTCTTCGCTGGCAGCCTTCATCAGAATCTTCTCGCCGCTCCAGTCGATCTCTGCGCCTACGCCTTTAAAGTCATAACGAGACTCAATCTCTTTTTGAGCTTGCATCAAGGCATTGTTTGCCTCTTGCTTGTCTACTTTGCTTACGATATCGAATGTTGAATCAGCCATGCGCCCAGTTTATAAGCACGCATCAGGCCACACGCCTAGGCCGATTTTCTTTCCAAGCGTTTCATCGGCTAAACTTGCCAAGCACCTCCGTTCGGTTGAATACAGGCGGGCGGAAGTGCAAATGGCTAGTTACCCAAGCGGCCAAAGGGATCTGACTGTAAATCAGCCGGCTCAGCCTTCGGGGGTTCGAATCCCTCACTAGCCACCCACAAAAAACGCCCCCAGCGGGGCGTTTTTTGCTTTTGCCGGTCACGGTCTTATAACAACCGACGGCTACGGAAATACCTGATGCCATGGTTTAGTTTTGTTTAATACCAAGTTCAATTCTTAGTAAGGGCACGAAAATGAACGATAAGGGCGTGAGCACAGCGGAACTAATTGGCGCCGCTTTTTTGGCTTTAGCGATACCTACCTTTGTGGTGGTTGGATACATTGCCACAAAACTATTCGGCGGGTACTAAACGCCGTAGCTCTGGTTTAAGTTCGGCTTCACATAGGGTGGAAGCACCCCCTAGGAGTTAGCTATGACCGAGATCGAATTCACCACCCGCAAGTGGGTGCGCCCTGAAGACCTGAACGCCAACGGCACACTTTTCGGTGGCAGCCTGCTGCGCTGGATTGATGAAGAGGCCACCATCTATGCAATCTTGCAGCTCGGCAATCGCCGTGTCGTTACCAAGATCATCTCGGAAATTAACTTTGTGGCCTCGGCAATCGAGGGTGACCTAATTGAAATGGGTCTGGTGGCGACCAAATTCGGCACCACATCGATCACCATGCGCGCCGAGGTGCGCAATATGGTGACCCGCAAGAACATTCTGACCGTTGACCACATTGTTTTTGTTGGCCTGGATGGGGATGGAAAACCAATACCGCACGGTTATACATCTGTAACCACGGAACGCGACCGAATTCCACACGAACACAACTAAGAACCTGGGGAGACAACGATGTCAGGCTTCATCAAATTCATTACCGGCAGAAAAACGGCTTGGGCAACTATTGTTCTGGGCATGATTCTGGCCGGTCTGGCATTCGGCCCGCTAAGGGCTGCAACCACCGAAACTAATCCAGGTGTTGGATTGCCGGCCGATACCGAATCGGTAATCGTTGATGAGAAACTTGCCGACCTTCCTGGTTCAGACTCAACCGCAGCCGTAATCGTTTACGCATCGGACTCGGCATTCACCGAATCAGAGACTGAATGGTTGCAGGGAAAATTCGACCCGATGACCATGATGCCTGCCGGTGGAGCCAATGAAAAATTCTTGGAGTACACCAACGTCGAAGTGCAGGGCAACAAGTTTGTACCACCAGCAACAATTTCTGAAGACAAGACCACCGCGGTAATCACAGTGCCGATGGATAAGTCAGAAGAAACCGAACTGATCACCACACGTGTTGAAGAGTTGCGCGAGCTGGCAAAAGTGGGTGCACCGAGTGGCCTTGATGTCTACGTGACTGGGCCAGAGGGTTTTCAGGCTGACCTAGCCGGTGTGTTCGCCGGTGCAGACTTCACCTTGCTGCTTTCAACCGTTGTGGTAGTTGCTGTTTTGCTTTTGATTACTTATCGCTCACCAACTCTTTGGCTAGTTCCACTTCTAGTAGTTGGTACTGCAGATGGTGCAGCCGGGCAGATAGCTCGCCAGGTGGCAGCACTATTTGGCATTACTCCAGATGGTTCGGTAACCGGAATTCTTTCGGTTCTAGTGTTCGGTGCCGGAACAAACTACGCGTTGCTATTAATTGCTCGATATCGCGAAGAGTTATTGCTCAATGAAGATCGTCACGATGCCATGGCTAAAGCTATTCGTGGCGCGGGCCCGGCAATTATTGCCTCAGGTTCAACTGTGACTCTTGCGCTATTGACACTAACTTTTGCCGACCTTGCCGGAAACCGCTCACTTGGAATCGTGTGTGCCACAGGTGTGGTAATTGCCATGATTGCAGCGCTGGTGTTCTTGCCAGCTGCACTTGTAGTTTTTGGTCGTGGTTTGTTCTGGCCGTTCGTGCCAAAGTTTGGTGGCATTAATAAAAGCGAGAGCGGCCTATGGGCAAAGTTGGGCACCGCGGTTAGTAAGAAGCCGGTTGCGGTTTCAGTGCTTGGTGTTTTGATTTTGGGTGCATTGGCTTCTGGCGTTGGTGGCATTCAGGTTGGTCTCGCCTCGACCGATCGATTCCTAAAGACCCCAGAGGCCGTAGTTGGTCAAGAGGTTTTGGCCGAGGCTTTCCCAGCTGGAAGCACCAGCCCGACCATCGTGGTTTCAAACAATGCGCAGGTAGCTAGCGTTAAGACCGCCGCCGAGAGCGTCGATGGAGTCGCCAGCGTTACCGTGGGCGCCACCGATGGAACCGTGACCAAGCTAGACGTTGTGCTTGATGGCGAGAGCCAGTCAGACGAAGCATATGCATCGATCAAGGCGCTGCGCGAGGCAGTGCACGAGGTTGACGGTGCCGACGCAATGGTTGGTGGTATAGACGCTCAGGCGCTTGATGTGAAAGACGCCTACGCTCATGACCAGATGATTGTGATTCCACTGATTCTGCTTTTGGTATTTGTAGTTTTGGTTCTATTGCTTCGAGCATTGGTTGCACCGTTGCTACTGCTGCTAACCGTGGTTGCGTCTTTCTTTGCATCGATGGGTGCCGGCTGGTGGATCTTTACCAACGTGCTTGGTTTCCCAGCTCTAGACCTAAGCGTGTTCCTCTACAGCTTCTTGTTCTTAGTTGCCTTGGGTGTTGACTACAACATCTTCTTGGTGACCCGTGCAAAAGAGGAAGCCGAACATCTTGGCACTCGAGCGGGCATGATCAAGGCGCTTAGTTCAACCGGCGGCGTTATCACCAGCGCTGGTATTTTGCTTGCCGCGGTGTTCGCTGTACTTGGCGTATTACCGCTGGTTGCACTCGCTCAGATCGGTGTGATTGTTTGTATCGGTGTGCTGCTAGACACATTGTTGGTGCGAACAGTTATTGTTCCGGCCCTGGCATTCATGACCGGCAAGAAGTTCTGGTTGCCGTCTAAAAAATTCAGCGCCTAATTCTCGATTAGCCAAACGGTTTGATCGCCGGCCAAAGCATGGCCGTCGGTCATTCCGTTCAGGCTAGAGGCCACAATCTTTCCAGCTGGAAGCTGAATGGCATGGTCGCCAAAATTGTGCACAACCAGCATGCTGCCATTTCGATAGGCCAACGCATTTGCATTTGTAAATTGAGGAGCCCACTCGAATGAGCCTTCACCAAGTGAATATTGTTTGCGCAGCTTAAGCGCGTGCTTGTACAGCTCTAAGGTTGAGGCGACCACGCCCTCTTGTTGATCACGCGAGTAGGCGGCGTAAATTTCCGGCTGCGGTAACCATGACTTACCGGTTTCGTTAAAGCCATTTGCAGCACCAACGCCGGCTTGCCAAGGTAGCGGCACTCGACAACCATCGCGACCCAG
>JBEGRY010000055.1:0-5295 GCA_041180265.1 Actinomycetota bacterium | reverse complement strand
GAAGCTATCAAGCACGCAGAGAAATCTTCTTACAGCGTTGTAATCGTCGATACCGCAGGTCGTCTCGGTGTTGATGAAGAGTTAATGAAGCAGGCTCGCGACATTCGCAAGGCAACCGAGCCTGACGAAGTTCTGTTTGTTGTCGATTCAATGATTGGTCAAGACGCGGTCAACGTTGCAAAGGCATTCGACGAGGGTGTTGGAATCACCGGTGTCGTTCTAACCAAACTTGACGGTGATGCTCGCGGTGGTGCTGCGCTTTCAGTTGCCTCGGTAACTGGCAAGCCAATCATCTTCTCGTCGACCGGTGAAGGTCTAGACGCATTCGAGCCTTTCTATCCAGATCGCATGGCGTCTCGAATTCTTGACATGGGTGACGTGCTCAGTCTTATCGAGCGCACTCAAAAAGCATTTGACGAAGATGAAGCCAAAAAGCTTGCTGAAAAAATCGCGAAGGAAGAATTCACGCTCGAGGACTTCCTGGAGCAGATGCAGCAGCTTCGCAAAATGGGCTCGCTCAAGAGCATGCTGGCGATGATGCCTGGTGCCAACCAGATGAAGCAGCAACTCGAAAACTTTGACGAAAAGGAAATCGATCGAACTGAGGCGATTATTCGTTCGATGACACCAACCGAGCGTCGTCAGCCGAAGGTGCTCAACGGATCTCGGCGTCTACGTATTGCCAATGGCTCAGGAACAACCGTCACCGAGGTGAATGGCTTGGTAAATCGATTCGAACAGGCAGCCAAGATGATGAAGACCATGGCAAAGGGCGGAATGCCTCAAATGCCAGGCGCTATGCCGGGTATGCCGGGTATGGGTGGCGGCTATATCGGTAAGGGCAAGAAGAAAGATAAGGGCAAGAAAGGCTCCAAGTCTGGCAACCCGGCCAAGCGCGCAGCTGAGGAAGCGGCTCGTAATGCAGGGCAGCAACCGTCATCCGGCGGCTCAGCCTTCGGCGTTTAATCCCCGCCAACTAGCCAAAGCCGAGATTTTCTGGCAGAATATCAAGGTTGTCATCGCTTGACCCTCTAACCAAGCGCTTACGACAACCCCTAGAGCTTGACTACCGAGTGTGCACCCCACGCTCACGGTTGATTGTTCGCCCCAATACAAATAACAGGAGCATTGTGGCTGTAAAAATCCGCCTAGCGCGTCATGGAAAGAAGCGCACCCCGCACTACCGCATCGTTGTAGCCGATTCAAAAACTCACCGCGACGGTCGTGTAATCGAAGAGATCGGTCGTTACATTCCGACCGAGAACCCTTCATTCATCGAAGTTAACTCAGAGCGTGCGCAGTACTGGCTATCAGTTGGTGCACAGCCGACTGAGCAGGTAACCGTTATCTTGAAGCTCACTGGTGACTACCAGGCTTCAAAGGGTGAGACTGCAAAGAACACCGTACAGACCAAGGCACCTAAGGCCGAGTTCGTAGTCGACGCAGCTAAGAAGCCAGTGCTTCAGGCTAAGGAAGAACTACAGAACAAGAAGGCAAAGGCTGCACTCGAGGCACAGCAGGCTGAAGAAGCCGCTGCCGCTGCAGCAGCAGCTGCAGAAGTTGCCGAGAACGCATCAGCTGAAGAAGCTCCTGCCGCTGAAGCAGCTGCGGAAGCAGCAGCTGAAGTTGCAGCAGAGGAAGCAGCAGACGTAGTTGCAGCAGCTGAAGAAGTTGTTGAAGCTGCAGAGGCTGTTGCCGAAGCAGAAGCAGCAGAAGAGGCTTAATAAGTGCTAGCCGCTGCGCTCGAACACCTAGTCAAAGGCATCGTCGACAATCCTGACGACGCTAGCGTGACTGCACGTTCAACTTCTCGAGGAGAACTTCTCGAAGTACACGTGCACCCAGATGATCTGGGTCGTGTGATCGGGCGCAACGGCCGCACCGCCAAAGCACTGCGCACAGTTGTTAACGCGCTTGCCGATGGCAAGAAGATTCGCGTTGACGTCGTCGACTCCGACTTTTAGAACCGGCGATTTCTAATCATGTCCACCACGCCATTACGCGTTGGCCGGCTAGTCAAAGCCCACGGACTCAAGGGCGCATTCAAGCTCGAACTCTATACAGACAGCCCTAAGTTGCGCTTCGCGCCGGGAAATGTTCTCAATCTTCAGGTGCCAGAAACCTCTCCATGGTTTGGCAAGACCGTAACCGTAAATGAACTTCGCTGGTACAACAATTCTCCGGTGCTTTTTCTAAACGAATGCACCGATCGCAACGTGGCCGACACTTTGGTGAAGGCAATCCTGCTTGCTGATGTTGATCTAAACGAAACCACAAACGAAGCTGACACCTGGTTTGATCACCAACTGGTCGGCCTAAAAGTTATTCGCGATGCAGTTGAGGTCGGAATTATTGAACGCGTCGATCACCTGCCTGCGCAGGATTTGCTTGCAGTGAAAACTGCGACCGGTGAGGTGCTGGTTCCTTTTGTTAAAGCAATCGTTCCGGTAGTTGATATCAAGAACGGCACGGTTACTGTAACGCCACCGCTTGGACTGTTCGAGGAAATCGCCGAGCCAACCGAGGAAAACTAATGCGCATTGATGCGGTTTCGATTTTTCCGGATTACTTTCAGCCGCTAGATCTTTCACTACTTGGCAAAGCGCGTAGCAAAGAGCTAATTAGTTTTGAGGCTCACGATTTGCGTCGCTGGACTTACGACGTTCATAAAACGGTAGACGACTCACCATATGGTGGCGGTGCTGGAATGCTAATGAAGCCGGAGCCTTGGGGCGAAGCTTTCGATGAAATCTTGACCGAAGAAACCACCGTGATTTTCACATCTCCTGCAGGTGAGCTTTTCAAACAGGCAACGGCAGAGGAGTTGTCAAAAGAGAAGCACATCGTCTTTGCCTGCGGTCGTTACGAGGGCATTGACGAACGCGTGGTTGAGTATGCCAAAACCAAAGCCAAGGTGCGCAAGATTTCGCTCGGCGATTACGTGCTTAATGGTGGGGAAGTTGCTGCCATCGCGATGATTGAGGCAATAGTTCGACTTATCCCTGGAGTGATCGGCAATGCCGAGAGTCTCGTGGAGGAAAGCCACTCAGATGGGCTGCTCGAGTATCCGAGCTACACCAAGCCAGCATCTTGGCGTGGGTTAGATGTGCCTGAGATTCTGCTCAGCGGTAACCACGCGGCTATCGCCGCCTGGCGCAAAGAGCAGCAAATCGCCAGAACTAAGGCAGTTCGCCCGGACCTGCTTGGCGAATAGCCCAAATCTGTGCCAAAATAGACAGGTTGCCAACCGCAAGGTGCTCTGCCGCAGGGGAGCTTGGCAAAAACCTAAAAACTAAACCGTTGTTGACCTGCGCGCAGTGACAGATATGGAAACAAAATGCACCTTCTCGACTCAGTAGACGCAGCAAGCCTGAAGTCAGACATCCCAACCTTCCGTGTTGGAGACAACGTCAAGGTCCACGTAAACATCATTGAAGGTAACCGTAGCCGTGTGCAGGTTTTCCAGGGTGTTGTCATCCGCCGTTCAGGCGAGGGCGTTCGCGAAACTTTCACCGTACGTAAGGTCAGCTTCCAGGTTGGCGTAGAGCGTACCTTCCCAGTTCACTCACCAGTTATCGACAAGATCGAAGTTGTAACCAAGGGTGACGTACGTCGCGCTAAGTTGTACTACCTACGCGACCTTCGCGGCAAGAAGGCGAAGATCAAGGAAAAGCGCGACAACGCATAATTCTGCGTTTAGTCTTTTTACATGACTCACCTCGGGCCAAGCCCAGAAAAATCTTCAAAAGATAGAGCACCACGCACTTTGCGACAGAAATTTAGTCGTGCAAAGAAAAACATTTTTGTTGCATTCTTTGTAGACCTAATTGTCATCGTTGCCACTGCGTTGGTGCTTTCTCTTTTGGTAAAGACTTTCTTGCTGCGCTCATTCTTCATTCCGAGCGGTTCAATGGAAACCACTCTGATGATTGACGACCGCATCATCGTGAATGAGCTGGTTCCAGATGTGGTGCCTATCGAGCGTGGCGACGTAATCGTTTTTCAAGATCCGGGTAGTTGGCTCGGCACTCCAGATGTAGTTACGCGCACACCACTCGAGCAAATCGGTGACTTCTTCTTATCTTCATTCGGCTTAATCGCACCAGATTCCAAGCAACATTTAGTGAAGCGTGTAATCGGTATGCCGGGCGACCGTATTGTGTGCTCTGGTCCAGATGCCAAGTTATCTATCAATGGCGTTGAACTTAACGAAACGTACGTTGCGCAAGGGGCTAAGCCTTGCGGCATGGCCTTCGACGTCACAGTGCCAGCAAATGCGATTTGGGCAATGGGCGACAACCGCGATAACTCTGCAGACTCTCGCTACCACCAAGATTTGCCAAGCAAAGGCTTTGTTGACCTCAAATATGTGGTCGGTCGTGCATTTGTAGTTTCATTCCCGGTAAGTCACTGGACCTGGCTAGACAACTATTCCAATGTCTACAAAGACATCCCCAAGCCTTAATCTCGAGCGCGAGCTGTTCGAAACCGGAGCCAAATACGTGCTCGGTATCGATGAGGTCGGGCGAGGTGCAATTGCCGGACCAGTTGCCGTTGGTGTGGCTGTAATAGAAATCTCGAAACTTAACGAGTCTTGGCCAGCAAAACTTCGCGATAGCAAGTTGCTTAGCGAAAAGGTTCGCGAAGAACTTTTTGAACCAACCGGTGCTTGGGTTAATCAGTGGGCGGTTGGCATGGCCAGCGCTCAGGAGATTGATGCGAATGGCATTGTCTGGTGTCTCGAGGTTGCAGCCAAGCGAGCCGTTGACCAATTGGCTCTAAACTTCGAAGAAGTTCACGCCATTCTCGATGGCAGTCACAACTGGCTAGCTCGAGCCCCGTTCAAGGTGAAGGTTCAGACCAAGGCTGACCGTGATTGCGCAAGTGTGGCGGCTGCATCAATTCTTGCCAAAGTAACCCGTGATCGAATGATGATTGAGCTATCTGAACAAATCCAAGGCTTCGGGTTCGACGGGCACAAAGGTTATGCCAGCGCCGGTCACATTGCCGCGATTCGTGATCTCGGACCGTCTGCGGAGCACCGTCACTCCTGGCTCACCCGCATCCTGGCTGACCCGAATTCGACTGTCGGCGACCAAGGCTAAACTTCAGTTATGGACGAGAACGAAATCGAAGAATACGACAGAGATGCCGAGCTTGCCCTTTATAAGGAATACCGCGCAATTGTCGGCACATTCAAATACGTAATCGAAACCGAACGTCGCTTTTACCTCGCTAACGAGGTTCAACTAAACCGTGTTGACACTCCAACCGACTTCTACTTTGAGCTCAACA
>JBEGRY010000054.1:0-5522 GCA_041180265.1 Actinomycetota bacterium | reverse complement strand
TGAATCACCCGATCGGTGAAAGCTGACCAGCCAATGTCATAGTGGGCGCCGGCTTCACTCAAGTTGGTGGTGAGGTGGCGATTCAACAGCAGCACGCCTTGGCTGCTCCATTTAGCAAGATCGCCATCGCAAGAAACACTTGGCCCAAGATCATCCTTAAGTTCACGCAAAATGTTGGTGAGGCTTCTAGGCAGCGGTTTAACGCTGGTATCAACAGCAAACGAAAGCCCGATTGCATGCCCGGCGGTTGGGTAAGGATCCTGACCAACAATTAGAACTCGAATGGAATTCAGCGGAGCTTCTAGTGCGCGCATGATGTGCTCGAGCTTTGGCGCGATATGCTGCGCCTGCGGAAGAACTTTACTTTCGATCGCTTCGAGTAGCGCCTTGGTTTCGGGTATGGCTTCTTGCCACGATGGGTGCATTTGCTCGAAGAACATGGCTTAAGCGTAAGGGTGGAAAATTACCGTTTGTTTCACAACATGTTTCAGTCTTGAAACATTACTCCTACTGTTAGTTATCTACCCGATACCGATCCAAAAGGAAAATCATGAGCACAGAGTCAGCCAAGTGGGGATTTGAAACAGCGCAGATTCACGCCGGAGCGACCCCAGACCCAACCACTAATGCGCGCGCCGTTCCGATTTACCAGACCACGGCTTACACATTCAACTCGAGCGAGCATGCGGCAAAACTGTTCGGCCTTGCAGAATTTGGCAATATCTACACCCGAATCATGAACCCTACCCAGGATGTAGCCGAAAAGCGCATAGCTGCGCTCGAAGGTGGCACCGCTGCATTGTTGCTAGCATCTGGGCAAGCTGCCGAAACTTTTGCGATTCTTAATATCGCCGAAGCGGGGGATCACATTGTCGCCTCATCGACAATCTATGGCGGTACTTACAACCTGTTCAAATACACCTTGCCGAAACTTGGCATCACTACCACTTTTGTAGAGAACCAAGATGATCTAGCTGAGTGGCAGGCTGCAGTCAAGCCAAACACAAAGGCGTTCTTCGCCGAGACTATTGGAAACCCAAAGGTTTCGATTCTGGACATTGAGGGCGTGTCAGACGTTGCGCATAAAAACGGCCTCCCACTAATTGTAGATAACACAGTGGCCACACCATATTTGATTCGACCACTCGAACACGGTGCAGACATAATCGTTCACTCTGCGACTAAGTTTCTCGGCGGACACGGCACAGTTGTGGCCGGCGCGATTGTAGATGGTGGAAAATTCGCCTGGAGCAAATCAGATAAATTCCCAGGTTTGACTACGCCAGATCCGTCTTATCATGGAGTTAATTACACGGCGGCACTTGGTGATGCAATTGCTTACATCATCAAGGCCAGAGTTCAGTTGCTGCGTGACATTGGTGCAGCAATTTCTCCTAACAGCGCATGGCAATTAATTCAAGGCATTGAAACCCTTAGCCTGCGTATCGAACGCCACGTTGCAAACGCCCAAAAAATTGCCAGCTGGCTCGAGAAGCACTCTCAGGTTGAAAGCGTTAACTATGCGGGTCTACCAAGTTCACCCTGGCACAATGCCGCGAAGAAGTATTCACCAAAAGGTGCAGGCGCAATTGTTTCGTTTGAAATCAAAGGTGGAGTATCTGCTGGTGCCAAATTTGTTGACGCGCTAGAGCTATTTAGCCATGTTGCCAACATCGGCGACGTACGCTCGCTGGTGATTCATCCGGCTTCGACCACTCATTCGCAACTAACTGCCGAGCAACAGTTGACTACAGGTGTAACACCTGGCTTGGTGCGTCTATCAGTTGGTCTTGAATCGGTTGACGACCTGATTGCTGACTTAGAAAGTGCTTTCGTCGCAACCATATAAACAATCGAGCTATATGCTTAGTTTCTATGGAATTTCAAACATCTGCTGGCGACCTTGTGCCGTCGGAATTCATCACCGAGGAGCAGAGCCGTCAACTAATCGGCCGCCCTCCGGCTAGTGGCGCCTGGCGCGACGGTGACCCAGCTGGTGAACGACAATTCGCAGCCCTGACCAATCTTCAACTGGAAAGTGGTCGCGTACTTGGAAACTATCGAATTGCATTTGAAACCTGGGGTGAGCTAGATCACGAGCACACCAACGCGATTTTGATTCTGCACGGATTAACTGGAGATTCACACGCCACAGGCAATGCCAACGATGAGCACCCGACCGACGGTTGGTGGAAGAACATCATCGGCCCGGGGCTTGCGATTGATACCGATAAGTATTTTGTAGTTGCCGGCAACGTTTTGGGTGGCTGCCAGGGTTCGACTGGCCCGGCGTCGCTTGATACCAACGGCCGCGAATTCGGTTCAAGTTTTCCTTACATCACCATTCGAGATCAGGTAAATGCTCAGCGCGCAATGGCCCACCTAATTGGCATCAAAAAGTGGCACGCCGTAATGGGCGGTTCGGTTGGTGCAATGCATGCTTTGGAGTGGGCAATCATGTATCCAGACGAAGTCAAGCGCGTTGGTGTGATTGCTGGTCCACCAGCACTAACTGCCGATCAGATTGCATTGAACTCGATTCAGATTCAGGCGATTAAGAGCGACCCGGCTTTTGCCAACGGCCATTACTACGATGCGAAACCAGGTTTCGGTCCGCACCAAGGCTTGGCACTTGCTCGTCGCATGGCAATTCTGAACTATCGCTCACCAAGTGAACTTAACGATCGTTTTCACCGCTCTTGGCAATCAGGGGTCAGCCCACTTGGTGGCGGCGGTCGTTGGGCAGTCGAGTCATACCTAGATTTCCACTCGAATAAATTCACTCGTCGCTTCGACGCCAACAGTTACATCACCCTGGTTGAGGCAATGAATTCTCACGACGTTGCACGCGGTCGTGATTCACTCGAAGCAGCTCTGGCTTCAATTACCGCAAAGAGCATTGTCGTTGGAATTTCATCGGACCGCCTGTTCCCTATCGAGGATCAAAAACTTGTTGCCGACAATATTGGTGGCGCGATAATCGGCGGCGGATTGCAGGTAATCGAATCAGAATTTGGTCACGATGGCTTCTTAATTGAAGACATCAAACTAGCTCCAATGATTAAGCAGCTGCTCGAGTCTTAGCTAGCGAACACAGCTGCCGGTTTGCCCAGACTAAAAACAGCAGCAAGCCAACATTTCTAGCCGTAAGTGCAAGCATGCTTGAGTCGCCAAGCCCCATCAGATCAATGTAAAGAATTGGATAAACCAGCTGGGTCAATGCCGAGATGGTTAGGCCGAACACGACAGCAGCTTGGGCACTTGGTAGTTCGAAAAATATCCAGGCAGCAATTGGCACGGCTAACCAAATCATGAATTGCGGCGAACCGACTTTATTGAAAACAATTAAGTCAAGAACGGCAGTCAAACCCACCGCAGCAAAAACCTGCACACGCGTCGCGCCGGCCTTAGCCGCTCGCCAACCCAACCACCCAGTTATGGCCAGCGCGACGAACATCGCCAACGTGATTAGGTTGCCAACTTCTACCGCGTAGATTCCCGAAACCTGGTTGGTTAACATTTGTTGATCGAAATAAATGCCGGCATTTGGTAGCCCGAGCTTGGCCGCCCATAACCAAAACGTTGCAACAACTGACTCGATTTGGATTCCGCGATCACCCTGGGTGTAAAGAAAAGACAGCACCGAAAGGTTGCCGCCGAATAAGAATGCACCCAGCAGAATTGCAAAGCTGAGCCCGGTGGCTATTGCAGCAATCACGTTCTTGCCTCGCTCGGCAAAAAACATTCCCAAAGCCAATGCAAATGGCCAGATTTTTATCCAGGCACCGAAAGTAAAGAGTGAAATTGCTGTTCGCAATCGTGATTGAGCAATTGCGACCACGCCGAATAAGGCCAGAATCGCGGCGAAGACGTCGATACGACTAATCGAAACCGGGCCGAGCAGCATAATCGAAGTCACCCAGAACCAGCCAGCCAGGAAACTCGCCTTCGAAGACCCGCTTGCCTGAGCCATGGCAATCAATGCCAAGCTGCTTAAGACAGCAACCATGGTCGTCCAACCGACGAGAATACCTAAATTGCCACCAAGCAGTTTTGCCAAAAACATCGGAATAAGCGCCGGCGCCGGGTAGACGAAATCTTGGTTCACTCCAAGGATCGCACCGTCCGCCTGCATCTGCTGAAGCCAGTACCCATAAAGAAGTACGTCATTCATCGGGGCCACCCGTTTGAAAACATCGGCAAAAACGAACAACCAGAAGTGGGCAAGCAAATTCGCGGTTAGCAAGGCTGCTAGGTGCGCGAACTTACGAATTGCCATGGTCAAACGCTATCGAACCTTAGGCTTTATTCAGCCGATGTAAAGGAACCCATGTCTAAGCTTTTTAGCCCGCTGAAGATTCGTGACCTAGAAATCAAGAATCGAATTTTCATTGCAGCGATGTGTCAGTACTCATGTGAGAACCAAGATGGCATGGTCAACGAATGGCACATGGTTCACCTTGGTTCACGCGCTGTCGGTGGCGCCGGTTTGGTAATCAGCGAAGCAACCGGTGTTGTGCCAGAGGGTCGCATCACACCGTGGTGCCCTGGCATTTGGAACTACGAACAAGCGGCGGCTTGGGCTCGCATCAATGAATTCATTCACGCGCAGGGAGCAAAATCTGCCATTCAACTCGCGCATGCCGGGCGCAAAGGCTCAAGCTACCGTGACTGGTCTGGCAAGGGTTCGGTGCCACTAGAAAAGGGTGGTTGGCAAACTGTCTCTTCAACAAGTGAACCGTTTGACACCTATGACGAGCCTCGCGAACTAACCACCGATGAAGTTCACGAAACTATTCAAGACTTTGCCGACGCTGCAAAACGCGCGGTTGCCGCAGGCTTTGACGCAATCGAGATTCACGCTGCACATGGCTACCTAATTCACCAGTTCCTCTCGCCTATCACTAACAAACGAACCGATGAGTTTGGCGGATCGCTTGAAAACCGAGCGCGCCTAGTGGTTGAGATTGTGCGTCGAGTGCGCACTGAAATTGGAAACACTTTGCCGATCTTCGTGCGCTTCTCGGCAACTGACTACCGTGAAGACGGTTGGACGCTAGAGCAGACGCAACAGATTGCAGCCTGGTGCGCCGAAGCAGGTGCAGATATGTTCGACATTTCTTCTGGTGGCCTCATCACGGGGGTCAAGATTCCTAGCGGGCCTGGCTACCAGGTTCCGCTTGCTGAAGGCGTTGCCGAAAAAGTTGATCAGCCCGTAGGTGCAGTTGGTCAAATCACAACCGGTGCGCAAGCCGAAGAGATTCTGCAAGGTGGCAAAGTGGATGTGATTTTGATTGCGCGAGCTTCATTGCGCGATCCATACTGGCCACTTCGAGCCGCGCACGAACTTGGTGAACAGATCGACTGGCCGAATCAATACCTGCGCGGTAAATTCCCTAGCGCCTAGTGGCGTCTTGAACCTCGCCAACCAACTCTTCAAGAATGTCTTCGAGGAAAAGCACTCCCTGAACCTTGCCGCTTTCATCAAAAGACTTGGCCATGTGAGCGTGCACTCTGCGCAT
>JBEGRY010000053.1:0-5673 GCA_041180265.1 Actinomycetota bacterium | reverse complement strand
TCGCTGTGGGCGTGGGTAATTTCGCTGATTTCGACGCGGTAGCCCACGTACCATTCCTGGTAGCGCCGTTTAGCCTGCAGGTGTACCGGGTCTTTTCTGAACTCGGCAAGGGAGGCGGAATCATTGAAGTAATAGTCAACCTTGATGGTTTTACCGTCGGGCGAGAGCCACTTGGCTTTGCGCACAAACCCCGGGTTGGCACTTGCCCGAGCCATGATTTCATCGTCAAGTTCGGTGAAGTCGCTATTGGTCGTGTGCTGTTGAAATACGAATGATGCGCAAATCATGTATCCAGCCTAAGTGTTAAATAAAAGACCGGCACTTGATTGAGTGCCGGTCTTTTAGTGATTTGTTTAGTGAACCGCTGGCTGTTCTGAACCCTCAACCGCGTGAGCCGCGTGGCTGTGCGCCTCGTCGATTTCGGTCTGGGTAACCGGAGCAATTCGGTCTTCGAAGTAGAAGCGAGACAAAGCAGCGCGTAGGCGGGCACGAAGTGTGATCTTGCCCTGCGCGTTTGGTCGAGCAAGTGTTGGCTGGTAATCCTTGAAGTCAACTAACTTGTATAGCTCGTATTTGTCTAGCGGTTCATGAACCTCAATGTACTCACCGTGTGGCATACGCACGATGCGACCGGTCTCGCGACCGTGAAGTGCAATCTCGCGATCCTTGCGCTGCAGTGACAAACAGGTGCGCTTGGTTAGCCAGTAGGCAATCACTGGGCCAACAAGTAGCAGAATTTGCATAGATGTAAGCACCTGGTTTAGCGACATTTTGAAGTTTGTTGCAATCAAGTCGGTCGCCGCACCTGCCCATAGCACTGCGTAGAAAGTTACACCGGCTGCACCGATTGCGGTACGAGTAGGTGCGTTGCGTGGGCGGTCAAGCACGTGGTGTTCGCGCTTGTCGCCGGTGACCCAAGCTTCGATGAACGGATACGCTGCAACTACTACCAGGAAGCCGATACCAACAATCATTGGCAACAAAATGTTCCATGACCAGGTGTTTCCGCCAACAACGACCTCGATGCCGGTTGGGGCCAAACGAAGCGCACCATCTAGCCAACCGATGTACCAGTCAGGCTGAGTACCAGCTGAAACAGGAGACGGGTCGTAGCCACCGTAGTTCCAAACCGGGTTGATGGTGATAGTCGCTGCGATCAACATGATCACACCAAACACGATGAAGAAGAATCCACCAGCCTTTGCAACATATACCGGCATTAGCGGGTAGCCGACCACGTTTGCGTCGGTGCGACCCGGGCCCGAATAGTGGGTGTGCTTGTGGATTACCACCATGAACAAGTGAATAACGATGAATACCAGGATCAATGCTGGAACCAAAAGAATGTGTAGACCGTAAAGGCGAGCAACAATCTCCTCACCAGGGAATTCGCCACCGAATAGCAATGATGATGTGTAGGCGCCGATTACCGGAATACCCTTGATCATTCCGTCGATGATGCGAAGACCGTTTCCTGAAAGAAGGTCATCTGGCAATGAGTAGCCAGTGAAACCGCCGGCCATACCCAAAACGAAAAGTACAAAACCAACAACCCAGTTAATTTCACGAGGCTTGCGGAACGCACCGGTGAAGAAAACGCGAAGCATGTGCAGGCCAGCTGCGGCTACGAATAGCAGCGCTGCCCAGTGGTGCACCTGACGCATAAGCAATCCACCGCGAACCTCGAAAGAGATGTCCAGGGTAGAAGCGTAGGCAATCGACATCTCGGCACCTTTGAGTGGGCCGTAAACGCCTTCGTAAATTACCGGCTCCATTGATGGCTGGAAGAAGAAGGTCAGGAAGGTTCCAGATAGCAACAGAACTAAGAAGCTGTAAAGTGCAACTTCACCCAACATAAATGACCAGTGGTCAGGGAATACCTTGCGACCAAACTCTTTCAAGATGCCGGCAACGCCAACACGCTCGTCTAGGTAGTTTGCGGTACCTGCAAGAAAACCGTTTTTCTTTTGTGCAGCAACTGCATTACTCATTCTTAACGCTCCCAGAAGCTAGGGCCGACAGGCTCATTGAAATCGCTCTGCGCAACTAGGTAACCCTCTGCGTCAACTGTGATTGGCAGTTGAGGTAGTGGGCGAGAGGCAGGGCCAAAAATAACTTTGCATTCCTCTGTCACATCGAATGTTGACTGGTGGCAAGGGCAAAGCAGGTGGTGTGTCTGCTGCTCGTAAAGGGCAACCGGGCAACCAACGTGAGTACAAATCTTTGAGTAAGCAACGATGCCGTCGTATGACCAGCTCTTGCGCTCGTCGCGCTCTTTCAGATCGGCTGGGTCAAGGCGAACCAAAAGCACAGCAGCCTTCGCTTTTTCTTCAAGCTTGTGGTGTTCCAGTTCGGCAAGACCTTCTGGAATTACGTGGAACACTGAACCAAGAGTTACATCGGCAGCCTTGATTGGTGTGCCGGTTGGGTCAAGCGCTAGGCGAGTGCCCTTCTTCCACATGGTGTGACGAAGAGTGTCTTTAGGGTCTGGACCCAAATCACCAAACAAGAAGATTGCTGGCAGCGGGAAAGCTGCGAGTGCACCGTACAGTGAGCGACGAATTAGCTTGCGACGAGAGAAACCTGATTCAGAGTCTGCAAGCTTGATGATCTCAACTGCGCGAGCACGGACTTCGTCGCTACCGCGAGTCTGGTGACGGGCTTCGGCAACTTCGTTATCTGGCATCAAGGTCTTGGCCCAGTGCACGGCACCGATACCAATACCAAACAGGCCAAGAGTGATTCCCAAACCTAGGAAAAGGGTGTTGTTTCGAACAGTGCCAAGCTCTTCGGTTAGCGGAAAGGCAAAGTATGCCCAGATGGCAAACGCGCTTCCGAAAACTGATACTAAGAACAGCGCTGCAACCTGACGAGCAGCAGCCTTTTCGTGCTTGACGCTCTTGTCGGTCATGCGAACGCGATGTGGTTCGATGCCTGGGTCCTTAACAGCGTCCTTTGCAACGACAGCTAAGCCGCCTGCATAGTCGTGTTCTTTTTCGCTCACTTAACAGCTCCCTTGATTTTCTAAAAAATTAGTTCGACTTTGCGCCAAGCCAGATTGTGATTGCGATGATTCCACCCAGGGCAAACACCCAAGCGAATAAACCTTCTACAACCGGACCCAGTGCGGCCAATTCATAGCCACCAGCCGATGGGTTGTCTTCAACAAACTTTAGGTAGGTGATGATGTCTTTTTTATCCTGAGGGGTCAGGTTGGCATCATTGAACACCGGCATGTTCTGAGGACCAGTCAGCATTGCTTCGTAAACGTGAAGCGCAGAAACGCCCTTCAGGCTAGGCGCAAACTTACCCTCGGTTAGCGCACCACCGGCGCCAACCGCGTTGTGACACATTGCACAGTTGATGCGGAATAGTTCGCCACCTCGAGTGCTGTCACCGTTCGCCATAATTTGAGCTTCGGTTGGAATGCCTGGCCCATCACCGAGCGAACCAACGTAAGCGGCTAGTTGCAGAGTTTGTTCCTGGGTGAACTGCGGAGCTTTCTTTTCAAGTTGTGGGCCTGAAGCCTGGCCAGGCATGCGACCGGTAGCGACCTGGAACTCCGTTGCGGCTGCGCCAACACCGATTAGAGATGGGGCAGCGTCAGTGCCTTCACCATTGGATCCGTGACAGCTTGCACAGTTGGCCAAGAAAAGTTTTTTACCTTCTTCGACTTGGACAGCATCCACTGCGGCACTAACCGGCTTGGTGGCTTCTACGGTTGCAGTTGCCGCAGCATAGCCGCCACCGGTTAGGGCAAGTCCAATTCCGATTACGAAAATCGCGGCTAGGGGACTACGACGAGAATTTCTATTCTTTGCGAATGCCATTTGAGTCTTTCGGGTTTCTTATTTCAATACGTAAACGATTAGGAACAGTGCAATCCACACAACGTCAACGAAGTGCCAGTAGTAAGAAACAACGATTGCGCTGGTTGCCTCGTAGTGGCCGAACTTCTTTGCTGCGAAAGTTTTTCCAATTACCAGTAGGAAAGCAATCAATCCGCCGGTCACGTGCAGAGCGTGGAATCCAGTGGTGATGTAGAAAGCGGAACCATAAGAATTTGAGTCGAAGGCAACGCCCTCAGAAATCAGTGTTGCGTACTCCCATACCTGACCGGCAACGAACACTGCGCCCAGCACATAACTGACCATGAACCACTCGACCATGCCCCACTTAACCGGAGAAAGCCCGGTGGCACGCGGCTGCAGGCGCTCGGCGGCAAATACACCAAACTGAGCGGTGAAAGAAGATGCCACCAGAATCAGGGTGTTGGACAGAGCGAACGGAACATTAAGGATTGCCGTGTCATGCGCCCAGATTTCAGGGGAGTTTGCTCGAAGGCTGAAGTACATTGCGAACAAAGCGGCAAAGAACATCACCTCGCTACCTAGCCAGACAATTGTTCCAACCGAGGTGGAACTAGGGCGGTTAATTACAGGCGCGGTGATGGTGGTCATGACTCAATCCTAACCCCGCAATCCGCGTAAATCCGGCATTTTTGACCGCTTAAACCAAGGTTTTGAACTATAAACTTTGCCTTATGACGCAAGCGCCCACCTGGCCAAATATCCTTAGCAAATTAATTGCTAATCAGCACCTCAGTCGTGCCGAAGCCGCGTGGGCACTCGATGAAATCATGTCGGGTCAGACCGACGCCGGAATCATTTCAGCTTTCTTGGTTGCACTTCGTGCCAAAGGTGAATCGGTCGAGGAGATCTCGGGCCTGGTTGACGCCATGCTCACCAAAGCGTTAAAACTTCAGGTCAACCCAGACGCTCTCGATATTGTTGGCACCGGCGGCGATATGTTTGGCACAGTCAACGTTTCAAGCATGGCCTCGGTGGTTGCTGCCAGCGCCGGGGTGCCGGTGCTTAAGCACGGATCACGATCAGCCTCTGGCAAAACCGGATCAGCCGAAATGCTCGAAGCTCTGGGAGTTCGCCTAGACCTCGATGCCGCCGGCGTAGCCGCGGTTTTCGAAAAAGTTGGCATCACCTTCTTTTTTGCCCCGGTTTTTCACCCGGCCATGAAATTTGTGGCTCCGGTGCGCAGGCTGCTGGGCGTGCCAACCACGTTTAACTTTCTGGGCCCGTTGGCCAACCCGGCACAGCCTCTGGCCACCTCGCTGGGGGTTTCAAATCCCTCGGTAGCGCCTCTGATGGCCGCTGAAATGGCCGCAAGAGGCCGTACCGCCATGGTTTTTAGGGGTAACGACGGCCTAGACGAGCTCACTACGACCGAAAATAACCAGATTTGGCAGGTGGTCGGTGGCCAGATTCAAGAATTTGGCCTAAATCCCCAGAAACTGGGCCTAAACCGGGCTGAAATCAAGGATTTGATCGGTGGCGATGCTCAGGAAAATGCATCCGTGGCCCGTGAATTGTTTGCTGGAAACACCGCTGGCAACCTCGGTGCGGTCAAAGACATAGTTTTGCTCAATGCGGCCGGAGGAGTGGTCGCCCACGAATTGGCACACGACCATTCAAAGGCGGATGTCGACATTGAATTGCGCCTAGCCAATGCTTTGCAGAAAGTCACCGTGGCTCTGGAATCTGGTGCCAGCGCAAGCAAGTTAGCTGACTGGATCGCGGCCACAAATAATCAATAGCCCGCACCAAGCGGAAGATGGGTTCTGCAGGCCAGTGAAATGCAACTTGACATAATGTTCAT
>JBEGRY010000052.1:0-6291 GCA_041180265.1 Actinomycetota bacterium | reverse complement strand
GCTTCGGGCACAACGGCTTTTTCAAAACCAGCTGCCTTGGCCGCCAACAGAGCAGGCAATACGCCGTTCACCCTGCGCACCGAACCATCGAGTCCAAGCTCACCAATGTGCACCCAATTACGCACGGATTCAAGACTTACTTCTTGACTAGCCGCAAGCACGGCAATGGCTATCGATAAGTCAAAACTAGAACCTTGCTTTTTCACTGAGGCTGGCGAAAGGTTTACCGTGACTCGCCGCGCAGGAAATTTGAAACCACTGTTTTGAATCGCGGCACGAACTCGATCCTTGGCCTCGCTGA
The DNA here is from genome assembly GCA_041180265.1 of Actinomycetota bacterium. Taxonomy (GTDB): domain Bacteria; phylum Actinomycetota; class Actinomycetes; order Actinomycetales; family Microbacteriaceae; genus Rhodoluna. The sequence continues at coordinate 5,990 of JBEGRY010000052.1, read as the reverse complement.
GTGAAGCATCGGGCAACCCCACCAACACAAAAGAAGGCAGGTTGCTTGAGATTTCAACTTCTACCTCAACCAAGGTTCCGGCAAGGCCAAAAAGACTGATTGCGTATGCTTTGGCGATTTCCACTAGAAGACCTGCTTCAGGTGTTCGATTGCCGCGCGCTCGCCCCGCAGCAGCACCGCGATTGCATCTAGTCGAATTTTGGCACCGGCAGCTTGGTTAGCCTGACACCAGGCAGCAGCCACCCTGCGCATGCGTAAAACTTTTTGTTCCGAAATTGCCTCGAAGGGGTGGCCAAAACCGTTTCCGTTTCTGGTCTTAACCTCAACGAAAACAATTTGATCTTGCTGGCGTGCTACCAAATCGACCTCACCAGCCGCGCATCGCCAATTGCGTTCAATAATTTGATAGCCGCGGTCGACTAAATATTTGGCCGCGTAATCTTCGCCAAGTTGACCCAAGATTTGATTTGGTTTCATGCCTAAAGCATTTAGCTTTTGGCAACCGCAGAAAGCGGGCTAACTAAAACTGTGGATAAGCGACTACTCGCCTACTGCGAATTCCTTTGGCAGGTTGAACGATGCACCGGTTAGCTCTTCGACGTTCACATCTTTAAAAGTAAGAACGCGCACATTTTTCACGAAACGGTCGGTGCGATAGATGTCCCAGACCCACACGTCTTTCATATTTAATTCGAAGTAAAAATCGTTAGCCGAATCAACTCGCTGCAGGTCAACGTCGTTGGCCAAATAAAAACGTCGCTCGGTCTCGACCACATATTTGAAGGTACCCACCACGTCGCGATACTCGCGGTACAGCGCTAGTTCAGCTTCTCTGTCGTAGTCTTCGAATTCGTTCTCGTCCATTGCTAGAAGTCTATTCCCGAAGTTTCGTCGGTCTTACCGCCGGCCAAGATCTTCGATAACCACGTCAAGCGGTGCTGCGCACTCGGCCCAAGGCTTTGCACCGCGGCAATGTGACTGGCCGAGGCATAGCCCTTGTGACCGTCTAGACCATAGCCCGGAACCTCTTTAGCCAGCTCGGTCATCAAGTCGTCACGCGTGACCTTGGCAATCACGGATGCTGCCGCCACCGAAACGCAGTCACGGTCCGCCTTAGTTCGCACCATTACCGAAATGCCTGAAGCTTTTTCGCCCAACCAATTATGGGAACCGTCAAGAATAATTACGGCACCGTCGGTTACGATCTGTTGACGAAGATTGGCATCGGCTAAAAGTTCAGTCAGCGCCTTACCCGCAGCGCCGGCTAAGCCCGCAACAATGCCGTCTCTGTCGATCTCTGGTGCGCTGGTCATACCAACCGCGCTGTGCTGCACCCAATCCCGCACCGGCTGCACAATTTCGTTGCGCACTTTTTCACTGATTAGTTTTGAGTCACAAAGTTTTTCTGGCCAAGGAGTTTGTGCGTTTGCGCTATCGCGATCAATAATTGCCACACCAACGGCCACGGGCCCAGCGATTGCGCCGCGGCCAACCTCGTCGACGCCAATTACAAAACGCGAGCCCTTAGCCCAAATTTCGCGTTCTAAATTAAGGGTTGGGTACGTCTTTGAAGACATCGTTTGCGTCATCCAACCATTTGAAATTCTTGAACGGCCAGGTCAAAACAAATGCACGACCAACAATGTAGTCATCGGCCACAAAACCCTTGCTTGGCAAGTCGGTGTGATACCTGGAGTCAGCAGAGTTTTCGCGGTTGTCGCCCATCACCCAAATTGAACCCTCTGGAACGGTCACATCAAAGTTCATGCTCGATGGCGCAGCGCCCGGCGCCAAATAGGTTTCGTTTAGCGCCTTGCCGTTAACGGTCAACCTGCCATCGACGTCACAGCACACCACGTGATCGCCCGAAATGCCGATCACGCGCTTAACCAGGTGCTGACTGCTGTCCGGTGCCGAAAGACCGAAAGCCGAAAGAAACCACTCCGACGCTGCGGTAATCGGGTCGAGTTCTGGAGCCTGCATTTCGCCAAGCCAGCCACCCGGGTCTTTAAAAACCACAATGTCGCCACGCTCAACACCGATAACATCAGGCACCAGTTCGTTAACGATAATTCGATCGTCAATCTGCAGGGTTTCTAGCATCGAGCCAGATGGAATAAAGAAAGAGCGAATCAAAAAAGTCTTGATTAACAAAGAAAGCACCAAAGCAGTGCCCACAATCACAACTAGGTCAATCAGCAGAGAAACAAAAATGTTTTTGCGGAATCGACGCCATTTGCTGCGGCGCTTGCTTGGTGCGTTTCTTTGCGGGCTTTCAAACTGCCCGAGGTCTGTCATTTTTTATGAAGCAGCTTTGACTTAAGCGTTGTCGCGCTTTTCGGCAATCTTTGCCTTCTTACCGCGAAGATCGCGCAAGAAGTAAAGCTTGGCACGGCGTACGTCACCGCGAGTTACTACTTCGATCTTTTCGATCACTGGTGAGTGCACTGGGAAGGTACGCTCAACGCCCACCTGGAAAGAAATCTTACGAACGGTGAAGGTCTCGCGAACCGATTCGCCCGAACGGCGAATTACGATGCCCTGGAAAACCTGAACACGGCTGCGGTTACCTTCGATGATGTTTACGTGAACCTTAACGGTGTCACCAACGCGGAACTCAGGAATGTCTGAACGAAGAGACTTTGCGTCAACTGAGTCGAGAATGTGCATTTTTGTATCGCCTTCTGTTACTGCGCGCAGGTCAACAACGGGTAAGTAATTGATGATTGTTTTTGGTGCATTGTCGTTCTTTATGCCATGTCTCCCCTGCGGCAGAGCGTCTTAGGCGAACAACCCCTTTATTTTAGCGGGTTTCAGGCTGCTCTGGCAACAGGTCTGGACGCACCTGCTTGGTGCGCTCTAGCTGCTGTTGCCTACGCCAAGCGGCAATTGCGGCGTGATTCCCGCTGGTTAGCACCTCTGGCACATCAAATCCGCGCCAGGATGCCGGCTTGGTATAGCTCGGATATTCCAACAAGCCATCGCTGTGTGATTCTTCGATAAGGCTTTCGGCATTGCCGATCACACCCGGAATAAGTCTGGCGAAAGCCTCGATCATTGCCAGCGCGGCAACCTCGCCACCATTCAAAACGTAATCACCAAGGCTTATCAGACGCACCTTGGCTTTGGTGCTGGCGTAGTCGACCACGCGCTGATCAATACCCTCGTAGCGCCCACAAGCAAAAACGATATGTGATTCGTTCGATAATTCGGCCGCCGTAGCCTGCTTAAATTGCTCCCCTGCCGGCGATGTAAAAATGACGGTGCAGTTGCCGTCGGCCGGAAGAATTTCATCGAACGCCTCGCCCCACGGTTCAGGCTTCATCAGCATCCCGGCACCGCCACCATATGGACTGTCGTCGACAGTCTTATGTTTATCGTGCGTGAAATCGCGAAGATCGTGCACACGCAAATCGATTAAATTTTTGTCGCGCGCTTTACCGAGCAGCGATAAATCAAGCGCGTTGAAATAATCCGGAAAAATTGTGATTGCGTCGATGCGCATTTTTGCCTTAGTTGGCGCCAGACTCGTCTGAGTTAAGCGCCTTTTCTAGCTGATCGCGAATTGCCGCGAATGCAGCAGGCTGCTCTTCGAGTGGCAATGCCGAAACTCGAGCAACTTCTTCTTTTACCTGTGCGGTTAAATCTTCAGACATGCCTAAAGCCTATTCGTAAAGTGAACTTTCTACATCAAGCCCATAAATCGGGGTGCTTGAGCCCCAAATCACGGCGGTTGCCGCGCGCAGCGCGCCTAAACTCTTCGGGTCGCCGTGCGTGACCATGACCTTGTTACCCAGCAACTCAACCTCGGCGCCTAGGCAGGAATAGCCGTGTTTGGTCTTTTTTGGTTCGTCATATGGTTTAAGTAATTCGGCCATGGTGCCAACTATGTAGGTAGGTCGATCCTCTGGCTTGGCACCTAAAACTTCTTTGCGGGTTGCGATTCCAGTCATGACCAAAACTGAATCTAGTTTGGCGCGATTGGCGCCCCGAATATCGGTGTCGATTCGATCGCCCACAAAAATCGCAGCCTTCGCCTGAAAGTGTTCGACAGCTGTCTTAAAAATTGCCGGCTCTGGTTTTCCCGCAACAATCGGCAACTGACCAACCGCGGTGTGAACCGCAGAAACTAATGTGCCATTGCCCGGTGCAATTCCCTTTTCGCGCGGAATGGTCCAGTCCTGATTGGTTGCTACCCACTTGGCGCCAGCAGTAATCGAATATGACGCCTCGGCCAGGTCGGTCCAGGCAACACTCGGATCAAAACCCTGAATCACCGCGGCCGGCTTATCGTCTGAAGACTTCACCAGTTCGAAACCGGCTTCAGTCACACGTGCGCGCAAACCCTCGCCACCAACCACCAAAACCTTGGCACCAGGCTCGATCAGCGTGCGCAAAATATCCACACCGGTTTTTGCAGAGCCAATCACGTCATCCGGCGCCGCGTGAATACCAAAGCCAGCCAGCTGGTCAGCGATGGTTTCAGACTTACGCGATGAATTGTTAGTCACATAGCCAACCGGAGTGCCCTGTTGCTTAAAAATATTTATTGTCTCGGGCGCATCGACAATGGCATGCGCGCCCTCGTAAATCACTCCGTCAAGATCGCAGAGTACTGCGTCGTACTTGCCCCAGACAGTTGACTGGTTATCGCCCACGTGCAGCGCCGCCAGGTCGTGACTGATTGCCACCCTTGCCACGTGAATTAGCGCCACCAATTTTGCCGCCGCCAAAACTGCCGGCGCCACCAAAAGTGTTTTTAGACTTGCGAATTTCTTCCAGCGATGGGCGCTTCTTTTCGCCCTCAGGCTGGTTTTCGTTTTTCTTATCGGTCATCTCGTCTACCTCTGTCTCTAGTATCTCTCGATTCGCGCGGCCCGCGTGAGTCACGTGGCTCGCGATCCTCGCGAGGCTCACGTGGCTTATCGCTAAGCACCGGAATCTCAATTTCTTCAAGCACGTCAAATACTTCGTCTTCTGGGGTATTCATTCCAGAAGTCGCCTTTTCGGCACGTTCAGCCAAATCGAACCAACGCTTTGCATCTTGCGTGCGACCCAATCCAGATAGCGTTTCGGCATAGGCATAAAACAGCGGGGCCGAATAGGCAAAAACCTTGGCCGGGTTTAGCTCGGCAATTTCGAGCTCGGCTAGTGCCAATTCGTTTTCGTTGCGATCAAGACGCGCACCCGACATTGCAATAGCTAAATTGACTCGAGTCTCGGCATCTAACTTGCTGCGATCAACCTCACGACCAAGTTCAAGCGCGCGATCCGGGCGACCGAGGCCTCGTTCGCAGTCGACCATGATCGGCACCTGGTCGTTCAAGCCAGAAATGCGGCGATAAGTAAGAAGTTCGCGAAGCGCCAGCGCGTATTCACCGATGCGATACGCGGTAATTCCTACCGTCTCGCGCACCATTGCGATTCGCCCGGCGCGTTCGGCCGCAGCCAAAGCGTGCTTGTGAGCAAGTTCTGGATCCTGATCGACCAACAGACCAACCATGGCCAAGTGACGAGCAACCTTTTCGGCATTTTCTGCGGTCAGTGTCTTAAGCTGCGCACGTACACCAAGCGGCAAATCTTTTTCGGTGATGTCGTCAGGAATCGGTGGAGACTTCGGCTTGTTTTCGTAGTCGATCGGGCGCGCAACTCTCTGCTGCCAATCCGGGCGCGCGGCACCGCGTTCGCCTCGTTCGGCACGACCGCTCGGTGCATCTTGGCGACGGTCTCGACCACCGCGCCCCGAACCGGTGCCAGCATCAAAACGCGAAGAACTCTCGGGTCTACCCGGTCGTTTTCCGAAATCGCGCTCGTTCATTTTTCTCCTTAAAGCAAAATGGCCACCTAAAAAAGGTGGCCATTTTGTAAATTAAGTCCGGCGGTGTCCTACTCTCCCACAAGGTCACCCTTGCAGTACCATCGGCGCAGGAGGTCTTAGCTTCTGGGTTCGGAATGTAACCAGGCGTTTCCCCTCCGCTATGGCCGCCGAA
>JBEGRY010000051.1:0-6324 GCA_041180265.1 Actinomycetota bacterium | reverse complement strand
CTGGAGCCAGGTCGCGAATCACCTGTTCACTCAAAATCTTTAATGCGCCATAAAAGTTAACGGGATTTCCAGGGTCAGTCTCTGGCACCCTGTGCTGAGTGCCATCCATAGTCCAGTCGGTCGAAATTAGAATTGGCTTAGCGCCCGTTTTGTTGGCGGCAAGAGTAACTCGCTGGGTCATTCCCGGATAAGTGTCGTAGCCAGCTTGGCGGTTTGCTACCAGATTATTAAATTCGTTTGCAATCGCGCAGTGCACCACGGCATCGCAACCAGCTAGCCCATTGGCAATCGAGTCAACGTCAGAGAAATCAACGATTTCGATGGGCCACGGCGGTTGTACCTCGGCGGCACGTCGACCAATGCCTACGACATCGTGCCCGAATTTTTGCAACACGGCAGCGATGTTGCTGCCGACAAAGCCGGTGGAACCTGTAATTGCAATCTTGGCCATGACTCATCCTCGAGATTTTTGACGAAATGTCCGTTTACTATACCATTGGAACGTTCCAGAATTTCGGTTCAAAAACTTAACTACAGACAGGACGCCCATGAGCGACAAGAAAGTCCGCATTGGTCTGCTTGGCACAGGCCGCATTGGTCAGGTGCACGCGATCAGCATTTCAGAGAACCCAAACGTAGAACTTACCTATGTGGCTGATGTGTTCGTTGACGGAGCCAAGAAATTTTCTGAGCAGTATGGCGGTAAGTTCACTGCCGACCCTGCCGAAGTATTTGCTTCGGGTGAAGTTGACGCAGTAGTAGTTGCAGCTCCCACCCCCACTCACGTGGACCTCATTAGCGCAGCTATCGATGCCGGTGTGCACGTACTTTGTGAAAAGCCGATCGACCTTGACATTGCACGTGTTGACTCTCTGCGCGAAAAGGCAAATGCAGCCAAAACAATCGTTGCCCTGGGCTTCAACCGTCGCTTTGACCAGCAATTCAATGAAATTCACGCTCGCACCCAAGCCGGCGAAATAGGCAACCTAGAGCAACTGACTATTATCAGCCGCGACCCTAGCCCAGCCCCAAAGGCATACCTAGAGGTTTCTGGCGGAATTTTCCGTGACCAGACAATTCACGACTTTGACATGGCTCGTTTCTTCATTCCAGAAATTATTGAAGTGTCAGCGATGGGTGCAAATTCATTTAGCGATGAAATTCGCGATCTTGGTGACTACGACAGCGCCGTGATTACTCTTCGTGGTAGCAAAAACGAATTAGTAACCATCATCAACTCTCGTCACGCAAGCTATGGCTACGACCAGCGCCTAGAGGCGTTTGGCTCAAAGGGTGCCCTTTTGGCAACCAACGTGTCTCCAACTACAGTCAAGCTTTACAACGATGAAACCGTGGAAGGCCGCAACCCTTACATGAACTTCTTCCTAGAGCGCTATGCGTTCTCATACCGACGCGAACTAGAACTGTTTGTCGAGGGAATTCAAACCGGCAAGAACCTAAACCCTTCTTTTGAAGATGGCCGTGCGGCGCTGATCATTGCTGATGCAGCTACCGAATCTGCAAAGACTGGCAAGCCAATCAAGGTTGACTTGAAGAAGTAAGTTCAAAATAAAAAAAAGGGCTCGCGATGTGCGAGCCCTTTTTTATTTGCCGAGTTTATAGATCTGCTACCACTGAGCGAATAAATTCGACGCTTTGCTTTGCTTGGGCTAACGGGCCAGCGCCGAGGCCTGGCTCATCATTGACTACGTTGTCTTGTTCTAAAGTGAACCAGCCGTCATAGCCAGAGTTGACCAGGTCAGTAACAATCGCGCGAATGTCGACATCGCCCTGACCTAGCGGTACATACATGCCCTCTAGGATTCCTTGGTAATAGGTGATCTCACCAGACTGAACGCGGTCGGCAACCTTTAGGTTTACGTCTTTAAGGTGTGAGTGCTTGACGCGGTCGGCGTGCTTGCGCACAAATTCCACTGGGTCAGTGCCACCAATAATCATGTGACCGGTGTCTAGACAGAATGCAATCTGTGAACCGGCAAGAACGTGTTCGATGTCGCTCTTGGTTTCGACCATAGTTCCCACGTGTGGGTGAAGTACCGCGGTGATGCCAAGTGAGCCAGCATATTCACGAACTCGGTCTAGGTTTCCGTTGAGCACTGCCCAGCCAGCCTCGTCTAGTTCCTGGCGCTTCACGTCATAGCCGTCAAGCCCGGTGATCGCAGAGAGAACCAATGTCTTTGCGCCAGATGCTACATATGCCTCAAGTTCTTTCTTAACAATTGGCATTGGGTCTTGATCTGCCTGGTGCAGAACGATTGGAAAGAATCCGCCGACTGCTTCCATACTGTGCGCTGCCAGAACTTCGGCACGAAGTTTTGCCTCTTGAGGCAAGAAACCGTCTGGGCCAAATTCAGTAGCGCCAAGGCCAAGTTCGGCCATCTCCTTTAGCACGCGCTCGGGTGACATCTGGTGACCCCAGTTTGGAACCTCACAAACACCCCATGAAATCGGAGCGCCGGCAATTTTTACGTTGGCCATTTTTATCCTTTATTTAGCAACCGCAGCCGGTTGACGTTCTTCTAATACATCGCGTGCACCCTGCGCTGCGGCGATGTAAGTCTGTTCTGTTGCCTTAATACTGAGCCCCATAAGGTGCGGGGTCAGCGACACATTTTCTAAATCAAAAATTGGGTGGTGCGCAGGTGGTTCTGGGTCGAACACGTCTAAACCAAGGCCGCCGAGTTTTTTGCTAAGTAGCGCTTGGTGCACGTCGTCTAGATTCGCCAGAGAACCACGTCCACAGTTAATTAGAACCGCATTGTCCTTGAATTCTTTTAACGATGCCTCATTGATCATGAAGTGGGTTTCATCGGTCAGCGGTACATGCAGAGTAACTACATCTGACTTATTGAAAAGTTCGGTTAGGCCTGAAACAGCGTACTGCTGCGGAATCTGAGCAAAGACATCAAACGCAAGCACATTCATGTCGAAAGCCTCAGCAAGTTTTGCAACGCGTTGACCAATGCGACCAAAGCCAACGATTCCAATCGTGCGCCCTTCAAGATCGCCAACTGGATATTTGGTGCGATCGTTCCAACCGCCGTCGCGAACTAACTTAGTAAGCGGACTAATCTGCTTGAGCAAATGTAAAGCGTGTGCAATTACACCTTCGGCAACTGCGTTGGTATTACTGCCCGGCGTAATCACAACAGTAATATTTCTAGCTGCGCACGCGGCAAGGTCAACCAATTCTGTGCCAACTCCAGTTCGAGCAACCACTTTTAGATTTGGCATTTGTGCAAGGGCTGCTTCGTCAATTCGATATGCTGCACGCACAATTGCACCATCGGCTTGCAGCAGGTCATCGGCAGTTGGTTCTTCAACGTACTTTATGTCGGCGCCCAAAATGGGTTCGACAATTTCGGCGTCTACCTTGCCTAGACCTACTACAAGCTTCAAGTTAATTCCTATTACTTCTTAGCAGCTGTGGTGCCCGCTACCGGAGCAAGCTTTACCCACTGACCAGATTCGTTTGATTTCTCGGCAGCAGAAACAACTCGTGCAGATGCAACCGCGTCGTGGATGTTTGAGTTAACCGCCTGCTTGCCAATGTAAGCCTCGATAAACTTGCGAGCCTCGATTGTCTTAAGGTCGTCATAGCCCATGCCTGTTCCGGCACCCGGCTGGAAGTGTGAGAAATCACCAAAGCCAGGAGCAACCATTACGCGCTGGTAACCCAAACGCTCGCCGCGGCGACCAATGGCAACCTGAAGCTCGTTCATGCGTTCGAAGTCCCACATCAGTGAGCCCTCGGTTCCGTAAATTTCGAAGTTGTAGCTAGCGCGTGGGCCAACTGCAACACGAGATGCCTCAAGCGTGCCAACCGCACCGGCTGCCACGGCATCGTCGGCGAATCGCACCAACATGCCGCCGTAGTCCTCGTTCTCTACCGGGCCTTTTTCGCCACCTTCAATAACGTCAAAGTGTGTTCCAACACCCATCTGCTGAATTGGGCGCTCGGTGTAAACAGTCTTGGTAATCGCGGTGACCTCTGAAATAGGGCCAAGAATGTAGTGAACCAGGTCGGCCAAGTGGCCCATTAGGTCACCAAGCACGCCGCTACCGGCAAGCTTGCGCACGAAGCGCCAAGACAATGCGCCGTTTGGTTCTGATGAATAGTCAGCAAAGAACACACCGCGCACATTTGTGATGCGACCAAGTTGGCCCTCGGCGATGATCTTCTTTGCGTACTCAACGGCAGGGGCGTTGCGGTAGTTGAAACCAATGCTGGTTACAACGTTTGCAGCGTTTGCCGCTGCTTCAACCTCTTCGGTCTCGTGAGCACCGCGACCAACTGGCTTTTCAATCCAGAACGCTTTGCCAGCCTTTGCCGCGGCAATACCGATTTCTGCGTGCAAGAAGTTTGGTGCACAAATTGAAACTACGTCAACCTCAGGGTCATTCAATACATCGTGGTAATCAAGAGTTCCGCGCTCATAACCAAGAACGTTGACCGCATAGTCAACGCGGTCTTGCGCGGTGTCGGCAGCAATGATCAAACGTGGCTTCACACCGAGTTCAGGATAAACAACCGGCAATGCTTGATAGGCACGTGAGTGAACTTTACCCATCCAGCCAACACTGATTAGGCCGACTCCAATAGTTTTAGGTGTTGACAATTTAGTTTTCCTTTATCTCTGTGATTACATCGGTAATGGCTTTTGCAAGCAAAGTTGAATCTGATCCAACTGCTACAAATTTGAAACCCATCCCCAAGAATTTTTTTGCTGCCTTGGTATCGGCTGCCAAAATTCCGGCTGGCTTATTTGCTTTGTTGGCTGCTGCAACAACTTTTTCAATTGCAGCAATAAATTTTGGATCTTCGAATTGGCGCGGAACTCCAAGCGCAAAACTCAAATCAAGTGGGCCAACAAAAACAACATCAACCCCGTTTAGGCCGGCAATCTCTTCAACTACATCAAGCGAGCCAAGTGTTTCAATCTGAACTATGCAAGCCGATTTAGACTCTGGTTGAAGTGCGTCTGGGTCTTTACCCCAACGAGCCGAGCGGTTGTAGGTTGCAACTCCACGATCACCATTTGGTGGATAGCTAAAGTGCTTTACAACTTCTTTAACTTCGTCAAGGGTATTAACTCGCGGCACCATGACACCGGCAGCGCCGGCATCTAGTGCACGGCCAATGCGAATGCGTTCGGTTGATTCCACTCGCACCAAAGTTGGTACGCCGTATCCACCCGAGGCCACCACGGTTGGTGCAAGTTGATCCTCTGAACCACCGCCGTGTTCTAGGTCAAGCAAAACCCAGTCCACACCGCTGATTGCCGCGACTTCTGCTGAGAGTGGGCTGCCTAGGCCAATGAATGTGCCAATGGTAACCTCGCCCGCGCGAAAACGCGCGAGCAGGTCACCACGGCTGAGTGGGCTTTGCATTATCCGTGCCATCTTTGGGTTGCGGCACCGGCGTTGTAGTCGTCGGTTACTGCCTTGATCCAAGGAGCGTTTTCGGCAACCTCGGCTGGCATAACGTCCCACCAAACTTCAGATGCTGGAAGGTTAGCGTGCGGAATAGTGGCAACAACAATTACCACTGGGCCGCGTGAATCGCGTGAGTCGTCTAGTGCCTTACGGAACTCGGCTGGAGTGGTGCAGTAATAGGTCTCGCAACCCATTCCGGCAGCCATTTGCACAAGGTCAATCTTTAGGTACTCACCGTCAAGGCGAGGTGCCTTGCCCTTAGCGGCACCAGCCTCGGCGGCGGTTGGGCCGTCTTCGCGGTAGCGGAACTCGTTTCCGAAGTTGTGGCCTACGCGCCACATCTGTAGACGGCGAATTACCTGGTATCCGTGGTTTTCAGAAATCACGATGGTTAGTGGCAGACCTTCTTGGGCTGCGGTTACCAACTCAGTTGGAGACATCACGAAAGTACCGTCACCGATGAATGTGGTTACGCGGTTTGCTGGGTTTGGGTTAGCTAGGCGAACACCGATCGCCGCTGGCAATTCGTAGCCCATGCAAGAGAAACCAAACTCAAGGTGCGCAAAGCGACCTTCTGTTGCATCCCAAACTTTCTGAATGTCTCCCGGAGGGCCACCGGCACCGGCGATGATTGTGTCGCCCGGGCGTGCGTGTTCTTGCATTACACCGATAAGTTGACCCTGAGTCATGGTTGCATCGGTGAATCCGGTTGTTAGCACTGACTTGTCGAAAACAACCTCGGTGTCAAGTGCTGCATTTCGAGCCTTAACCCAAATCTCATTCGCCTTCTTGTACTTCTCAACCCACTCGGCAGGAACCTTGTAACCGGCAACGGCTTTGGTTAGTGCAACAAGCGAAAGCTTTGCG
>JBEGRY010000050.1:0-6448 GCA_041180265.1 Actinomycetota bacterium | reverse complement strand
GATCACGCGAGTAGGCGGCGTAAATTTCCGGCTGCGGTAACCATGACTTACCGGTTTCGTTAAAGCCATTTGCAGCACCAACGCCGGCTTGCCAAGGTAGCGGCACTCGACAACCATCGCGACCCAGCCGCTCACCTTTGGTGCGCGCGTAGGTTGGGTCTTGGCGAAATTCCTGTGCCAAAGTTGTGTGCTCGGGTAGGCCAAGTTCTTCACCCTGATACAAATACATCGACCCTGGTAGACCAAGGGTGAACAGGGTTGCTGCGCGGGCTCGGCGAAGCCCCAGTTCGCGATCGGGCTGCGGGTGCTGCGGGCCAATGCCGTCGCTGGCAGTAGGCCTGCCAACCACGCCGCCCATGCGGGTCGCGTGGCGAATTACATCGTGGTTCGAAAGCACCCAGGTGCTCGGTGCGCCCACGCCATCGAAGGCCGCGAATGACTCGTTGATTACTTCGAACAGCTGCTGCGCATTCCATTCGCAATCTAGAAAGCGGAAATTAAAGGTCTGGTGGAATTCATCCGAGCGCACCCACAGTGCCATGAACGAAAGCGGATACACGTAGGCCTCGCCACACATTGCGCGATCACCCGGATACGAATCCAGAATTGAGCGCCACTTTCTAAAGATCGGGTGAACCGATTCTTGAAACCACATTGGCGGCGATGCTTCGCCTTCGATGAAACCGGCGCCCGCGCGATCGACATATGGGTGATCGGGCAGCCCCTTTGCTTTACCCATGGCGTGCGGTTGGTCTACTCGGAAGCCATCGACGCCGCGATCAAGCCAGAAACGAAGAATGTTTTCAAACTCTGTTTGAACGGCAGGATTCTCCCAATTTAAGTCGGGTTGCGAAGAATCAAATAAGTGGCAGTACCACTGACCAGGTGTGCCATCTGAATTTACGGTGCGAGTCCACGCTGGGCCACCAAACATCGATTGCCAATTGTTTGGCGGTAGCTCGCCGGCCTCACCCTTGCCCTCGGCAAAGTGGTAGAACGCTCGCTCAGGTGAACCGGGTGCGGCTGCGAGTGCGCTTTGAAACCAAGCATGTTGATCGCTGGTGTGATTCGGCACTAAGTCAATCAAAACGCGAAGTTGTAATTCGTGCGCGCGATTGACCATTTCGTCGAAGTCGGCAAGTGTGCCAAAGAGCGGATCGACATCGAGGTAGTCGGCAACATCGTAACCGGCATCTTTTTGTGGCGATCGCATAAATGGTGAAAGCCAAATTGCATCGATACCAAGCGAGGCTAGTGAATCAAGTCGCGAGGTGATTCCGGCAAGATCGCCCATGCCGTCACCATTGGCATCGGCAAATGATCGCGGGTAAACCTGATAGATCACCGCACTTCGCCACCATTCCTGCCTGAATCGAGCTTGGTGTTTCGGTGCGCGAGCGGTGTCTAGCTGCATGTTTAAAGTTTGATCCAAACGACTTGGTCGTGTTCTAGTTCGTGCTCTGCGGTCAGGTCGTGTTGGGTTGTTACCAAAACTTCACCGGCCGGTAGCACAACTGCATCCGGTCCAAAATTCATCAGCACCAAGATATTGTTGTTGATGTAGGCCAGAGTGTTTTTATCTTGGTACTCATCGGCCCAGCGGAATGCACCGCTTCCCATGCCGAACGCTTTACGTTCTTTAAGCAGTCGCTTGTATAACTCAAGGGTTGAACCAGGCACTCCCTCTTGCAGGTTGCGCGCAAACACTCGATAGTTAGCTGGCTGCGGCAACCAGGATTTACCGGTGCTGTTGAAACCGTTAGCGTCACCAGCATCTGCCTCCCATGGCAGCGGCACACGGCAACCGTCGCGACCGATTCGCTCACCGTTGGTGCGCGCATATGTTGGGTCTTGGCGATACTTGCCCTCAAGTTGCCAGGCCTCAGGTAGGCCAAGTTCTTCACCTTGATATAGGTAAGACGAGCCAGGTAGACCAAGCATGAAAGCGGTTGCCGCGCGTGCGCGACGAAGGCCAAGTGCTTCGTCTGGCATCGGGTCACTCGGGTGAATGCCATCGCCAGGTCGCGGAGTGTTCTCTGGCGCAATTCCCAAACGGGTTGCGTGGCGAATCCCGTCGTGGTTCGACATTACCCAGGTGCTCGATGCACCTACCTTTGAGTATTCAACGATTGAGTCGGTGATGATTTTTTTCATTGCTGCAGGCTCGTATTCACCGTGCATGTAGTCGAAGTTGAATGACTGGTGGTACTCATCTGGGCGCACCCACATTGCCAAACGCGGTAGCGGGCTCATCGACGCCTCGGCGCACATTGCGCGGTCGTCGTATTCGTCGATCACGCGGCGAAAGCGTCGAATGGCATCGTGCACACCAGGCTGACCCCAGTATGGAACCGCCTCTTCAGCCTCTTGCATGGTCATTTTGCTGATTGAACGTTCGCGCAAGTTCTCGTCGTAAATTGTTGCGTCTGGCAAGCCAGCGCGCTTAACCATTCCGTGTGCAACGTCCACTCGGAAACCATCTACGCCCTTGTCGAGCCAGAAGCGCAAAATATTGTCAAACTCATTTGGAATAGCCGGATTCTCCCAATTCAAATCTGGTTGTGAAGAATCAAATAGGTGCAGGTACCACTGGCCAGGTGTGCCATCACTCTCGGTAATGCGACTCCATGCCGGGCCACCAAAAATCGACTGCCAGTTGTTCGGCGGTAGCTCACCATTCGCGCCCTTGCCATCTTTGAAGTGGTAGTAGTCGCGTTCGGCTGAACCCTTTGGTGATTTCAGTGCAGCTTTAAACCACGCGTGCTGATCGCTGGTGTGGTTTGGCACAATATCGACGATGATGCGAATACCAAGGGACTTTGCTTTGGCAAGCAGCACATCGAAGTCTTCGTTGGTGCCGAAAATCGGATCAATTTTGCGATAGTCACTGATGTCATAGCCGGCATCTTTTTGCGGGCTTTGAAAAAACGGGCTAAACCAAATTGCATCGATGCCTAATGTGGCTAGCGAATCTAGTCGTGAGGTGATTCCCTTTAGGTCACCAAGTCCATCGCCATCGGCATCGGCAAATGATCGCGGATAAATTTGATAGATCACAGCGTTGCGCCACCATTCGGCGCCCGGGTTGTTGGTGGTTAGAAAATCATTAGATACGGCCATTGGTAAAGCCTACAAAAGGGTGATAAAGTCTTCTGGTGTCCGGCGCCAGTCGCCAAATCGCCCCGATAGCTCAGTGGTAGAGCACTTCCATGGTAAGGAAGGGGTCGCCAGTTCAATCCTGGCTCGGGGCTCGCAACAAACCCGGCTGGGTAGCTCAGGTGGTTAGAGCACACGACTCATAATCGTGGGGTCGCGGGTTCGAGTCCCGCCCTAGCTACAAAGTCAAAGTCCCTCTGCATGAGGGCTTTTTCATTTAATGAGGCAAACTTAACACGTGGTAAATCCAAACGTTCAGGGCAAAAAGTACCCGGCAACCGATCCTTATTTGGTTGGCCGCGAGAAGATTCGCGAATTCGCTCACGCGGTTAAATCAACAAATTCTTCAAACCTAGATGTGTTTGCCGCGCAAGCTGCCGGCTATGACGACGTGATCGCCGCACCAACCTTTGCCGTGGTCATTCAGGAGCGCTCGCTGGCTACCGTGCTGGCAGACCCGGAAGCGGACATCGATTTTTCTAGAGTGGTGCACGGAGACCAGCGCTTCATTCACAACCGCCCAATCGTAGCCGGCGATGAGCTGGTTAGCGAGCTTGAGGTTGCCTCGGTGAAGACACTTGGCGCGCACTCGATGGTGACCTTTGAAACAAAAATTTACGACCTAAACAAAGAACTTGTTTGCACCGCTATTTCAACTCTTGTGGTTCGAGGTGATGAGTAATGTCACACATCAACATTGCTTCACTTGAAGTTGGGCAGGTCATTGGAACTTCAGAATTTTTACTAACTCGCGATTCACTGGTGCGCTACGCCGGTGCCTCGGGTGACTTTAATCAGATTCACTACCGCGACGATGTTGCTTTAGCCGTGGGATTGCCTGGCGTGCTTGCGCACGGAATGCTAACCATGGGTGCCGCGATTCAGGTTGCCGTTGATTGGGTTGGCGATGCCGGAAAGATTGTTGACTATCAGGTGCGTTTCACCAAGCCGGTAGTTGTCGATGCTAAAGACGGTGCCGTGCTAATTGTTACCGGCAAGGTTGGCGAAATTGATGCCGAAAATAAAATCGTGCGCATCGATCTAGACGCACGCTTTAATGACACCGCGGTGCTGGGCAAAGCACAGGCACGAGTCGCGCTCTAATGACTCGCACCGAAGACAAGTCGCTCAGCGAACTAACCACTATTCGTGTTGGCGGAAAACCCAACGAACTATTTGTGGCTAAGACTCGCGACGATTTAATCGAACACACTCTCAACGTTTGGCGCTCGGGCGAAAACTGGTTGCTTCTTGGTGGCGGTTCGAACATTGTTGCCGCCGATGACATGTCGAGCTACCACGTGATCAAAGTTGAAAACACCGGAATCGAACCCGTGCGCAGCAAAGATGAAACTCGAGTTGTGGTTAGAGTGCAAGCCGGTGAAAACTGGGATGACTTCGTTGCCCACACCATCAAGGCGGGCCTTGCCGGCATCGAAGCAATGAGCGGAATTCCAGGCACGGTTGGTGCGGCACCGGTGCAGAACATTGGCGCCTATGGCCAAGAGCTAAGCGACTGCATGGTGCGCTTGGAATTCTTGGATTACGAAACTCACGAACTAGCAGTGCTTGAGGCTAAGGACCTGCAGTTTGGCTACCGTGACAGCGTCATCAAGCGCGGCCGCCCGGGTGTGATTACCTGGGTTGAGTTCGAATTACAAAAACTTGATGGCCTTAGTCGCCCGCTGTATTCAACCCAGATCGCCGCCGACCTTGGTGTTGAAATGGGCGCGCAGGTACCGCTAAATGACGTGCGAAACAGTGTGCTGAAACTTCGTGCCAGCAAGGGCATGGTGCTTGACGCCAATGACCCTGATTCTGTTAGCTGCGGAAGTTTCTTTACCAACCCAATCGTTAGCGACAAGCTGGCGCGCACATTGCCGTTCGACGCACCGAAGTACGAATCTGAAGATGACGACGGACTAACCGTAAAACTTTCGGCTGCCTGGTTAATCGAGAACGCGGGTGTCACGAAGGGTTTCAGAGTTGCCGGTTCAAAAGCAGCGGTTTCTTCAAAGCACGCCTTAGCAATTGTGAATACCGGTGGCGCAACCGCGCATGAAATTTTGCAGTTGGCAAATTACATTCAGGTACAGGTGTCGAATAAGTTCGGCATCAACATTGTGCCTGAGCCGAACTTAGTCGGCTTTGCTACAAATTAGTTTTATCTAAACAACTTTTGCAGGCGCTGAATACCCTCAAGCAGCGGTGCATCACCAAGCGCGTAAGACAAGCGCACGTAACCCGACGGACCAAACGCCTCACCTGGCACAAGTGCAACCTCGGCAGCATCCAAGATGTAATCGCAAAGTTCCAGTGAAGTATTAATTTGTTTACCGCCCCAGTCGCGACCAAGTAAACCGGTTACATCGCTGTAAACATAAAACGCACCCTGCGGGGTCGGTGCATTCCAACCAGCAATCTTGTTTAACTCGGCAACGGCAACTTTGCGGCGGCGATCGAATGCGTCGCGCATTGCGTGCACTTCATCTTGCGGGCCGGTCAGCGCGGCAAGAGCTGCCTTCTGCGAAATGTTTGAAACGTTTGATGAAAGGTGTGACTGCAAGTTCCCGGCAGCCTTCATTGCGTCCAGCGGGCCAGCCATCCAGCCAAGTCGCCAACCGGTCATTGCATATGTTTTAGCAACGCCGTTAACCAAAATGGTGCGGTCAATAAGTTCAGGCACGGCTTCGGTAATCGAAACTGCCTTCAAACCGTCATAGGTCAGGTTCTGGTAAATCTCATCGGTGATTACCCACATGCCGTTTTCATATGCCCAGCGACCGATGGTCTCGGTTTCTTCACGGGTGTAAACCGAACCGGTCGGGTTCGACGGCGAAACAAAAAGCAAAATCTTTGAACGCGGGGTGCGGGCAGCCTCAAGCTGAGCCACGGTGACCTTGTAGTTCTGGTCGGCGCCGGCAAAAACCTCAACTGGCACACCGCCGGCCAAACGAATGGCCTCTGGGTAGGTGGTCCAAAACGGCGTAGGCATCAAGACCTCGTCACCTGGATCGCACAAGGTGGCGAACGCCTGGTAAACGGCCTGTTTACCACCGTTGGTGACCACGACCTGAGCCGCAGTTATATCCGTGCCGGAATCGGCCTTGGTCTTTGCCGCAATCGCCTCACGCAGGTCAGGCAGACCCACTGCAGGGGTATAGCGGTGGTTTTTAGGGTCCCGAACGGCTAGCGCTGCGGCCTCAACGATGTGGGCTGGGGTGGCAAAGTCTGGCTCGCCAGCGGCATAAGAAATGACCGGGCGACCGGCCGCCTGCAGCGATTTTGCCTT
>JBEGRY010000049.1:0-6474 GCA_041180265.1 Actinomycetota bacterium | reverse complement strand
AGCAGAGTGTTCCAGGTAAGCCAAAGCGCGACCACAATGGTCATGCCAATTAGAAATGCACCGGTTCCCATGGCGCGGGCAAATGCCTCGCTTGCACGACCGAAACGTTCCTGATCGATAGTTAGCTTTGGCACCAAGCGCGAGCGTGCGCTGATTGGTTTGTCTAGTCGATTCTTCATCTTTGCCATTAGCGCACCTCCTCTTCAGTTCGCCAGTCGTCGGGTAACAAGTGGTCCAAGACATCGTCAACGGTAACCACGCCGATAAGGCGGTTCTCGTCGTCGACCACGGGCAGGGCCACCAAGTTGTAGTTTGCAAAAGTTCGGTGAATAACCGAAATGTGGGTGTCGGCCTTAACCGGTTCAAGTTCAACATCAAGCAGTGAGCTGAGTCTTTCGTGCGGCGGGTAGCGCAACATTTTTTGGAAGTGAACGGTGCCCAGGTAGCGACCAGTTGCGGTTTCGTATGGCGGCAGGGTTACAAAAACCGAGGCAGCCAAAACCGGTGAAACTTCTTTTTTACGAATCAACGCCATGGCCTCGGCAACAGTGGCATCGGCAGCACAGATGATTGGCTCGGTAGTCATCAAACCACCGGCGGTGAACTCATCGAACTGCATCAACATACGAATGTCTTCGGCTTCTTCTTCATCCATCAGATCAAGAATTGCTTCGGTGCGCTCTTCAGGAAGATTCGCCATCAAGTCGGCAGCGTCATCTGGTTCCATCAGATCTAAAACTTCGGCGGCGCGTTCGTCATCAAGTTCGGTAATGATGTCGATCTGTTCGTCTTCAGGAAGCTCTTCAAGAACGTCGGCAAGGCGTTCGTCGTCGAGTTCTTCGGCAACCTCGAGCATTCGCTCATCTGGCAGATTCAAAAGCTCTGATGCCAAGTCGGCTGGGCGAAGCTCAGAGTAAGAAGCAATCAAGTGCTGAGCCGACTGGCCCTCTTCTGCTTTTTCTTCGCTCACTTGCTCCCAAGACGCAAATAGTGTGGCGCCGCGCGCGAATGGCGAGGCCGAGGTCTTCGGTCGACGCAGGAATAGTTCGCTGACAGTCCAGTCGGCGTTTTTTTGCAGCTCGATCGAGATGTCTTCTATGGTGGCCTCGCCAGAGCCATCCAAGAGTCGAACCTTGCGACCCAGTACTTGTGCGATTACGCGCTGTTCCTGGCCGTGCTGAGTGTAACGACGAAGATCAATCAGACCGGTAGTGATTACCTGGCCAGCTGAAATAGAAGTAATGCGTGCGATTGGCACAAATACGCGTCGACGACCGCTGATTTCAACCAGCATTCCGGTGGCGCGCGGAGAGCCCGATTTACGGTACGAGACAAGAACGTCAATGACTTTTCCAACGCGGTCACCCGCTGGGTCAAAGACGCCACAGCCAGCCAATCTGGCGATAAATACTCTCGAAGCGCTCACCTTACAACCTTAGACGAGGCCTTCAAGGCATGCCAGAATGAATATTGTGACCAACCAGCGAACCCCAAGAACTTCTCGTCGTCAGCCCCCGATAATTCCTCAGGGTGAGGTGATTGCGGACTTTAAGCAATACCCGGATGCATTGGCCTTTGTCGACAATTTGATTAAGAACAACTTTCCGGCCGAGTCGGTTGCGATTGTGGGTTCGGATTTGCGAACTGTTGAGCGAGTGCGCGGCAAAATCAACTACACACGTTTAGCGCTCAGTGGTGCCACCACCGGTGCTTGGATCGGTTTGATTTTTGGAATTCTTTTCACTGGCAATGTTGACCCGGCTGATCCGAATACTTATACCTCGATTAATTCGGCAGCTTCATCGGTGGTGATTGGTGCTGGACTTGGAATGTTGCTTAGCGTGGTGCGCTACA
The DNA here is from genome assembly GCA_041180265.1 of Actinomycetota bacterium. GTDB lineage: Bacteria > Actinomycetota > Actinomycetes > Actinomycetales > Microbacteriaceae > Rhodoluna. The sequence goes on along the minus strand of JBEGRY010000049.1, from coordinate 4,620 downwards.
GTCTGAGTCGCAACAAGCGCACCTTTGTGAGTCAGTCATCGGTGGTCGCAGCTAAATATCAGATTCAGGTTCCTGCGCACTTGGCCGATAAGGCGCGAGCTATTCCGAAAGCTTAGCCAGCCACTTTTCAACGTCAGCTGCTTTTCGCGGCAGAGCCTTGCTCAAGTTTTCGTTTCCGGTTTTGGTAATCAACACATCATCTTCGATGCGCACGCCGATGCCACGGAATTCTTTAGGCACTAGCAAGTCATCAGGCTGAAAATAAAGACCGGGTTCGATTGTGAAAACCATGCCTGGTTTAAGAGTTGCGTCTAGATACATTTCTTTTCGAGCCTGAGCACAGTCGTGCACATCAAGACCCAGGTGGTGGCTGGTGCCGTGCACCATCCAGCGGCGGTGGAATTGGTTTTCAGGCTTTAGTGATTCTTCTGCACTTACCGGCAGTAAACCCCACTCGGCGGTCTTGGCGGCAATGACCTTCATGGCAGCTTCGTGCACGTCGCGGAACTTGGCACCAGGCTTGGCAACCTTGAATGCTGCATCGGCAGCTTCGCGCACCGCCTCATAAATCATCTTTTGAGTGGGGCTATATTTTCCGGACACCGGCAGGGTTCTGGTGATGTCTGCGGTGTAGAGGCTGTCAACCTCGACTCCGGCATCAACCAAAATCAAATCATTTTTCTTAACCGCGCCGTCATTGATTATCCAGTGCAGTGTGCAGGCGTGGGCGCCCGATGCTGCGATGGTTTCATAGCCCAGTGCGTTGCCCTCGATTCGAGCCTGAGAGTAAAACGCGGTTTCAACTACTCGTTCACCGCGTGGGTGACCGGTCGCCTGCTCCAGGCTTCGCGCTACTTGCTCAAAGCCCTTAACCGATGCAGCAATTGCTTTGCGCATCTCAGAAATTTCGTAACTGTCTTTTACTAGGCGCAGTTCAGAAACAAATTGTGCTAGGTCGGCATCTTTGTTTAAGTTCTTAATTTTTTGTTTTGGAACGCTCTTAAGAAACGCCCTATAGCCGCTAATCGAATGTGTTGGCACGCCAAGTAGTGCGGCGACCTGTTTCAAGCTCGGGCGAGCGCCGACCCAGAATTCACCGATGGCGGCGTTGGCAAAAAATTCATCGCTGTCACGACCCGCGGTTTCGCGAAAGTACAAAAAAGATTTAGGTTTTGCCAAGCGAGCATCGATTACCAGAACCGCACCGGCCACCGTGGCGGAACCCCAACCGGTCAGGTGCGCAAAGGCCGAGTGCGGGCGATACATATAGTCGGTGTCATTCGAGCGCACCTTTGCCTCGCCTGCTTCGAAAATCAGAACCTTGCCCTTGAAGGCTTTGGCAACCGCGGCTCTGCGTTTGGCTGCGAACCCGGCAACTTCGGCGCGCTTTGGCAGCACCTCTTTGTTTTTAGCCCAGTTGGAGCCGATGTATTGCAGAAACTTTCGGCTGTGCGGGGTTCTGGTTCTCATGTCTTTATTCTGGCACTGCTTTATTCTGGCTTTATGTCAATCATTGATCTGCATACGCACTCAACGCGTTCCGACGGCAAGGATTCACCGCGCGAATTGGTGAAAAATGCTGCCGAAGCCGGCGTGCAAATAATTGCGCTTACCGATCATGATTCGACCCGCGGTTGGCAAGAGGCACAGGAAACCGCCCAACAGGTTGGGCTTGGGTTTGTGCCAGGAATCGAAGTCACGAGTGTTGCCAAGGTTAATGCGCGCGATCGACAGCGCCTGATCAGTGTGCACCTGTTGGCTTATCTGCCAGACCCAGAGCACGAAGCTTTTCACCTAATGCTTGGCGACACCAGAACTACCCGTGAGGCACGCGGGCGTTCGATTGTTGAGCGACTAGCCGAAGACATTGAAATTACTTGGGAGATGGTGCTGAATCACCTTGAGCCGGGTGCAACCGTTGGCCGACCTGCGATTGCCGACACCCTGGTTGAGCTTGGCGTGGTGTCAACCCGAAGTGAAGCCTTTGATTACTACTTATCAAGCGATGGCCCTTATTACGTTTCGCATGACACAGTTGATGTGATTGACGCAATCAGCATGATTCGCGAATCGGGTGGAGTTCCTGTGCTGGCGCATCCACTAACCGACTTTCCGGCTGATGCCAGTGATTCTGATTTTCCGGTTGAGCATTTCGAAGCAATGATCGATGCCGGTCTAGCCGGTTTTGAAGTATTCCATCGCGATGTGCCTGAGTACTCGCGAAGTTGGTTGCGCAGAATGGCCGAATCACACGATCTAATTGTCACTGGCTCGAGTGACTACCACGGGCTGCACGGCAAACCGAATCGACTAGGTGAAAACAGCACGTCACCAGAAATGTTGCAAAGAATTTTGGCTGCCGGCACTGGCACCGCGGCAAAACTATAGGAGCAAAAATGGCAGAAAAAGTTCAGGGACCGGCTTCGTATTTTCCGTCGATTGAAAAGAAATATGGCAAACCGATTGCTACCTGGATGAAGCTCTTGGCGAAGACTAAAAACCTAAAGCACATGGAGCAGGTTAATTGGCTAAAAACCGAACATGAAATGGGGCACGGTCACGCCAACGCTTTAGTTGCGGTTTACCGCAAAGAAAACGGCTTGGACTAAGCCGAAGGCTTGCCGCCCTTGGTGCGGTTGCGCTGACGCGGCGGGCGCTTGTGTTCGCCATCGCCGTGCGCCTTTTTCTCACCCTGTGGTTTCTTTTCGCCGTGAGGCTTTTTATCACCGTGTGGTTTCTTATCGCCCTGCGCTCGGCGCGGGCCACGCTGCTTGTCGTCGTCGCCCGGCTTCCAGCCCTCTGGTCGCTTGCTCTTGGCGATGCGACCCTTGGTGCCTGCGGCAATGCCAAGATCGCTAAATAGGTGAGCCGAGCTCGAATAAGTTTCGGTCGGTTCCGGTTGACCGAATTCCAACGCGGTGTTGATGTGAGTCCAGCGAACTAGGTCTTCCCAGTCAACGAAAGTGACCGCGATTCCGGTGCGACCGGCACGACCGGTGCGACCCACGCGGTGCAGGTAGGCCTTCTCATCTTCGGGAATCGTGTAGTTGATTACGTGGGTCACGTCGTCAACGTCGATGCCACGTGCAGCAACCTCGGTTGCCACCAAAATGTCTTTTTTACCACTGCGAAATGCAGCCATGGAGCGCTCTCGCGCTTCTTGAGTCATGTCGCCGTGCAAGGCGCAGGCGTTGAAACCACGGTCGATAAGTTCTTCGCTAACCTTTGATGCTTGGCGCTTAGTCTTAGTAAAAATCACGGTCTTGCCTCGGCCCTCAGCCTGCAAAATGCGACCAACGACTTCGTCTTTATCCAGCGCGTGTGCGCGATAAATAAATTGTTTGATGTCGGCTTTGGTTTGACCCTCGTCAGGGCTGTTGGTGCGAATGTGAACCGGGCGAGTTTGATACTTGCGCGCCATTGTCACAATGGTGCCCGGCATGGTTGCCGAGAACAACATGGTCTGGCGCCCATCAGGGGTGTACGCAAAAAGTTTTTCAACGTCAGGTAAGAATCCCAGGTCCAACATTTCGTCGGCTTCATCTAGAACCATGAATCGAATGTTGCTAAGGTCTAGAAGTTTTTGTTTTGAAAGATCGATTAGTCGACCAGGCGTACCAACAATCACTTGAGCGCCGGCATTAATTTCGGCAACCTGCTCGTCGTATGACTTACCGCCGTAAATAGCGGCTACCTGAGTGCTGCGATTTGAGGAGGCGATTTTTAAATCGTCGGCAACCTGAATTGCAAGCTCGCGAGTTGGCACAACCACAAGTGCCTTGGCGCCTTTTTCTGGGTCTAGACCCAGGCTCTGCAAAAGCGGCAAGCCAAAGCCCAGGGTTTTTCCGGTTCCGGTTTTTGCCTGACCAATAATGTCTTGTCCGGTGAGCGCTAGCGGAATGGCCTGCTCTTGAATTGGAAATGGGCTAGTGATGCCGCGACTTTCCAGTGCATCGACAATGTCTTGATCGATGCCTAAATCCTTGAAATTCATGTGCTCCTAAGTCCCCTTCAGTCTACCGGCAGCATATTTAACCTATTTATGGGCTTGTTGCTTGCCTTGCGCGGCAGGTTATCCTTGAAAACGTGTTTGATTGGCTAAAACGACTGCGCACCACGGCTCGAAGCTTTACGCTGCCGACCCGCGAAGAGCGCACCGCGCGAAACACCGAAAAGGTGAACCTGAAACCATACACACCAGAGCCAAAGGTTTTTCTTGGCCAGCTTGCCTACTTGCAGCTGAGTCAGTTTGAAATTCTTACCAACGAACTTAAGTATTCGCCGAACACCCAGTACAAGGCAGAACTTTCTGAAGCGGCAGCAAAGAGTTTTGAAAAGTACCGTTCGATTTCTAAAAAGATTGCTGCGCTGGGCGCAGACCCAACCGACGCTATGGACCCATTCGTCGAGCGCATCGAGACTTTCCACTCGCGCACAAGTGGCGACGACTGGTTCGAAAGCATCATCAAGATTTATCTGGTTTCGGGTTTGCTAGATGACTTTTATCGCCGTCTTGCGGTTGGGCTGGACCCAGTTCTTCGTGCCGAAGTCGAGAAGTCTCTGAAAGATAAAAAGTTTGAAGAATTTGCCAAGCGCGTGCTCTTGGAATCAATGCAGCGC
>JBEGRY010000048.1:0-6511 GCA_041180265.1 Actinomycetota bacterium | reverse complement strand
ACGTTGAAAACTGGCAAGACACTAGCGCTTGCTAATAAAGAGTCTTTGATTGTCGGTGGTCGTTTGGTCACCGAGGCCGCGACACCTGGACAAATTGTTCCGGTAGATTCCGAACACTCTGCCCTGGCACAGTGTTTGCTCGGTGGAACGCAAACCGAGGTGCGCAAACTAATTCTGACCGCGTCTGGCGGACCATTTCGCGGTTGGTCTAAATCGCAGCTCGAGGCTGTGACCCCGCAACAGGCGTTGGCTCACCCAACCTGGGTAATGGGAAAAGTCGTAACCACTAATTCGGCAACACTGGTTAATAAAGGCCTGGAACTTATCGAGGCGCATCTGCTTTTTGATATTCCGTTTGAGCGCATCGAGGTGACCGTGCACCCGCAATCGATTGTGCACTCGATGGTTGAATTTGTTGACGGTTCGGTTTTAGCTCAGGCCTCGCCGCCCAACATGAAACTACCAATTGCCCTTGGCATGAGCTGGCCAAAGCGATTGCCAAATGTTGCGCCGGCTTGCGACTGGTCAAAGGCGGCTACTTGGACTTTTGAACCCTTGGATGAATCCGTGTTCACCGCGGTCAAACTTGCTCGTCAAGTGGGTTCGGCTGGTCTGACTTTTCCGGCGGTCTACAACGCGGCCAATGAGCAAGCGGTAGAGGCATTCCACGCCGGTTTTATTCGCTTCGATCAGATTGTCGAGGTCGTGCAGCGCGTGGTTGAAGCGCATGACGCAGAAAAAGAGTTGAGTTTGCAGAGCGTGCTAGCCGCCGAAAATTGGGCTCGTGAGCGCGCCGACGCCCAGATGGTGCGCGCTTGCTAAGCATGTGCAAAGTATTCAGCAAATTGTCAGCCCGAAAAGTTAGGTTCTAGCCGTGACTGAAACTCTTTGGTATCTGGGCGGCATTCTTTTCATTGCCCTGGGCATCGGCATTTCTATTGGGCTGCATGAAATTGGCCACCTGGCTCCGGCTAAAAAATTCGGTGTCAAGGTACCAAACTATGCAATTGGATTTGGCCCCACACTTTTTAAGATCACCCGCGGTGAAACCACGTACGCAATTAAATTAATTCCGCTTGGTGGCTACATCACCATGCTTGGCATGTATCCGCCGGCCAAGCCCGGTGCCAAACCACGCAAGGGTTTCTTCGGCGACATGGTGAATCAGGCTCGCGCGGCACATTCACAGTATGAAACCCCGGCAGATGCCAATCGCAAGTTTTATCAGCTTTCGGTTCCAAAGCGTTTAGCCATAATGGTCGGCGGCCCATTCATGAATTTGATTTTGGGTGTAGTGCTAATGATTCTGGCGCTGTGCGGAATCGGCAGCGTGCAGCAATCTACTACCATCGCTCAGGTCGCGCCCTGCGTGATCGTCGATGTTTCTGAACGCAATACCTGCATCGATTCCGACCCGGCCTCGCCGGCCGAAGTCGCAGGAATTCAAGCTGGCGACAAATTGATTTCGGTGGGCGGTGTTGAAATTGAAAATTGGCAACAGCTAAGCCAGAACCTGCAAATCGGTGTGGCCACCCAGCTTGTTGTGGAACGCAGCGGTGCAATGCAGTCGATTCAGGTTCAACCAATCGCAGCTAATCGGCCAAAGTTTGATTCAAACGGTTCGGTTATTCTCGATGCCAAGGGCCAGCCGGTTCTCGAACAGCGCGCGGTAATTGGCGTTGTGTTGGGCACCGAGCGCAAGCCTGAATCTCTGGCAAGTGCGCTGCAAAAGTCAGCCTGGTCAGTTGGTCAGGTTGGCCAAATGATTGTCACCCTGCCGCAGCAACTAACCGATGTCGCAATTTCAACCTTCTCAGGCACCGAACGATCTGCGAACGGCGCGGTTTCGGTGGTGGGCATTGCTCAAATTTCGGGAACCGTCGCAGCGAATGATTCGGTCGACCTGGTCGACAAGCTTTCAACCGGCCTGCTCATTCTGGCGTCGCTGAACTTTGCACTGTTTGCCTTCAACATGCTGCCACTTCTGCCGCTAGACGGCGGGCATATTGCCGGTGCAATTTATGAGGCAATTAAGCGTGGTGTCTACCGAATTGCTGGAAAGCCGGCCCCGGGCCCAGCCGACACCGCATTACTTATGCCCATTACCTGGTTTGTCTTTATTGCCCTGATGGCCATGAGCGCGCTGCTGATCCTGGCTGATTTCATAAATCCGATCAGTTTGTAAATCACTTAAGATTTACCTAGAACGGAAAGCGAGTTAACTTGCCTGCAATCAACTTGGGTCTGCCAAAGACCCCACCACCTACAATTGCGCCGCGACGCGTTAGTCGACAAATTATGGTTGGCAAGGTTGCTGTTGGTGGCGATGCTCCTATTTCAGTGCAATCGATGTGCACCACTCCAACCACAGACGTGAATGCAACCCTGCAGCAAATTGCAGAGCTAACCGCATCTGGTTGCGACATCGTGCGCGTGGCCGTGCCAAGCCAAGACGACGCAGATCGCTTGCCGCTGATTGCAAGAAAATCTCAGATTCCGGTAATCGCCGACATTCACTTTCAACCAAAATATGTTTTTCAGGCCATCGACGCTGGCTGCGGAGCCGTTCGTGTTAACCCAGGCAACATTCGTCAGTTCGACGACAAGGTTGGCGAAATCGCTAAGGCAGCGAAAGACGCGGGTGTTTCAATTCGAATCGGTGTAAACGCTGGTTCGCTTGATCCTCGTCTACTTGAGAAGTACGGCAAGGCAACCCCAGAGGCACTAGTCGAATCGGCTGTCTGGGAGGCAAGTCTTTTTGAAGAGCATGATTTTCACGATTTTAAAATTTCCGTGAAACACAACGACCCGGTGGTCATGGTGAAGGCATATGAAATGTTGGCAGAGCGTGGCAACTGGCCACTGCACCTTGGTGTGACCGAGGCGGGCCCGGCATTCCAGGGCACCATCAAATCATCAGTGGCTTTTGGTGCGTTATTGGCAAAGGGCATTGGCGACACAATTCGTGTTTCGCTTTCAGCTCCACCGGTTGAAGAGATCAAGGTTGGTTCACAAATTCTTGAATCGCTTAATCTTCGCCCTCGCAAACTTGAAATCGTTAGCTGCCCAAGTTGCGGCCGCGCACAGGTAGACGTTTACACTCTGGCTAACGAAGTCACTGCCGGCCTTGAGAAACTTACCGTGCCGCTTCGCGTTGCCGTAATGGGTTGCGTGGTTAATGGCCCGGGCGAGGCCCGTGAGGCAGACCTTGGTGTTGCTTCTGGAAATGGCAAGGGTCAAATTTTTGTAAAGGGCGAGGTTATTAAGACGGTGCCCGAGAGTGAAATCGTTGCCACCCTGATTGAAGAGGCAAATCGCCTTGCCGAAACAATGGATCCAGCGCTGGTTGGCTCGCCTCAGGTGGTTGTTGCTCAAAAGGACTAAGCGGTCAAAGTAAACTTGACCTCATGCCGATTCGCCTTTCCAATCTATTTCTGCGCACACTGCGTGAAGATCCAGCAGATGCCGATGTTGCCGGCCACAAGTTGCTGCTTCGTGCCGGGTACATTCGCCGCGCAGGAGCCGGGCTTTACAGCTGGTTACCTTTGGGTTTGGCAGTCAAGGCCAAGATTGAGCAAGTTATTCGCGAAGAGATGGCTGCCGCCGGCGCACAAGAAGTATTTTTTCCGGCACTTTTGCCACGCGAACCATACGAGGCCACTAACCGTTGGACCGAATACGGCGACAATCTTTTTAGACTTCAGGACCGCAAGAAGACCGATTACTTACTAGCTCCGACTCACGAAGAGATGTTCACCCTGATGGTGAAAGATCTTTACTCGAGCTACAAAGATTTGCCGGTTTGCCTGTATCAAATTCAAAACAAATATCGTGATGAAGCGCGCCCGCGCGCTGGTTTGCTTCGCGGTCGCGAATTTGTAATGAAAGATGCCTACAGCTTTGATGCCACCGATGAGGGCTTACGTTCTTCATACCAGGCGCAGCGCGATGCCTACGAACGCATCTTTAAACGTCTAGGCGTGGACTACGTAATCGTCAAGGCCGATGCCGGAGCAATGGGCGGTTCGGCTTCAGAGGAATTTTTGTCACCAAGCCCAATCGGTGAAGACACCTTCGTGCGTTCGGCCGGCGGTTACGCTGCGAACGTCGAAGCGGTTGCCACAGTTGCTCCAGCCGCGATTGCTATCGAGGGTCAGCCTCAAGCCGAAATCGTGCACACACCGGAATGCTCCAACATAAAGCGCATCGTTGCGTGGTCGAATGAAAACAAAAAGCGTGCCGATGGTGAGTGGACTGCCGCGCACACTTTGAAGACCAACGTGATGGCGCTTACCTCTCCAGAGGGCAAACGTGAATTGGTGATTATTGGATTGCCTGGTGACCGAGAGGTTGACCTAAAGCGTGCCGAAGCTGCATTCTCACCAAACGAGGTAGAGCAGGCCAACGAAGAAGATTTCGCCAAGCACCCAGAACTGATCAAGGGTTACCTTGGACCGGTTAAAGACGGCAAGGCATTTACTGGCCTCAACGGCAGCACCAAGATTCGTTACCTGCTTGACCCACGCGTGGTCGACGGCACCGCCTGGGTAACTGGCGCAAACGAAAAAGATAAGCACGTTTTTAATTTGGTTAAGGGTCGCGACTTCGAGGGCGATGGTGTTATCGATGTTGCCGAAGTTCGCGAAGGTGATGCCGCTCCAGATGGATCGGGCCCGCTAGAACTGGCTCGCGGAATTGAAATCGGCCACGTGTTCCAGCTTGGTCGCAAGTATGCCGAGGCGCTTGGCCTACAGGTGCTTGATGAAAATGGCAAGTTGATTACCGTGACCATGGGTTCATACGGAATTGGTGTTACTCGATTGGTTGCCGTGCTTGCCGAGGCAAACCGTGACGACAATGGTCTGATTTGGCCAGCTGCTGTTTCGCCGGCCGATGTTTACATCGTGGCCGCCGGTAAAGATGACTCAATTTATGACACAGCAGAAAAGTTGGCGTTGGATTTTGAAAAGGCTGGCAAGACTGTGATTCTTGACGATCGCGCCAAGGTCAGCCCGGGCGTTAAGTTCGGCGATGCCGAACTTGTTGGAGTGCCAAAGATTGTGATTGTTGGCAAAGGCCTCGAAAATGGCGAGGTTGACCTCTGGGATCGACGCAGTGGGGAGCGCCGCGCGGTACGACTAGAATCGGCTGTAGCAGAACTTAGCTAAAACTTAACAAGGAGGCACTAATGGACATTGATCTAGGTGTTCTGAAAGCCCTCGAGCGCGAAGCCGAGATTCCTTTTGCCGAGTTGGTTGAAATTATTGAAGCCGCAATTCTTGCCGCTTATCACAAGCACGTTGGTAATCACGATGCTGCTCGCGCCGAACTAAATCGAACCAGCGGTCACGTAAACATTTACGCGCCGGTGCTTGATGAAGAAGGCAACCAAAACGGCGAAACCGAAGTAACTCCAGAAAACTTTGGTCGCATCGCCGCCGGTGCAGCCAAGCAGGTTATTGCTCAGCGCATGCGTGAACTAAATGACGAAAACGTACTTGGCGAATTCAAGGGCAAAGAGGGCGACATTGTTGCCGGCGTAATTCAGCAGGGGCAGAAGCCATACATGGTTTACGTAAACTTGGGCACCATCGAAGCGATCATGCCACCAGAAGAGCAGGTTCCGGGCGAAGACTATTCGCACGGCAAGCGCATCCGTGTTTATGTAACCGCGGTCAACAAGGGAACCCGTGGCCCACAGGTAACCGTTTCACGCACTCACCCTTCACTAGTGCGCAAACTTTTTGCTCTCGAGGTTCCAGAAATCGCAAGCGGTGTTGTCGAGATTGTTTCGCTGGCACGCGAGGCGGGTCACCGCACCAAGATCGCGGTTCGCGCACATGAGGCCGGGGTTAACGCCAAAGGCTCATGCATTGGTGAGCTAGGGCAGCGCGTTCGAGCGGTTCAGGCTGAGCTAAACGACGAGAAGATCGACATTGTTGATTTCAGCGAAGATCTGCCGGCCTTCGTGGCTCAGGCGCTATCGCCAGCCAAGGTTTCCAGTTCGTTCATGCTAGACGCCGCTAACAAGTCGGTTCGCGTGCTGGTTCCTGATTTTCAGCTCTCACTGGCTATCGGTAAAGAGGGGCAAAACGCTCGATTGGCCGCCAAACTAACCGGCGCCAAGATCGATATTCAGCCAGACAGCATTCTCGAAGGCGAATAGCCCCTATCGGGCGCGCCGGTTGAGGGGTTAGAATGGAAAGAACCTGCGTTGGTTGTCGCCAACGTTCTGAACGATCAGATCTCTTGAGAATCGTGCAACAAGCTAATTCATTAGTTTTTGACGAGAAAAAGAGCATGTCTGGCCGTGGGGCGTGGATACATCCGGGTTTGAAATGTCTAGAGCTAGCAATTTCACGTAATGCACTAAGCAGAGCGCTGCGAATTTCTGGACTAAATGAATCGGCAGAGCAAATTATTAAAGAACAGGCAGAAACGATGTTGGCAAAAAATGAGTAACTCGAAATGAGTACCCAACAGCTTTAACGGCCTGACCTGTCTAGGGGAA
>JBEGRY010000047.1:0-6663 GCA_041180265.1 Actinomycetota bacterium | reverse complement strand
GGTTCAGGCCCTGGCCGAAACCAAGAACCAAACTGAAGTAACCAATTCCCGCGCCGGCAGAAATCTGATCCATATTTCCAGAAGAACGAGTAACTGTGGTTTGGAAAAGTGATGCCGCATCGTGCGGAAGATTTCCGATGAAATCCTGGAATGTGCGTTCGTTTTCGAAATCGTAAATTCGCTGCTGGCGCTCTGGGCCGGTTTCGCCATCGCGCTTGCGAACCACGCCAACATATTTGGCAACGCCGGCTACAACTTTAAGTCCACCGATCATGGTGCCAACGCGTGCGGCCATCGACATTGGAATGCGGAATGGGTAAGTCGCAATGTGACCACTGCGCAAGAATTTTCCGTTCATTGACATTGCCTGAAGCGAACCCGGAACCGCTACTGCCTTTACGCCGGTCTCGACAAGTAGTTCATCGGTCGAGGAGTTGTGGCCGGCAAATACGTGGCCACCCCAGTTCATCCAATAGTCACCTTTGCGTTGCGATTGAATGCGGCCACCGAATCGATCATCAGCTTCGAGAACAAGAATGTCTTTATTGCGCAGCTTCCAAGCTGCAGCCAGACCGGCAAGGCCGGCACCTACGACAACGACGTCTTTCATAGCTACTCCTAAATTGAGCGTTAGTTAGACAATACAGATGTGATCACAAATTACACAACTCGAAAACGATAATTGCCCCAAGGGTTAGGAATTCGTTATTTTCTGTGCAGGCGCTCGATGGCAATGCCGGCAAAAATGACCAGCCCGCCGATGAGTGCAATCGGCGAAAGCTGTTCGCCCAATACAAGTGCCCCAGCCAGCACACCAATAATTGGGTTCAGGTAGGCAACGGTTGAAGCTCCGGTTGCTCCCCAGGCATCGACCACGGCGGCATTCCATATGTAGCCATAGGCCGCTACCAAAATTCCCAATACGGCGAGCGCGATCAGCGAAGACTGAGTGATGCGCACCGGCCCCACCAATAGCCACGGCGAAAGTACTAACGAAATAGCCGAAGCGCCAACCGCAATCAAAAACGCAATTACCGTTGGGTGCAGTTTGAATTCGCTATTGAACTTCATTTGATACACGTAGGCGATGGCGACCGAAAGCACCGCAAGCAGTACGCACAACTCTGAAATGAAGTTTGAGTCTTCTGTGATGTTCCACGGCTGAATTACCAGAGTCACACCAGCTGCACCAATGATCACGCCCAACCAATTCAGAACCCCAAGTTTTTCGACTCTAAAAATCAAACCGGCAACTAGGGCAGTAAGCAGTGGCGCTGTTGCTGAATAAATACTGACCATGCCAGAGCTAATGCCGCCAAGCGCAAGGGCATACAGCGAGCTAGGCACCGCGGTAAATAAGAGCCCAACCACTAAATAGTGACGCCAAATTTTTGGCTGGCGCGGCAATACGAATCCGTGTGCATCTTTCGGCCGTTGAATCAGCAGCACAAGGCCAAGCGTGATCATGCCGAGAATTGGCCTGATCCAGGTTAAGAATTGCCAGCTGATGTCTTCAAGAGCCATAGCAATCCACATGTAGCTGCTGCCCCAAACGAAACCGGTAGCCAAAAACTGCAGCAAAGTTACCATGCCTGTCGTCGAAGACTTTCCCATCGATATCACTGTAATCTCTTAATGTGATTACAGTTCGCCCAGCCGAGACAGTGCTTTTAACCGATCAGGTTTACATGTCACTGCACGAGGCAATTCTTAACGGCAAGTTGCCGGCTGGCGCGCGCCTTAAAGTTCGCGACATAGCCGACCAGGTTGGCACCAGTGTGATGCCGGTGCGTGAGGCAATTCGTCGGCTTGAAGAAGCAGGCCTTGCCGAACGTAAACCACACAAGGGCGCCGTGGTTACCGACCTGACTGTCGATGAGCTCACACACATTTACGACGTTCGCATGGTGTTAGAGCGCGAGGCAACCGCCGCTGGTGTCCCCAACCTCACCGATAAAGAATGCGACCGCATGGAGGTCGCCCTCGACGGCATTCGAAAGGCCATCAAGAATCGCGAAATCATTCCTTATTTGAACCAGGATGAAAAGTTTCTCGAGATTATGTATGGGGCAAGTGGCAACCCGGTTTTGGTGAATTTGATCAAGTCGCTGTGGATGCGCTGCCGCGCTTACAAGATTGTGGGTGCCAAGCGCTCGTTCGATCTTCGTGCGCCCGAGGAGCTGTTAGTGCACCAAGAGGCCATGCTGGCCGCGGCCAGGGCAAAAAATGCCACCAAGGCAGCGGCCGCAAACGAGAAGGCCTTGCGTGAGGCCAGTGCCCGCATTGAGGCCACTCTAAACGCCAAAAAAGCCGCCGAATAGGCCTGAATCCCTTTGTTTACGGGGGCTTAAGAGAGTTACCAAACCGTGATGCCAAAAGGCCCATTTTCGTTTGACAAGATTTGTGATCACATCTAGGTTCATAACCAGCGCAAGCGGAATTGCCGCTTCGCCTCACATGATTTCAAAGGAGAATTATGTTCCGCAGAAACACATTCGCGGCACGTGCAATCGCCGTTGCAGGTACCGTGGCCCTAACTGCAGGTCTTTCGATTGCAGTTTCAACCGGAAGCCAGGCAGCAACAGGCGAGGTTAAGTCAATTTCAAAGCTTGTACCAGCGTCGATTAAGGCTAAAGGCAAGTTCACTTCTGTTGGTGCTAACTACGCACCTGCATTCATTAACAACAAGGGCAAGCTAACCGGTTGGGACGTTGAGACCATTCGCGAAGTTGCTAAGATTCTTGGTCTAAAGGTCACAGTGACCGACATCGCATTTGCGAGCGTTGTACCTGGAGTTCAAGCAGGTCGCTATGACACCGCTATGGGCGAAATTTACATCAACAAAGACCGATTGAAACTTGTTGACTTCGTGACTACTCACAACTCTCAAGATGTTCTTTTTGTACCAGTAAACAGCCCAATTAAGAGCGCTAAGAAGATGACAGACCTTTGTGGTTATTCTCTAGGTGCAACCACTGGCTCTGCTGAGGAGAAGGTAATTCTTCAAATTGTTGACGCTTGTAAAGCGGCTGGAGAAGAAGGTACAGCACTTCGTTCATTTGCGACCTCCCCTCAGCTGATGCTTGCTCTTAACCAGGGTCGAGTACAGGGAAAGATTGCAAGTGCAAGCCAGGGTGCATGGGAGATCAAGAGCACCAAGAAGTCAGGCAAGGCTCTTTACCGTGTTATCACATTGCCGTTCGCTGAACCACACGACGTGGGTATTGCGGTGTCAAACTCAGAAACCGGAAAGCAGTTCTCGAAGGCAATCCAAGCCGCTGTGAACTACATGATTAAGAACGGTTCATTGCAGAAAATCAATGACAAGTTCAACGAAGGCCAGGGCATGATTACCAAGTCTGTAATCATGACAGATGGTTCAATCAAGTAATTAGTGCACTGATTAATTACTAATGGCTAAAAAAGTTCCAAGCACTGACTCGGGTGCCATAGAGATCATCACCGGAGGCCTTTTGCCTTCGAAGATTGTTCGTCTACGGCACCCGGGCCGGGTGTCTTCTGCAGTTGTCATCGGCATCATGGCAATTCTCGCTGCTATTTCAATAGTTACTAACCCCAATTTTCAATGGGATATTGTCTTCTATTATCTGTTTGATCCTTTTATCATCAACGGAGTCTTCACAACCGTTTGGCTTACCGTGGTCTGTATGATCATCGCGATCATTCTTGGAATTCTTCTAGCATCCTTCCGCATGTCACAGAACATAGTTCTGAAAAGCGTTTCTGCTGCATACCTTTGGTTTTTCCGCGGTACACCGCTGCTTGTGCAACTAATCTTTTTCTACAACTTGGGAGCGCTTTATCCGACTCTAGGAATCGGCATTCCATTCACTGACATAACATTTTTTGAAGCCCCAACTAATGACATCATGACTGTTTGGTTGGTTGCTATCGCTGGTCTAGCTCTGCACGAATCTGCTTACATGGCCGAGATTGTGCGAAGTGGTCTGCTTTCGGTGTCTACCCACCAGAGCGAAGCAGCACACGCGCTTGGCCTCGACAACTGGCAGACCTTCCGCCGCATCATTTTGCCTCAGGCGCTTCGCGTGATTATTCCACCCACTGGCAACCAGTTCATCGGAATGCTTAAGTACTCATCGCTGGTCAGCGTTATTGCCGTGGCCGACTTGCTGTACTCGGCTCAGATCATTTATTCGCAAACCTTCGAGACCATTCCGGTGTTGATTACTGCATCGCTTTGGTACTTGTTCTGCACCACAATTCTGACCATGATTCAGTCTCGAATCGAAAAGCACTACGCAAAGGGTGTACGTGGGGCAACCCCGGTACCTAAGTCTTCATCAAGCCTGCTTAAGAAGTTGATCGGAAGGGGTGCGTAATGAGCAGAACTGCAGCAGCAAATAAGCAAGCTGACGCAATCGTTCAGATTGTTGACCTTCACAAATCCTTCGGGCACAACCTGGTTCTGAAAGGTGTAAACCTAGAGGTTAACCGCGGTCAAGTAGTTGTTGTGCTTGGTCGCTCTGGTTCAGGCAAGAGCACCATGCTTCGATGCATCAACCACTTGGAATACCCAACCGGTGGTGCAGTAATCGTTGACGGTGAAGTTGTTGGCTACAAGATTCGCGGTGACAAACTACATGAGCTAAAGCCACGTGAGGTTGCCAAGCAGCGCTCAAAGACCGGAATGGTTTTTCAGTCGTACCACCTGTTTCCTCACATGACAGTGCTTGAAAACTTAATCGAGGCACCGCGCCTAGTTTTAGGCATGGACAAAGACAAAGCGGTCGCACTTGCAAAAGAAGCCCTTGAGCAAGTAGGCATGAGCGAAAAAATCGATGACTACCCAAGCTCACTCTCGGGTGGTCAGCAGCAGCGCGTTGCAATTGCTCGTGCGTTGGTGATGAAGCCAGAGGTCATGTTGTTCGACGAGCCAACCTCAGCTCTGGACCCAGAGCTTGTTGGTGAAGTTCTCGACGTTATGCGCAAGCTAGCCGAAGGCGGCATGACCATGATTGTGGTAACTCACGAGCTTGGTTTTGCTCGTCACGTTGCCGACGAAGTTGTGTTTATGGCCGACGGCAAGATTGTTGAGAAGGGTACTCCTGTACAAATCTTCGACAAGCCTGTGCACGAAGCAACAAAGCAATTTATTGCAAGCATTCGCTAGTGGTTGACTAGCGTCTTCATGGATAAAGCGGCTCGGTGAAAACCGGGCCGCTTTTGATTTTGTTAATACCTCGGCGCCGCAGGCAACGCGAAATATTCTTCGAGAGTCTTAATGCCCTTGGCGTTCATATCCGTGGCTAACTCAATGCCTACGTAGCGCAGGTGCCATGGTTCCCAAATGTATCCGGTGATCAGCTCTTTGCCCTTTGGGTAGCGCACCACAAAACCAAACTGCCAGGCGTTTTTAGCAATCCACTTGGATGCCTTCGATGCACCGAAGTTTGTGATGCGGCAACCGAGTGCTGTGGTCGAAACATCGGCAGCTAAGCCGGTTTGATGTTCGCTGTGACCGGGGCGAGCTGCGACTGTTTCGCCGTCGTATCCGTATTGTTTACCGCGTGAAACTTGGTAAGCGTGCGTGACTTTTTGGGTCGCATAGCTGCGATACCCGCTGTTCAAGCAAAGTGTGCCCAGCTTGTTGGCGCTAACCGCAGCCTTTAACTTGCTGTAGGCCTTGGCTGCTGTGGCGGCCAAATTGATCGACTTCGATCGGGTCGGCGCATATTTGATTGGGTTGAGCGGGCGCTGTTTATTCACCACAACCTGAAGCGAGGCGGCATCGTCGATGTTAAATAGCGTTGGGTCGACGGGCACGGATGGGCTTTGGCTCGGCGACGGGCTGGCCTCGGGGCTGACGCTGACAGCAGGGCTTGGGCTTGGCGATGGATCCTCGGCCGAGGCGAGACTGGGGAATAGAAGCCCAAGCAGCGCAAGTTGACTAGTTAGAACAACTTTCCAATTTATGCGTCTAGGCTTGAACACAGAATTCAGCCTAACCCTCCTCTTAGAGAGTCCCCTTTTATATGTCGCGTGAAAAACGTAAAGCCGCCGCTGCCGAATCGGCTAAAACCGGTGTGATGACCCACCGACAGATCATGCTGGTTCTAGTGGGCCTGATGTCTGGAATGTTCCTTTCGGCTTTGGATCAATCGGTAGTCGGCAGCGCGATGCGCACCATTGCCGATGACCTCAAGGGGCTTGAACTTCAGGCGTGGGCGACTACCGCCTACCTGATTACCTCGACAATCACCACTCCTATATATGGCAAGCTTGGCGACATCTTTGGTCGTCGCAGATTATTCATTGCTGCGATTGCAATCTTTATTGCTGGCTCGGTAGGTGCTGCATTCTCCATGAGCATGTTTGACCTTGCTGCCTGGCGCGCATTCCAAGGCGTTGGTGCCGGCGGTCTGTTCACTCTGTCAATCACGATTTTGGCTGATATCGTTCCGCCACGTGAGCGTGCTCGATACCAAGGTGCGTTTATGGCTGTGTTCGGAACCTCATCGGTTCTTGGTCCACTTATTGGTGGCCTTTTCGCCGACATGAATGAATTTATTTTCATCGAAGGTTGGCGCTGGATATTTTTGATCAACTTTCCAATTGGAATTGTTGCAATGTTCATGGTGGTTTCGTTCTTGCACGTTCCACATACCCCGCGCAAATCAAAGA
>JBEGRY010000046.1:0-6747 GCA_041180265.1 Actinomycetota bacterium | reverse complement strand
GCAACTTTGGCCTGCGCGCTGATGCTTAGCAGTTGCGCAACTACAGTGACTCTAGAAGCTGCCGAGAACGCAAACGACCCGGCCTGTGCCGAGGTAATTGTGCGCCTGCCCGATGTGATTGATGTGCAATCTAAACGAATGACCAATGCTCAGTCCACCGGCGCTTGGGGCGAACCAGCCGCTGTGATTTTGCGTTGCGGTTTGCCCGAGGCGGCAGCCAGCTCACTAACCTGCGTTACCGCCGGCGGCGTTGATTGGCTGGTTGACGACAGTCAAAGCCCAAGCTTTAGATTTATTACTTTCGGCAGAAGCCCTGCCACAGAGGTAATTGTGGATTCCACCGCAATTTCCGGGTTTAGCGCACTAGAGGCTTTGGCACCGGCTGTTGAAAATATTGCTTCGACTAAAAACTGTAAATAACTACTTGGCTAGTGCCAGTTGAATTAGCTCGTCGATCAGATCTGGATATTCAATACCCGAAGCCTGCCAAAGCGATGGGAACATCGAAAGCGGAGTAAAGCCCGGCATGGTGTTGATCTCGTTAATTAAAAAACCATTTCTGGTCAGAAAGAAATCGGCCCTGGCTAAACCCTCACAACCCAAAGCGTTGAATGCCTTTGCCGCCAACACTTGCATCTGCGCAAGTTCGTCTGCCGAGATCTGTGCCGGAATAACTAACTGCACCGAATCTTCGTCTTGGTATTTGGCGTCGAAATCATAGAAGTCGTGATCGGTCACAATAATTTCACCAGCCACTGAGACTCGCGGTTTCCCGCCATGCAGGTCTTGCAGAACTGCCACCTCAACCTCGCGACCGTCAATGCCGCGCTCGACAACGAGCTTGTCATCTTCGGCAAACGCGATAGCCACCGCGTCGGCGAACTGCTGCATATCCTTTACCTTGCTTACGCCTTTAGATGAGCCGGCACGTGCAGGCTTTACGAAAAGTGGCAGGCCGCCCAGCGTGTGAACTTTTTCTAGCGAACCCTCTGGGTCATTTTGCCACTGATCGAATGTGATCACAGCGTGCGGTGTTGCTGGAACCCCTGCGGCAAGAAAGGCATCTTTGGAAAGTTCTTTATCCATGCCGCGCTGGCTAGCTAAAACTCCATTGCCGACGTAGGCAACACCGACTGCTTCAAGCTCAGCCTGTAGCGTGCCATCTTCACCGTATGGGCCGTGCAGAACTGGAAAAACCACATCGATCACACCAAGCGAGATTTTTTGATTTTGGGCATCGGTGCAAAATAATTCACGACTACCATCGGTGGCAAAGTTAATCGCTGTGCCATTTGGTTCAACCGTCGCCAGGTTTCCTTTGCGCAGCGCCCACTTTGCGGCATCGTCTTCGGCCTTAACCCACTGCCCCGACTTGGTTATGCCGACCGGAATTACGTTGTATTTTTCGCGATTGATTGCACCAAGCACACCCGCAGCGGTGGCGCAAGAAATTTCGTGCTCAGATGATGGGCCACCAAATAGCAAAACAACGTTTAGTTTTGCCATGCTATTCGCCTTGAGGGCCGGCTTCGCCGTCGGTCTCGTGAGTCAGGTGCGGCGCAATGTCGCGTGGGTTCATTTTGCCCTGCAGCACCAACTGCACCTGCTCAACGATTGGCATACGCACGTCTTTAGCGGCAGCCAACTTCAAGATTGGATCAACCGAGGCAAGGCCCTCGGCGGTCTGGGACATACGGCGTTGTACTTCGCGAAGGGTATAACCCTTGCCAAGCATTTCACCGGCCTTGTGGTTGCGCGAAAGCGGAGATTCCGAGGTGGCAATCAAGTCACCCAAACCAGCCAGACCCACCATTGTCTTCTTCTTGGCGCCGTAGGCAACCGAAAAGCGGGTTAGTTCGGCCAGACCACGCGTCATGATCGAGGCTTTGGTGTTCTCACCGTAACCAACACCGTTCACGATTCCAATAGCAACCGCAATTAGGTTTTTCAAGATTCCACCGAATTCGGTGCCGATAACATCTTTGTTAGTAAAGGTTGTGAAGTACTCATTGCTCGAAGCAGCGGCGACGGCCTTGCGAGTCTCTTTGCTGATGCTCGATGCAACCGACGCGGTTGGCTGCTCGGCAGCAATTTCCAGCGAAAGGTTTGGGCCAGAGACGATGCAGATGCGCTCTGGTGAAACTTCAAGAACCTGCTCAATAACTTCGCTCATGCGTAGGCCGGTATCTTTTTCTACGCCCTTCATAAGGCTCACCACGATTGCCTCGGTGGGAATTTTTGAACCCCAGTCGGTCAGGTTGGTGCGAAGCGATTGTGCCGGCACCGCAATGTAAACCAGTTCTGCGCCACTTAGGGCATCTTCAACATCGCTGGTTGCAACCAAAGAGTGTGGCAAAGCGATTCCAGGAAGGTAGTCACCGTTTCGGTGATCGCTGTTGATTTCATCAACTACGTCTTGGCGACGAGCCCAAATAGTTACCTGGTTGGCAGAATTATCAGCCAGCACCTTGGCAAATGTGGTGCCCCAGCTACCGGCACCCATCACTGCAATCTTTGCCATTACTTGCTCGCCTTCTTGAAGTTACCGGTTGTGGTCTGACCAGCTTTTTGCGGATCCCACAAATCGGTTGGTGCTTTTTCTAGTCTGAGTTCCTCAACCAGTTTGGTAATAGTTTGCATTACAAACGAGGTTGCTTCATTTAACTCTGCCGGACCAAGCTGTTTTTTGTGATATTTGGCAAGGTCAATTTCATCGCCGATTAAAATTCGAACCGGCTTCCAGAAACCTGGGCGAAACTTGCTGCCGTACTGCGGCAAAACCTTTTCGCTTCCCCAGTGCGCCATTGGGTAAACCGGCACTTTGGTTTCTAGCGCAAGTCGAATTGCGCCACTCTTCCCACGCATCGGCCAAAGGTCTGGGTCGCGGGTTAGCGTGCCCTCAGGGAAAATTGCAATGGTGTGACCGGCCTTCAGGTATTCGTGTGCCGCGCGCAGTGGAGTGTCGTTGCGCAATCCCCCGCGATAAACCGGAATCTGGCCAGCCGCACGAAGAATTGGGCCAACTACCGGAACTCGGAACAATGATTCTTTGGCTAAAAAGTGCGGTGCGCGCTTCAGCTTGACGTAAACCAAATAGGCAACCGCAAGAGCATCGACGTTGGTCACGTGATTAGCAACCAGCACGTAGGGGCCTGACTTAGGAAGCTTTTCTTGACCTTTTACTTCGATGCGAAACAGTAGGCGCACGATTGGAATAAGAATCGACGCTATCAGTGTCAATACAAAGTGGCTTTCCGAGGTCTTAACCTTCGGCATTGGTAGTTCTTTTTTAGGCTTAGCCACGAAGCTACTCGCTATAGGTGAAGTCGGCGCCGAGGTCAGTTAATTTTTGCAAGAAGTGTTCGTAGCCACGTGAGATCAGCTGAACGTTGGTCACGTTAGAAGTTCCCTTGGCTGCCAGAGCGGCAACCATGTGGCTGAAGCCACCGCGCAGGTCTGGCACTCGAATGTCGGCGGCGTGCAGTTCGGTCGGGCCCGAGATAACCGCCGAGTGGTTGAAATTGCGCTGACCAAAACGGCAGGCGGTGCCACCGAGGCACTCACGGTAAATCTGAATCTGCGCACCCATTTGCACTAGAGCGTCAGTAAAGCCGAAACGGTTTTCATAAACCGTCTCGTGAATGATCGAAAGGCCCTTGGCCTGGGTAAGTGCCACCACGAGTGGCTGCTGCCAGTCGGTCATAAAGCCAGGGTGCACATCGGTCTCAAGTACTACCGGCTTGAGGTCGCCACCAGGGTGATAGAAACGAATGCCGTCGTCTTTAATTTCAAAAGCGCCTCCGACCTTGCGGAACACGTTTAGGAATGTTGTCATTTCTTGCTGACGCGCGCCACCAACAAAGATGTCGCCGTTGGTTGCAAGAGCGGCACAGGCCCAAGAGGCTGCCTCGTTGCGATCGAATAGCGCACGGTGGTTATAGCCGTTTAGTTTCTTAACGCCTTCGATGCGAATCACTCGATCGGTATCTACCGAAATAATTGCGCCCATCTTTTGCAAGATTGCAATTAGGTCCATGATTTCTGGTTCGATTGCAGCACCCGAAAGTTCAGTGACTCCCTCGGCGCGAGTTGCGGTCAACAGTACCTGCTCGGTGGCGCCAACCGAAGGGTAAGGCAAAGAAATCTTTGCGCCCTTCAAGCCCTTAGGGGCAGAAATGCGTGTGCCATCAGGAAGCTCTTCAATTACCGCGCCAAAATTACGCAGCACCGCAAAGTGGTAGTCGATCGGTCGGTCGCCGATGTGGCAGCCACCCAAACCCGGAATGAATGCCTCACCTAGGCGGTGCACCAACGGGCCACAGAAAAGAATTGGAATACGAGAGGAACCGGCGTGCGCGTTAATGTCTGCCATTAGAGCCGACGAAACATCGCGTGGGTCGATTGTCATTTCGCCTTCGGCGCCGTGTGAAATATTTACGCCGTGCAGTTGAAGCAATCGCGAAACAATTTCAACATCGCTGATGAATGGAACGTCTTTCAGAACACTCGGTGTCTCACCCAGCAGGGCTGCCACCATGGCTTTAGTAACTAAGTTTTTAGCGCCTTTGAGATCGACGCGACCCTTAAGTGGCTTGCCACCGTGAACTGTGATCTGACTCATCTGGCCCCTAGTTCTTCGCCGGTAGCGTTTTTGGCATCCAAGCTGATCGCTTGGCTTCGAAATCGGTAATCGCATGCTCGTCTCGAAGGGTTAGACCAATGTCATCTAGACCTTCGAGCAGACGCCACTTAGTGTATTCGTCGATGTCAAAGTGCACCTGCAGCTCGCCAATCGTGGCGGTCTGGTTGGCAAGATCTACCGTCACACCCACGCCAGGATTCGCCTCGATAGCCTGCCAGAGCTTTTCGGTGTCTTCTTCGGTGATAACACCGGCCACTAGACCCTGCTTGCCAGAGTTGCCTCTAAAAATGTCGGCAAACTTGCTGGCGAATACCGCCTTGAAGCCGTAGTCGCGAAGCGCCCATACCGCGTGCTCTCGCGATGATCCGGTGCCGAAATCTGGCCCGGCAACAAGCACCTCACCCTTGATGTAAGCAGGCTGGTTTAAAACAAACTCTGGATCGTTTCGCCAGGCGGCAAACAGTGCGTCGTCGAATCCGGTTTTTGTAATTCGCTTCAGGTAAACCGCCGGAATGATCTGGTCGGTGTCAACATTGCTGCGACGCAGTGGAACTCCAACACCGGTGAAAACTTCAAATTTTTGCATTAGTTCGAACCCTTCTCTAGGTCGGCTGGCGAAGATAGCGTGCCGCGAATTGCGGTGGCGGCTGCAACCAGTGGCGATACCAGGTGGGTGCGCGCTCCCTTGCCCTGTCGGCCTTCGAAGTTGCGGTTCGAAGTCGAAGCCGCACGTTCGCCTGGAGCCAGCTGGTCCGGGTTCATACCCAAACACATCGAGCAACCGGCAAAGCGCCACTCGGCACCGAACTCCTTGAAAATTTTGTCTAAGCCCTCTTGCTCAGCTTGCAAACGCACGCGAGCAGAACCAGGCACCACCATCATGCGAACACCTTCGGCCTTTTTCTGGCCTTCGATAATTGCCGCAGCCGCACGAAGATCTTCGATGCGCGAGTTTGTGCACGAACCCAGGAAGACAGTATTAACTGCGATGTCTTTCATCTTGGTGCCAGGCTTTAGATCCATGTATTCAAGTGCGCGCACAGCCGCAGCTTTTTCATTTGGATCGTCGATATCTTCTGGGTTTGGCACCACGTCAAGCAGACTTACACCTTGACCAGGGTTTGTTCCCCAAGTCACGAATGGGTCAAGCGTGTCTGCGTCTAGGAACACCTCGGCGTCGAACTTAGCGCCCTCGTCGGTTGGCAGCGTCTTCCAATATGAAATAGCGGCGTCCCAGTCGGCACCCTGTGGTGCGTGTGGGCGGCCCTTTAGGTATTCAAAAGTTGTTTCGTCAGGCGCAACCATTCCGGCACGTGCGCCAGCCTCGATCGACATATTGCAAATTGTCATTCGCGCTTCCATTGAAAGCGCGCGGATTGCCGAGCCGCGGTATTCAAGAACATAACCCTGACCGCCACCGGTGCCAATCTTGGCAATCACGGCAAGAATGATGTCTTTGGCAGTGACTCCCGGGCGAAGTGTGCCCTCGACATTGATGGCCATTGTCTTGAATGGTTTAAGCGGCAGGGTCTGAGTGGCAAGCACGTGCTCCACCTCGCTGGTGCCAATACCCATGGCAAGCGCACCAAACGCACCGTGGGTTGAAGTGTGTGAGTCACCGCAAACCACGGTGATGCCCGGCATGGTCAAACCGAGCTGCGGGCCAACAACGTGCACGATGCCCTGGTCGACATCGCCAAGTGAGTGAATGCGAATGCCAAATTCGGCGGCATTCTTGCGCAGCGCTTCGATTTGGGTTCGGCTAGTTGGGTCGGCAATCGGCTTGTCGATATCCCAGGTTGGGGTGTTGTGGTCTTCGGTGGCGATGGTTAGGTCTGGTCGACGAACCTGGCGACCGGCCATGCGCAAACCATCGAATGCCTGCGGACTAGTTACCTCGTGCACCAGGTGCAGATCGATATAAAGAAGGTCGGGTGAGCCGTTTTCACCTTTGGCAACCAAGTGGTTGTTCCAGACCTTTTCAGCCAGAGTTAGTGGCATTTCTTCACCTCAAAACAGTAGAAACTCAAGTTTACCGGCGAATAACAAAAAACTCCCTCCCGAGAAATAACTCATCGAGAGGGAGAATTTGGTGATCCCAAGGG
>JBEGRY010000045.1:0-6813 GCA_041180265.1 Actinomycetota bacterium | reverse complement strand
GATGCGCAGATTGTTGTAATGACTACCGAAGTTTTACGCAACATGATTTACGCAAACTCAAACTCGCTGATCAGCCTCGGCTATGTTGTGATGGACGAGGTGCATTACCTGGCGGATCGATTCAGGGGAGCGGTATGGGAAGAAGTGATTCTGCACCTACCTAAAGACGTAAGGATCGTGTCACTGTCAGCAACTGTCTCCAACGCAGAGGAATTTGGCGCCTGGCTCGATGAAGTTCGCGGCGATACAGAAATTATTGTCTCCGAGAATCGACCGGTTCCACTCAATCAGCACGTGCTATTCGGTGATGAGCTCCTTGAACTGTTTGACGAAACCTCGAAAGATCCGCGGGTGAACCCGGAACTCGCACAAATGCATGCAACAAAGCTTCGTTCGCCAGTAAACAAGCCGAACCGTGGTCGCAGAAGTGACTTCGGTGGGGGCAGGCCACAACTGAAGCAAATCATGCGAATCTCGAAACCCGACATTGTCGAGTTGCTTGAAGACGAAGATTTGTTGCCCGCGATCTTCTTTATTTTCTCTCGTGCCGGTTGTGACGCGGCAGTAAAGGATTGCCAGCGTCATAACCTTCGCCTGACCAGCACCGAAGAAAAACAGAAGATTCGTCGAATTGTCGAAGAGAAGACTTACAACATCGCTGACGAAGACTTAAACACACTCGGCTACTTCGAGTGGCTTTCTGGTCTTGAGCGGGGCGTTGCCGCACACCACGCCGGTATGTTGCCCGCATTCAAAGAGGTAGTTGAAGAACTATTTCTTCAGCGGCTGGTGAAGGTTGTTTTTGCAACCGAGACACTAGCTCTTGGCATCAACATGCCGGCCCGCACTGTTGTTCTAGAACGCCTCGACAAGTTCAACGGCGAAGGTCGAGTAAATCTAACTCCGGGCGAATACACCCAGCTCACCGGCCGCGCCGGACGTCGAGGCATTGATACTCAGGGTCACTCTGTTATTCAGTGGAGCGCCAACATGGATCCTAATAATGTGGCCGGGCTCGCTAGCAAACGCACCTATCCGTTAATCAGTCCGTTCAGACCCACCTACAACATGTCGGTAAATTTGCTTGAGGCTTTCGGGCGTGAGCGTGCACGCGAGGTTCTAGAGACTTCATTCGCACAGTTCCAGGCCGATCGCTCGGTTGTGGGATTAGCTAAGGGAATTCGAGAGAAGCAGATCTCGCTAGATGGCTACGAGCAAGCAATGAAATGCCACAAGGGAAATTTCGTTGAATACGCAGGGCTTCGCCGCGAGATCTCTGACATCGAGCGCGCGCTTTCGGCTGGTCGAGTGCGTGCAGAGCGAGGCAAAGATCTTCGTCAAAGCAAGGGTAGGCACCAACAAGAGCAACGCCTGAACCAACTCAAGCGTGAAATGAAGTTACACCCGTGTCACTCGTGCAACGAGCGCGAGGCGCACTCTCGTTGGGGAGAGCGCTGGTTCAAACTGAGCCGGGAACTTGAAGCCACGATTTCGCAAATAGAAGGTCGTACTAACCAAGTTGCAAAGACGTTTGACCGAATTTGCGATTTGCTAGTCGATCTTGAATACGTTAGTGAATCCGATGGCGACTACGAGGTTTTAGAGGCGGGTCGCCGCTTGGCAAGAATTTACGGCGAACGAGATTTGCTCATTTCGGAATGCTTGCGCGCCGGAACCTGGCAACAATTAGACGCACCGGGCCTTGCGGCGATGGCCGCTGCGCTTGTTTACGAAGCTAGACGAGACGAAGAGTGGGAACCTCGATTACCTAAAGGCAACTTCGTTGAAATCATGCAAGAGACCACAGATATTTGGCACGATCTTGAACTGCTCGCTAGGTCGCACAAGCTGGGACAGACCGCGCCACTCGATCTAAGCCTGAGTTTGCCGATTCACCGCTGGGCATCTGGCGCCAAATTAGATACCGTGCTCGACAGCGCCGACCTGCTAGCCGGTGACTTCATTCGCTGGACCAAGCAAATCATCGACCTACTTGATCAAATAGCTCAGACCGCTGATGATAAGTTGGCCGAGACGGCCAAGGCCGCGGTAGACAAAGTTAAGCGCGGCATCGTTGCCTATTCGTACTATGGATAACGATGAGACCTAGATTGCAACAAATGCTGTGGCGCTGCGCGCTTGCCGCATCGGGCGGGTTCATTTCTTCGTTGGCCTTTCCTAGGGAAAACATCTGGCCACTGATATTTATCTCGGTCTCATTGCTTCTGATTGCAATTCATCAACAGACTTTTCGTTCAGCGCTCCTAATCGGTTTAGTTGGTGGGCTAGGGTTTTATCTTTCGCAAATCGAATGGCTAAGCCTTTACCTTGGCCCAGTGCCTTGGTTGGCGCTATCAATTCTTGAAGCGGGCATTTTTGCCCTAGGTATGGCGGCAACCGCGCTGGTCTGGAATCGCCTTTCCGGTTTCAATTTGCGACCAATTTGGAAAGACACTATCGCCGCAACGGCAATCGCCACCTTGTTTACCGCTCGCGAGTGGGTTTCGATTAACTTTCCGTACGGCGGGTTTCCATGGTCGAGACTTGCGCAATCTCAATCCAATAGTCCACTTGCCGATTGGGTTTTTTTAGGCGGCCTAGGGCTTTTGACTTGGATAGTTGCATTGGTCAGCGCGCTGCTAGCGATCAGCTTCGTCAATCAAATTCGCAAAAGCACCATGGTGCTTACCGCTAGCGTCGCCGCTGTCGCATTTTTGGTGCCCGCCCTGCTAGTTATTCCGGTGACCGCGGATGCCGGAAAGCTTAACGTTGCCGGGGTACAGGGCAATGCCAATGCCGGTTTGTTCGCCAACACCAAGCGCGGCCAGATACTGCAGAACCACCTCGACGCGACTGAATTGTTGGATCCAAATCGCAAACCTGACGTGGTCATTTGGCCAGAGAACGCCTCTGACCTGAGCCCGTTTAGCGATGCCTCGGCAAATCGCACGATCACAAACCTGGTGAACAACGAACTGAAAGTGCCGCTAATTTTCGGCACAATTACCACTCGCGGCGAGCAGCTCTTTAATTCATCGATAATTTGGCGACCCGGGGTAGGGGCCACCGACTGGTACGACAAAAAGAGACCAGTGCCATTCGCGGAATACGTTCCCGATCGAGATTTTTGGTACCAATTGGCGCCAGATCTGATCGGTCTTATTTCGCGCGGCTACAGCTTTGGTGAACGAGACGGAATTTTTGAACTAAGCGAAAAAAAACTCGGCACATTAATTTGTTTTGAGATTGCGATAGATGACATCGGGCGAAACCTTGTCGCCGATGGTGCACAGGTAATTATTTCGCAAACCAATAACGCAGACTTTGGTTTCAGCGACGAAACCTTCCAGCAAGCAGCTTTTGCAAGACTGCGCGCAATTGAAACCGGGCGCACCGTGGTTAATGTCTCAACGGTGGGGGTTTCGGCTATTTACGCTGCCGACGGAAAAATTTTGCAGCAGGTTCCGACGTTCGAACCCGCCGTGCTAGAACAAGAAGTTTCGCTATCGAACCGAATAACTCCGGCGATGGCAGTTGGGCCGTTATTGGATTTATGGATTAACCTCGTCGCGATCGGGTTAGTAGCTTTTGCTGCAAGCGAGCTTCTTCGAAAAAAGATGGGTGAGCGATGAGAACCATTGTTCTGATGCCAACCTTCAATGAGGCAATGAGTATTCGTGAAACCGTGCTGTCGCTGCGGAATCAAAACTTGAAAGTCGACCTCCTAATCATCGATGACGCGTCGCCCGATGGCACAGGAAAGATCGCCGATGAACTAGCTGATGCAAATACTTATGTATTGCATCGCACTCACAAGGCTGGCCTCGGAGCCGCCTATGTTGCCGGTTTCGGCTGGGCGCTCGAACGCGGCTACGAACTAATCGTCGAGATGGACGCAGATGGCAGCCACCGCGCCGAAGATCTTTTGAAAATAATTTCCGCAGCAGAAAATGCAGATCTCGTGCTTGGCTCGCGCTGGGTCAGTGGTGGCAGCGTCGTGGGTTGGCCGGTGCGTCGTCAACTTATTTCTCGAATTGGAAACCTTTACGCGCGAATCATGCTGCGCACAAAGATTTCAGACATGACTTCGGGATTCCGCGCTTACCGCGCATCGCTGTTACAAGCCCTTGAGCTCTCGAGAGTGTCAGCCAGGGGATACGCGTTTCAGGTAGAGATGGCGCTACTTGCTGCTCGGGCAAAGTCGCGTGTTGTAGAGGTGCCGATCACATTTGTAGAGCGCGCTCATGGAAACTCAAAAATGACAACAGCCATAGTGCTCGAGGCGCTATGGCTGGTCACAAAGTGGGCTTTTTACAGGTCTGCCTGACCCTTGGCGCGACGACCGCGAATGTACTCGATGCGCTCTTCTAAAATTTCTTCGAGTTCCTCACGGGATCGACGTTCGAGCAACATTTCCAAGTGCGAGCGACCGGCTTTTTCTTCAACTAGTTCAAGTTCGACTTGTTTACCGGCCTCAACCAAAACCGATTGTTTTGAGCAATTTTTGCACTGCCAAACCTGAGGCACTTCGGCATCGGCCGCGAAGGTAATTTCAGACACGTGGCCATTGGCACACTGAAAACTGTGCACAGTACGAGCTGAGTAATTTACGCCGAGTTCGCTTTCTAGCGACTGGGATCCGAGGCGCATTCCGCGCATGGTTTGCTGTGACATTTTTCCTCCTACTACTTACCCTTTTGGGGCCTCAACGAGGAACAACTCCACGAGAACGATTTATCTTCCCTTATTCGAACACTTTCAGCAAATCATCAGCGATTGCGAATTGTCGAAATTACCAAATCTGATTTGTCGGTAACTACTCCGGCGGCGCCAATTGACAGCAAACGTTCGACTTCAGCTATCTCATTCACCGTCCAGAAATGAACTTCAAGTCTTAATTGGGTGAGCTTTGAAATGAAGTTAGTACGATCCAAACGAAGAGGGCCGAATTTGACAGGGATTTGCACCGCTTGAATTTGCGCAAGCACATTTTGCTTCGGTCTCAGCCAACCTAGGCCCGGTGTGGCTGCTGCAACCAGCCTGAGCACGGTGGCGCTGCCCGCCGATGCCGCAACCGGTCGATGAAGCAGGGAAGTGGCCTGTTGTCTGCGTCTATCACTGAAGCTGGTTAGCAGCACTCGTTCGTGCACCTCTAGTCGGTTTACCACCTCGGCAATTGCAGGCGCCGCCTTGGCAACTTTTACATCGAGGTTGAAGAAAAGTTTTGGAAATCTTTTGAAGGCTTCTTCAAGTGTCGGCACGCGATTGCCAAAACCAATGTCGATTTTCTTTAGCTCGGCCAATGTAAGAGAACGAATTTTCTTTCGAATTCCAGCGACTCGAAGCAAGTTATCGTCGTGGAACAAAACCGGAACGCCGTCACGCGTTACCTGCACATCGGTTTCAATGTGAGTGACTCCACAGTGCGCCGCCGCGGCGAAAGCTGCGAGAGTGTTCTCAACACCAAATTCATCAACCAGTCCGCGGTGCGCGAATACTCGGGGCGTTGCGCCCGAGAAATAAGCAAGTGACTGGCTCACCGATTCAACTCGCTAACTGATCTCGACAACTATGCTTTGGATATGCGTCTGGGTTTCGATTTTAGGTCGGTAAAACGATTGACGCGTCTAAATCTCGGTTTATTCATCTACGGTTTAGCAATCGCAATGATGGTCGATGCCAAAATCGGAATTCCACCTTGGGATGTTTTGGCACAGGGCATTTCCATTCAGGCCAAAGTTTCATACGGCATCGCCAGCATCATCGTGAGCACCCTGGTTTTAATCGCCTGGATTCCGCTAAAGGTTAAGCCCGGCGTGGGCAGCATTTTGAATGCCATTTTGATTGGCCTCTGGGTAGATGTCTGGCTTCCTTATGTGCCGACCTTCGATGCCTACTTGACCAACCTGTTGATGTTCAGCCTGGGAGTGGCCACGTGCGCGTTTGCCACAGGTCTTTACATCAGCTCGCACCTGGGCAGTGGCCCACGCGATGGACTAATGATTGGTACGCAAAAAGTGCTGGGCTGGCCGCTGTGGATTGTTCGCACCATGTACGAGGGGACAGTGCTGATCATCGGCGGTCTTATGGGTGGGCAGATTCGCGAGGGAACCCTGCTGTTTGCGCTGGCTATTGGCCCACTGATGCAAGCCGCGCTGAAGTTCTTTGGCATGCAGAAGGCCAAGTAATGCAGCCTGGGCAGCACCGGATAACGGCCCGCGTTATATTATGTAAACCTAACGGCGAAGTCTTACTTCTTTTGACCCATTTCGACCCCGAAGTTGGCCTGCCACCGCGCTGGATTACGCCGGGTGGCGGCGTGGATGCCGGCGAAACCATTGAGCAGGCGGCCATCCGTGAATTGGCCGAAGAAACCGGAATCAGGCTGAACCCAGAGCAGCTGGGTGAATTAATCTGGAGCACCGAGGGTCGCTGGGACTGGGCCGACGGTGAAAATCATCACACATTTGCCGACAATTTCTATTTGCATGAGCTTGACGATTTCGAGCTGGATTCTTCTGGCTGGACTGACGATGAACGCCGTGACGTGCTGGAGTATCGCTGGTGGAACATCGAGGAACTCAGAAGCAGTGGCGAATCAGTGAGCCCGCCAGGTCTGGTTCAGTTTCTGGCCGGACGGCTCCTGGGCTGAGTCCCTATCGCCGATAATGAACATTATGTCAAGTAGCATTTCACTGGCCTGCAGAACCCATCTTCCGCTTGGTGCGGGCTATTGATTATTTGTGGCCGCGATCCAGTCAGCTAACTTGCTTGCGCTGGCACCAGATTCCAGAGCCACGGTGACTTTCTGCA
>JBEGRY010000044.1:0-6879 GCA_041180265.1 Actinomycetota bacterium | reverse complement strand
ATAACCCCGTTTTGTGAATTACTCCAACGATGATCATCATTCCAAGCAGCAAGAAAATCACGTTCCAGTCGATGCCAGTTTCGTGACTATAAAAAGCCTTTTCGGCATCGGTGGCGCCTAACAGAACCATTACGGCGGCACCGGCGCTTACCACGGCTACTCGGTTGATTTTCTCAGTGGCGATGAATGCGTAGGCGACTAGAAATGTAGCTACGGCTAGATAGGTAAGCATGCGTGCTCCTTAGGTGTCGGCTAATAAATTGCCGACCCGACTTCCCAGCACACCAGTATTGAGTCTAACTTTTTCAGGCTTGCTGCAGCAAGAATTAGGCCTCAAAATCTGCGGTATTGATCTCTTTCATGTACTTGCTAAATGTGATTAGCAAGCCCGCAACAGATACAAACAGTGCCAAGAAAATGTAGACCGGCTTCACGCCGAGAGCGTCGACGGCAATGCCAGTGAAGATCATTGAAATCATTGGTCCGCCGCTCCAGATGACCATTTCGAGACTGAAGACTCGACCGCGCTTGCTTGGCGGGATCTTGCGTTGAATCACAGTGTTGAGCAGTGGGGTGATTGGCCCCCATACAGCACCCAAAATGAAGCCAAAGAAAATCATTAATTCGTAAGGCGGCAGGAAGGACATTGGAATCATGCTTCCGGCAACGCCCAGAATAGCTAGACGATAGACCGTGCTGTACTGAACCATCTTTGAAATCTTTTCAAACGACAGTGCGCCAAAAACCGTTGCCGCCGCCATCGCCGAGAGTAGTAGGCCAAGACCCTGCGGGTTATCAGTTTCATTAAAGTGCGATGGCAACACGATCATTTCGGTTGGCAAGTAAATCATCGCGAGTGTCATAGTGCCGGCAAGCAAAATCAACACAGATGGAGTTTGGAACAAAACACGGAATCCCTCGAGAGCAAACTTGAAAAGGTTCTTCTCGTCTTCGTGATCTTCTTTGTGTTCGTGAGCCTTGATTGGAACCATAACCAGACCCGACAGAATGCAAACGGCCGCGACCACATAGAAAGTGTTGTAAATGCCCATCCAGCCAATACAGAATGATGCCACTGCCGGGCCAATAGCAAAACCTGAGGCAAACACAGCTTCTTGAATTGAGTTTGCTCGCTCAAGCGATAAGCCAGCAACACGTGCAACATCGGGAACAAATGATTTTCTAGCGGTGCCCGAACCAGAACCAACAGTCGAACGAATTGTGCCGAGAATAATCAACATTGGCAAAGTCATTACCCAAATGTTTTCGACAAACGGGATCAATAGTGTGACAACACCGGTAGCGATTTCAATCACAATTGCGGTTTTGCGACGACCGAACTTATCGACGATTGAGCCAAGCACGGGTGCAAGCAATAAGCCCGGAATAGAAGTCACAGTGATTAAAATTCCGGCACTCGCCGCCGAACCGGTTAGCTGAATTGCCAACCATGGAAACATCATGAACATCATTGAGCCAGCCATGACGCTGAGCACAGATGAAATTTGCGTTAATACATAAGGTCTGAGACTCTTGGCCTCTTTTACAGTTGACATTTATCGAAGTTCTAAGTCGTCTAGTGAAACCGCAGACAGGTACTTGTAGCCCGCGTCACTAATAACTTTGTCTGCGCCAGTGTCACGGTCAACCACGGTTGCGACGGCAACAATGATTGCTCCCGCTTCTTCCAGTGCCTTGGCTGCGGTTAGCGGGGAACCGCCCGTGGTCGATGTATCTTCGACAACCACAACGCGCTTGCCCTTTACATCAGGGCCTTCAACCTGACGCCCCATGCCGTGAGCTTTTGCTTGTTTACGAACTACAAAGGCATCAACCGCACGGCCGCGCGCAGCTGCCTGGTGCAAAATCGCAGTGGCCACCGGGTCCGCGCCCATGGTCAAACCGCCGACCGCATCAAATTCGGTGATGCCGGCCGAGTCGAGCATATCTAGAACAACCTGACCAATAAGAGGTGCGGCCTCGTGGTGCAGGGTGGCTCGGCGCAGATCAACGTAGTAGTCGGCCTCGATGCCACTAGAAAGAGTCACCTTGCCGTGCACAACGGCTAGTTGCTTAATTAGTTCAACAAGGCGAGGTTTTGCGGCAGAAGAAAAGGTCATGAGGCCAGTCTACAAGGCAGGTTTCTATTGGCATTTAGGCTTAGTTCATGCGCATCGCCACCCATAACGTCAACTCAATTCGCACCCGTGTAGATCGAGTAATTGACTGGCTGCAGCGTTCAAACACGGATGTTTTGGCAATGCAGGAAATTAAGTGCAAGCCCGAACAGTTTCCTTACAAGCCATTCGAGGATGCCGGCTATCACATCACCATGCACGGGCTAAATCAGTGGAACGGTGTTGCCTTTGCGAGCCGCATTCCAGCTGAAGAAGTTGAAATTGGGTTTAGCGGCATGCCGGGCTTTGATAAAAAAGTGGGCACCACCAACGATGACCCGGCAACGCTAGAAGCCCGCGCGATTTCGGCCACATTCGATGGAGTTCGTCTGCACAGTCTTTATGTGCCAAACGGTCGCGAAATTGATGACCCGCACTATCACTACAAACTCGAATGGCTAGATCGTCTAGCGGGCAACGTTGCGGAGTGGGTTGAGCACGAACCAGATTTACCATTCGCACTGATGGGCGACTTCAACATTGCCCCACTTGATACCGATGTTTGGAACATCGATGATTTTGCCGGACTAACTCACGTCACCGAACCAGAACGTCAGGCATTTGAGGCGTTCGAACAAATTGGTTTGGTCGACGTGGTTCGCGAGCGAGTGCCCGACGGCTACACCTACTGGGATTACCAGCAGCTGCGTTTTCCGCGCAACGAGGGAATGCGAATCGATTTCATTTTAGGCAGTGCGCCATTTGCCGATCGGGTGACCAGCGCGGTTATCGATCGCGATGAACGCAAGGGGGAAGCTCCCAGTGACCACGTTCCTGTTGTCGTCGACATCAACTAGCGCTTGAGCCAGCTCTGACGTTCGCGCTCGGGCAACTTCTCGATTGCATAGCGCAGCATGGTGCGCGGCATTTTCCTAACGTTACCCTCTAAGAATTCGCGCAGCACTGCGGTGTCGCGATTACCAATTTCGCGCAGCATCCAACCGCAAGCCTTGTGCATGAGATCGTGATTGTCGTTTAACAACTTTTTACACAAACGCAAGGTGTCATCAAATTCATATTCGCGAATAAAGGCAAAGGTAAACATCACTGCCGCGCGGCGCTCCCAAAGTGAATCGCTCTTGGCAAGCTGATCGAGAAACTTTGAGGTGCCCGGTCGGCCCAGCAAATAGAAACCAAGATACGGTGAGGTGGAATCAATCAGATCCCAGTTGTTTACTCGCTGGGCATAAAGATTCTTGAGATAAAAATCAAAGAGTGGTTTTTGATCGGTAGCTTTTTTGAATTGCGTAATCAGAATCACTAAACCAACAAATCGCTCCTCGTGAATTTTTGAATCTAAAAGTATTTGTATCTCGGTCAGCGGCAGGTCCTTGTGAGCTTTAGCAACAATGCGTGAATCTGGAACACGCACGCCCATGAACTCGTCGCCCTCGCCGTATTCGCCCGGCCCGGTTTTGAAAAATCGCAGGTAATCACTGACTCGGTTCAAACGTGCAAAAGCGGCCAGGTCTTTTTTGACACTGGCCGCATTGCTCATGCTTTTAGTTTAAAGCTCGCCGATTACAACCAAACCGTCGCCAGCAGCTGGCTTGAAGCTTTCAGTCTTGGCTGGGTTTAGTTTCACTCCCGAGGCGGAATCGTGCTTTGATCCGGCAAGGGTGCGGTAACCAATTACCGATTCACCATGTGCGCGACCAATAGCAACAAGCTCGGCAAACTCAATCGACTTACCAAGTGGCACGTAGTGTTCGATTGGGTTCACGTTGATTGAGGCACCGTCGGCATCGAATAGGTCTTCGAACACCGGTGCCAGGCTTGGATTTTCTGAAACCTGCGCAATAAGTAGAGCAGCAAGGTTGTCGCTAACCACCATGTCGTCGGCTGCTGCCACTCGGGCAAGCTCGGCCTTGCGGCTGTCAAGAATTTCAGCAACCAGGCGAGTTGGCTCAACGCCGTTGCCCTTGGCCTCGAACAGCTGGTTCATCTGCAGCATGGTCAGCATGGTCTGGGCGTCTGCTTCAGATTCGCTGATTGCCTCACGGTAACCAAGAATTACAACCTCGTTGTACTTCTTAGCTGATGCGGCAGCAATTAGGTCATCGATGTCGCCCGATACCGAAGCGTGAGTCACCTTGATGTTTGAACCAAACTTTAGGCTCTTCAACTCTTCAGGTGCCACGTGCTTCTTCTCGGCAACAATGTGCACCGATGAGCCCTTTGGCAAGAACTGAGCAAGCTCAGAAACTACCGAACGACCCATTGATGACCAACCGATGAACAGCAGGTGCTCTGGCTTGCGCGCAGGTGCGGTGTGCTTTGCAACCTTCTTCTTCGCAATGTCTTCACGAACGCCGGTGTAAATAATCTTGTCGTCGTCAGATGCAATAGCAATGATCTTTGCGCCTGCGCCAATCTTGGTGCTTTGCGCAGGGTTGATGTGAGTAGTGCCTTTGCCATCTACCAAACCAATTACCGATGCGGTGTTGAACGCAAGCAGCGCATCTGCGTAGGTCTTGCCAACCAACGCTGGAATGTCAGCGAAATAAATTTCGTCGCCGGCAAAGTCAAGCAGGTCAAGAGTTACTGCAGCCAAACCAGGGCGGCGTGAGGCCTGTGCGGTCACGCGAGCAATTACGTCGTGCGAACGAACTGCAATTACCTGACCGTTAGTTGCAGTAGAGATTGCTTCTGCTGTGTTTGCATCATCTAGCTCAGCAATGATTCGAGTCTTAGGGTTTGCATTAACGCTCTTAACCGCAAGCACAGTTGACACAACAGTTGCGTCGCCCGATTCATCGGCGTCAAGAATAATGATTGACTTTGCACCCGAAACATTTGCACGCTGCAAGTCACCAGGGTTAGTTACATCACCAGTGCGAGTAATTACTTTTAGCTTGCCCAGGTTGCTTACGCGAGACGCAATTTGTTCATCCATTGCCTCGCGCGGTTGGTTTGCAAAAATAACAACCTTTGGCTTGCGCACGTTTTCGTTTGCAATTGCAAGCTCGCTAAGAATTGGGAACACGCGGTTCGACCAACCAAGAATCAGAGTGTGGCCTGAATCGATCACAGCAGACTTGCCAGACTTCAAACGAGTCACGGCCTGGCCAATAGCGTTGGCCACGAAACCGATGATGGTTGCGGTGACCGCGGTGGTGATCAACCAGTAAAGAATCGAGATGATTCGCTCACCCCAGGTGGCGTCTTTAGCTTTGTCGAGAATGGTCGAGAACGCTGACCAGACCTTGTCGATAAAGCTGCCCTCAGGAGCTGGGTTTACCAGCGGGGTAGTAAAGATGTAATCCTTGAAAATAGCCATCACGATCGACAGCAAGATCAACGCGGCAAACACGTAGCCGGCGAATGCGCCGGTACGACTTAGCGAGTTGTCGAAACTGTAACGAAGGCGTTTTGCGAACGATGCCTTCTTGATCTTTGGCGCCTCAGGTTCACCCTGAGCCCCCTGGCCATAAGTACGATTTTCGGTGTTTTCAGACATAACCGAAAGTTTACTTATAGGTCTCCAGGGGTCACCGAAAGTGTGAGGCCATCCTCCGAAACGTCGACTTTAACGAACGAACCGTCATGAATTGTGCCGGCGAGCAACAGATTTGCCAGGCGATCATCGATCTGCTGTTGCATCAGTCGGCGAAGCGGGCGGGCACCGTAGATCGGATCATAGCCCTTGTCGGCTAACCACGAACGAGCCGCCGGGGTAACGGCAAGCTGCAAACGGCGCTGCTCTAATCGCTGCACCAGGCGGTCGATGTTGAGCTCAACGATCTGGCCAAGTTCTGCACGATCAAGCGCTGTGAAAATCACAATGTCGTCAAGACGGTTCAGGAACTCTGGCTTGAAGTGTGAGCGCACCATAGCCATTACACCTTCGCGCTTTTGCTCTTCGGTTAGTTCCTGATCAATCAAGAACTGCGAACCAAGGTTTGAGGTCATGATCAAAATTACATTTTTGAAATCAACCACGCGGCCTTGGCCATCGGTTAAGCGCCCGTCATCAAGAACTTGCAACAGAACATCAAAAACTTCAGGGTGCGCCTTTTCAACCTCATCGAGAAGAACAACAGAGTAAGGCCTGCGACGAACCGCCTCGGTTAGTTGCCCGCCCTCTTCGTAGCCAATATAACCCGGAGGTGCGCCAAGCAAGCGCGAGACTGAATGCTTCTCGCCATACTCGCTCATGTCGATACGAACCATCGCTTTTTCATCGTCAAAGAGAAATTCCGCTAGTGATTTTGCCAACTCGGTTTTACCAACACCGGTTGGGCCTAGGAACATGAATGAGCCAGTTGGTCGCGACGGGTCACTAATGCCGGCCTTGGTGCGACGAACCGCATCGCTCACCGATTTAACCGCGGCCTTTTGCCCGATCAAGCGCTTGCCAAGTTCATTTTCAAGATTCAGAAGCTTTTGAGATTCGCCAGCAAGCAAGCGACCGGTTGGAATTCCGGTCCATGCGCTAACAACCGCGGCGATGTCATCTTCACCAACCTGATCATTTACCATGCGATCGGTTTTGTTTTCTGATTCTGCCGATTCAAGTTGCACTAGTTCTTTTTCAAGCGCAGGAATATCTCCGTAAAGCAACTTTGATGCTTTTTCCAGATTGCCCTCGCGCTGTGCACGTTCGGCTTCGATGCGCAGACCGTCGAGCTTCGTTTTTAGCTCACCAACTTTATTTAGTTCAGCACGCTCGGCAGCCCAACGTTGATTTAGTTCTTCAAGG
>JBEGRY010000043.1:0-7012 GCA_041180265.1 Actinomycetota bacterium | reverse complement strand
AGCCCGGTCGAGTGCGCCTCACTGCTAATGAGGTAAGGATCTAAAGTCCTTCGGAGGTTCAAATCCTCTCGACTCCGCGAGGTCATCCGCAAGGCGAATCCTTGATTCGACTTGCGAGACCGAGACCGCCAAGCTACTCCTCGCTTAGGTAGACCCTTTCGGGAACCGAAGGCAGCAAGTAGAATGGCAAGGTTGTCTTCGGGCAACAGCCCCTCCAACCAGGGGCAAATGCGTCTGTGGCTCAACGGATAGAGCACCTGACTACGGATCAGGAGGTTGGGGGTTCGAGTCCCTCCAGGCGCACTGAAATGGCGCGGTTCTCACGACCGCGTCATTTTTCATGACTAGGGGCCTTTTTCGATTCCGCCCCTGTTCTGGAATATTTGCCATGACCGTCCTCTGCCAAAAATACTGAAACCCCACCTCTACAGAGCCTTTGAAGATCCAGAAGCTCGCGGCTCTAAGACGTTCGGTGAATCTAGAGTTGGCTTTCGGCAATCTAAACCAGACCGCTATTTCACTTTGACCGAATTGCTCAGGTTTGCAGTTTGACCTTTCACTTAGTTGATCTTTCGTGAAGCACTTCCTTGTGGGGCGCGATTCTAACGAAGGCCCCAAAGGCGGTGATTCGGCTCAGGTGTCACAAATAGAGAACAGGCTTATCACAAGCCGATAACAAAAGGTGTTTTGCGGTGTTTTGCACCTAGCACCGTTGCTAACCTGACGAATAAGTCAAAGGTTTGACTTATTCGAAGTATTTGAGAGGCGGGTATGAAAAAAGCCACGTTGGCAGACATCGCCGCCCGCACCAACGTCTCGATTTCGACGGTCTCGCTTGTGCTTGCAGGCAAGGGCGAAGGGCGCTGCTCCCCAGACTTGATCGAGACCATCCAGGGTGTGGCTCGAGACTTGGGGTACCGAGGCAATCGCTTAGCTAGCGCACTGCGCAGTCAGAAGAGTCGAACAATCGGATTTCTGTCTATAGGAGTAGCCACCAGACCTTATGCTGGCCAGTTAATTTTGGCGGCCCAGCTGGCTGCGAAACGTCGGGGCTACGATTTGCTTTTTGTTGAGGTTGAGAACGAGGCTTCTTCAATTC
The DNA here is from genome assembly GCA_041180265.1 of Actinomycetota bacterium. Taxonomy (GTDB): domain Bacteria; phylum Actinomycetota; class Actinomycetes; order Actinomycetales; family Microbacteriaceae; genus Rhodoluna. The sequence goes on along the minus strand of JBEGRY010000043.1, from coordinate 5,913 downwards.
AGGTGGCTATCGATGAAATGGCAGAGCACCTTGCGGCAGGAATCGTGATTGCAGCCTACTTCCATCATGAAATCGATGCTCCCGATTATTTGCCAAAGGCGACAGTAATGGCGAATTGCTTCACTACTCGCCACAGTGTAGATACTTTTATTCCTGCGGAACGTGAATCTATTTCTCAGGTGCTCGACGAAATTGGCTTGCGTGGCCACAAAAACGTTGCGTTCATTGTGCACAGAACTGATTATCCGGCCGGGACCTTGCGCACCAAGGGCTTCTTAGCTGCAGCAAAAAAGTATGGTTGGCAAAACGCAGACCAAAGAATTTCTCTCACAAGCGACAGCACCGCAGATGAGGGTTATGAAGCAACCAGAAAACTACTTTTAAACGACTCTTCAATCACCGCAGTTGTTGCCTTCAATGATCAACTTGCGATGGGTGTTTATCAAGCGGTCAAGGAACTTGGCCTGCAGGTGCCAGAAGACGTTTCCGTAGCAGGTTTCGACGACCTGCAACTGATTTCCGAGGGTTTACGCCCCGGATTAACCACCGTTCGTCTACCTCACTTTGAGATGGGCGAAATGGCGGTAGAAAAACTCATCGACCTATGCGAGGGCGATGATGAGCTAAGCAAAGCAACACACGAGATTCTTGGTGAGCTAGTTACTCGCGAGTCAATCGCGCAGGTTTACGAACGAGCAACCAGTGTCACCGCGTTGTCTGCAGGCTCAATCAACTAGAAAAGGAAGAGCATGAAGAATACACACAAGTTGCTGGCTGTAGCCGCCATCGGTGCGCTACTACTCAGCGGTTGTTCTGCAACCAGCAGTGGCCCAAAGACTATAACCATGTGGTCACACGCTGCAGGAAACGACCAGGAAATCGCGACCGTGAAAGAAGCAATCGCTGACTTCAATGGTTCGCAAACTGAATACGTTGTGAAGCTTGAAGAGTTCCCACAGGAGTCGTACAACGACTCAATCGCTGCCGCTGCGGCATCGAAGTCTCTTCCATGTCTTATCGACGTTGACGGACCGATCATGCCTAACTGGGCATGGGCCGGATACATGCAGCCAATCACCATCAACAGCGACCTAGAGAACTCTCTAATCGCAGGCGCTAAAGGCTACTACGGCGGCAAGCTCTACTCGGCTGGAGCCTGGGATGCAGCTCTTGGTATGTTGGCTCGCAAGTCTGTTCTAAACGACTTGGGTATCCGCATTCCTACCGTTGACTCACCATGGACCAAGACCGAATTTGATGGAGTCCTAAAGACCATCAAGGCTTCGGGCAAGTTCGACTACGCAATTGACTGGGGTAACGGCTGGACTGGCGAGTGGTTCCCTTACGCATACAGCCCAGTTCTTCAGTCATTCGGTGGCGACCTAATCGACCGCGCAGCCTTCGATAAGGCAGACGGCGTTGTTAACTCAGCAGCCTCTGTTGAGTTCGGCAAGTGGTTCGGAAGCACATTCGCAAACGGTTATGCAAACAAGGCACAGACCGGTGACCGCACTGAGTTCATTGGTGGAACCATTGCACTTCAGTACAACGGTAACTGGGCTGTAAAGGACGCCTACGAAAAGTATGGCGACGACCTTGCGATCTTGCCTCCAGTTGACTTCGGCAACGGACCAAAGATCGGTGCTGCCTCATGGCAGTTCGGTGTTTCGTCAACTTGTGGTGAAGTTGCTGGTGCAAACAAGTTCATCGAGTACATTCTTCAGGACAAGTACATCGTTGCATTTGCTAACCGCATTGGTTTGATTCCTGCAACAGCTACTGCAGCAGAGCAGGTTCCAAACTACGCTACTGGCGGACCATTCTCAGTATTTGTTGACTTCAGCAATAAGTTCGCAGTGAAGCGTCCAGAAACTCCTGCTTACTTGCTCATCTCGAAGGTTTTCGAGAAGGCAGTCGCCGACATTATCAATGGCAAGAGTGCAAAGACCGCACTCGATGGCGCTGCTGATGAGATTGACGCAGACCTAACAGCAAATAACAACTACAAATAAAAAATCGGTGAGGTTGGGGGCGAGGTAACTCGCCCCCAACTGAGCCACTCCCAAAGGCAAAACATGAAGCTTCAATCGCTGGTTAGAAAGAACAAGCCCCACGGCTTCTTCGGCAGTTCAATTCAGTCCCGCTCAAAACGGGCAAGCCTTGCGTTTATTGCCCCCGCAGTTTTCTTGATCGGCCTCTTTTTAGTCGTGCCGGTCATCATGGCTTTCTCACTCGGTTTCACCGATGCAAAACTTGCTTCACCAAAGGCTCCAGCCTTCGTCGGATTCGACAATTTTTCGAAAATCATTTCCCTGGGTCAGGTCACAGTTGATGGCGACCCAAGTAACCCAGATGTGCTGCACGACAACCTTCGTGAGCTAACCCGTCCGTCCTCGGATAGCCAGTATTCAGGAATGGAGGTGCTCACCGAAACGGTGAAGGCAGACGGTTCGGCCGACATCGTATTGGCTGGAGACGCCCTGTTCTGGAAGTCACTCGGCAACACCTTCTACTTCGCAGCTGCCGTGGCCCCGTTCCAAGGCGGTCTGGCACTGCTTCTAGCTCTACTTATCAACGCCCCCATCAAGGGACGCGTGATATTCAGGACCGTTTATTTCCTGCCAGTGGTGACATCCATGGTTGTCGTCTCGATTCTCTGGATATTTATGTACCAGAAGGACGGCTTGGCAAACATTCTGCTGAGCGCTGTCATACCCGGATGGGAACCGCAGGCCATTCTGACGAATCCAGATTTGGCTATGCCGGCGATTATCTTTATGTCTGCCTGGCAAGGCGTTGGCTTCCATATGATCATTTGGTTGTCGGGTCTTCAAACGATTCCCGGCGAGCTATATGAGGCGGCACGCGTCGATGGAGCAACTCGATTACAGCAGTTCAAGCATGTAACTTGGCCAGGACTTCGTACAACGTTCGTGTTCGTTTTGATCATCATTTCAATCCAAGCGATGGGGTTGTTTACTCAGGTTAACGTCATGACAAAAGGCGGACCTCTTGATTCAACTAGAACCCTGGTATTCCACGCCTTCAATGAGGGCTACGAAAAACAAAATGTTGGATATTCATCAGCAATCGCCGTGATATTTTTCATCATTGTGGTTTTGGTTTCAATCATTCAGCGTCGACTAACTCGTGACAAGGACTAAAGCCGTGCACAAGAAAAAATTCCCAATCGGAAAAATTGTCATTTATGCCCTATCGGCTTTCTTCTGCTTTATTTTTGCAGCACCTCTAATGTTTATGATTTCGTCAAGCTTCAAAGATCCGCAGACGATCTTTACCCACGTTCACGACTGGCGAGCCTACTTTCCGGTCGGCGAGGTGAACTTTGATCAATATGTCGGTGTTCTAAATCGGCTACCGCTGTTTGGTTTTCTGTTCAATTCGTTGCTGGTGTCGGCCGTCGTGGTAATTGGTGGTTTGTTTGTGAATAGCATGGCAGCCTTTGCAATTGCACGTCTGCGCTTCCGAGGGCAAAATCTCATTTTGGTCTTCTTGATAGCTACGCTCATCGTTCCTTTTGAGACGATTGCGATGCCACTGTTGGTCTTGGTTAATTCCTTGCCAACAATTACGGCAGCAGATGGTTCGCTGCAATTCACCACCGGTTGGCTGAACAGCTATTTGGTTCAGATTGCTCCGTTTGTGGCATCGGGTTTCACAATCTTCCTATTTGTCCAGTACTTCAAGACCCTTCCAAAAGAGCTTGACGAGGCCGCAATCATTGACGGCGCTGGCTATTGGACGATTTACTGGCGCATCATTGTGCCGCTCGCCGGCCCGGCTTTTGCCACTGCGGCCATCCTCTCATTTCTTTCTATTTGGAACGCGTACCTGTGGCCAGTCATGGTTGTTCAGACTGAAGCGCTTCGTCCGGTTCAGGTAGGCCTTGATTACTTCTGGGGTGCTACCAGTGAAGAGGGCACGGCTTGGGGGCAGATAATGGCCTACTCGACCATCATCACAGTGCCAATTATCATCGTGTTCATCTTGTTCCAACGCGCCTTCGTTGCTTCAGTGGCTTCGTCTGCGGTGAAAGGTTAGTAATGCTAGAACTTCCAGAGAGCTGGGTCTGGGACAGCTGGTACGTCTTTGACGGAGAGAAGCATCACGCTTTTTACCTTCGTGCTTCACGTGCGCTTGGTAATCCTGATCGTCGCCACCGCCAGCCTTACATCGGTCACGCTATTTCAACTGACTTGAAAAACTGGACGGTACTTCAAGATGCAATCGCAATTAGCGATCCTCCTGCCTGGGATTCTTGGACCACATGGACTGGCAGCGTCGTTAAGGGCGATAACGGCAAATGGTGGATGTACTACACGGGCACTTCTCGCGAGGACGGGGGAGACATTCAGCGCGTTGGTGCTGCAACGTCGGACGACTTGCTTACCTGGACCAAGCTGGATGCGAATCCACTAGTCGAGGCCGACGGTGATCGCTACGAATTATTGGACTACAGCAAGTGGCACGATCAAGCTTGGCGTGACCCATGGGTATTCAAGCATGAGGGCAAATGGCACATGCTGATAACAGCCCGCACAATTGAGGGCGAGAAGTTCGGTAGAGGAGTTGCAGCACACGCGACGAGCGACGACATGGTCAACTGGAGAGTTGGCGAGCCAATTACAAAACCAGACACTGGATTTGGCCAGATGGAAGTTTTCCAAGTTGCCGAGATTCACGGCAAGCCAACACTTCTCTGGTGCTGTGGCCCGAGAGAGCTCGACGAGGAAACTCGAGCAAAATATCCACTCGGTGGAATGTTCTCAGTGGTCGGCGAGTCGATGATTGGCCCGTTCGATGTAAGCAAATTCGTCTGGTTCCCACATCCGAGCATCTATGCGGCTCGTGCCGTAAAGCATGGCGACACCTGGTACATGCTTGGCTTTGAGAATGAAACCGATAAGGGCTTTGGTGGACGTATTCTTGATCCAATTCCGCTCAAAATTGAAGGCCACGGACTAGTCCCGGCTTAATTCGGCCAGCCCTGAGCAGAAAGTCACAGCTATAAGCCCACGCAACAGCCTGCTTCTCGCTTAAGCCGGGTTTTTCATTTTTCTTACTCCCGTAGGCTGGTCTCGTGCTTAGACGCCTATTAGTCATTTCTCGCCCAGTGCTGTGGGTAAACACCATCGGCACTTCTGTGATGGGAATGTGGCTCGCGGGCTACCTCTGGGACTGGCGCATCTTGCCAATTCTGATCTGGGTAACCCTGCCGTTCAATCTCTTGATTTACGGCATCAACGACATCTTCGATCAAGAGACAGACAACATCAACGCACGCAAGGGCGGCTACGAAGGCGCTCACATTTCGCCGAGCGAAGTCAAGCCAATCTGGTGGGGCGTAATTCTTACAAACGTTCCGTTTCTCATTTACTTCGCAATTACGCTTCCGTGGCAAGCAACAGCATGGATGCTTGCATACAGTTTGTTCTTCACGTTCTATTCGGCACCGCCGCTGCGATTCAAAGCTCGCCCATATCTAGATAGCTTTTCAAACACCGACTACGCGTTTCCGCTCGCGTTTGTTCCTTTCGCACTCGGCCACGAACCGATTTGGTTGGCAGTCTTTGCACTCATGGCTTGGTCGATTGCAAAGCACGCTTATGACGCGATTCAAGATATTCCTCAAGACTCTGACACCGGAATCGAAACGACTGCAGTTCACCTCGGTGTAAAGAAGACACTGATTTGGTCAGGGTTCTGGTGGGCAGTTTCTACAGTTCTGTTTGCGTTAGTAAACATTCCAGTTGCAATCGTCAACCTGCTTATCGCTGGTTATCTTGTGCTTACCGTTTGGCGTGAACCAACTGCTAAACGTGCGCACGACGTTTACAAATATTCCATCGCGTTTCCTTATGCTGCCGGTGCGGTGGCTGGTGTTCAACTAGT
>JBEGRY010000042.1:0-7112 GCA_041180265.1 Actinomycetota bacterium | reverse complement strand
GCCATTCGGCGCTGGCACGTCAATGCACTCGCGAACTGCGTCGGCAAAAATTCCAATTTGGTTTGTAGTTTGGTTTGCACCAACACCGCGCAGTTCGTGCGGTCTATCGGCGGTTAGCAAAATTAGCGGCACGCCACTGTGGTGTGCTTCTAGCACTGCCGGGTGTAGGTTGGCCACCGCGGTGCCCGAGGTGGTAATCAACACCGAGGGTTCACCGCTTGCCAATGCCGCTCCGATTGCGTTAAAGCCCAAGCTGCGTTCGTCTAGTCGAATGTGCAAATTAATTTTCGCTGCGTCGGCAAGCTGGCCGGCGGCTATCGCCAATGCTTGCGAGCGTGCACCGGGTGCCAAAAAGAAATTGCGCACGCCTGCTTTAGCCAATGCTGCCAAAAGATGTGCGGCAAAATTTTGTGCCGGAACCAAATCAGCCAAGCGGGTTATCCTTGTTCGGCTCTTCGCCAGATTCGCGCTTCTTTTCTTCTTCGGCCTCTTTGGCTAGGCGCTCAGCCAAGTCCCGCAAAAACTTTGGGTCGTCATCGGGCGCACTGGTTCTAACCTTTGGGTTTTTGCGCTTATTAATCAGGGCGCTGATTGCATAGGTGGCTCCAAAAATTGCCAAGATTCCCGCAGCGATCAGAACGAAGATTATCCATTTCATGGCTTAACTCTAACCAGAGGCAAACTTAGACTGGAACCATGAAAAATCCCTGGATCAACTACATCGCCATTCGTCTAGGCCTATTTATTGGCATCTTGGTGGTCATGCTGATCGTTGGGTTTGAACCTTTTTATTCGACCCTGATTTCGGCCGTAATATCGTTGGCAATTTCGCTTATTTTCTTCAACAAGCAGCGTGCGGCGCTTTCTGAGGCTATCTACAAGCGCAACCAGATAAAGCACGATAAAGACACCAAAGCCGAAGACGGGGAATAAGAATGGGGCCCTCTGCCTAAGCAAAGAGCCCCATCTTTTTACACAAGTCGTTGAGAGCTATTAGGAGTAATTCTTCAACTTCACGTTATTCACGTGCCTTGTGAGTTTGGTTGCCAGCGGATGATCGGTGGAGATTCCCATCACCACGCTGACAAATTCTTCGGCTGAACTACCACGCAATTGCTGGTGCAGTGCCTCAACTTCTGGATCCGAGTCATCTTTAAAAACCAATGCCGCGTCTACAACATCTAGCAGGGCTTCAGGTTCGATACCCATTTCGGCCAGATATGCAGCCGGGCCGATGATTCGGTCATGCCGTGAAAGCTTGCGTGCCGGTTGTCGCCCAACACGTTCAACCGGATCATCGAGATCAGCATTCCCAAAACGTTCGATTGTCTTGGTCACGTATTTTTCGTGCTCGGCACCATCGAATCCGTGGCGCAAAATCAAGACCTTGCTGGTTTCGGCAAGCACCTTCTGCATGATGTCTCGCACCGGCGCCATGCCGAGAGCCTCGACGATGGTCTTGGCACCCGCAGCCTGACCGGTATAGGCAAGAGTTGCGTGGCCGGTGTTTACGGTAAACAATTTGCGCTCAATAAAGGGCTTTAGGTCGGAAACGAATTCAGCGCCCGGAATATTCGGTGCCTTGCCGCCAAGAGCGGTGGCATCGATGGCCCATTCACTAAATGACTCGACCTGCACGTCAAGCCCTAGGCCAGGCTTTTGTGGAGGCACGATTCGGTCAACCGCGGTGTTCGCGTAGATTGCCTTAGCCGCAGCCGCGGAATTTAGCTTTTCAATTTCGCCACGCAGAATATCGGTGGCACCAATTGCGTTTTCGCAAGCCATGATCACCAGCGGCTCACCCTGGCGCTTTTCGAGTCCCGCGGCAATCAGCGGTGCCAAAAATTTCAAAACATTCACGCCAACGCTGGCGGTTAAAACATTTGCATTCGCAATAACCTCAGCCGCTTCGTCGAACTGGCTCTGAGAATTAAGAGCACGAAAGCCGGTTACGGTGTGTGTCTTGGCGCCCGCACCGGTTTCTATGACTAGGTAGCTTTCGTGTGAATTTAGTTCGTCAACAACCTCTTGGTTGACGTCAAGAAAAACTAGGTCGTAGCCTGCTTCGTTTAGCAAGCAACCTATGAATCCGCGACCTATGTTGCCTGCACCAAAGTGCACAGCAATCATGCAGTTCTCACTTCATTAAATTTGGCAATCACATCGTCAACCGATGCTGCATCTAGAAGCTCTTGAACTGTTTCGGTTTCGCTAAAAATCTGAGCAATCATGGCTAGTGAATCCATGTGGGTGCCATCTTTACCGGCGATGCCGATCACAAAACGCACCTCATTGCCATCCCAGTCAATCGGCTGGTCATAGCGAATGATGGCCAGCGCAGAATTCAACACTTGATTGGCACCCTCTAGTGTGCCGTGTGGAATGGCTAAGAAATTTCCCATGTAAGTGGAAACCGAGGATTCACGTGCAAACATTGAGTCTTTGTATTCGGCAGTGACGGCACCAGCTTCGATCAGCATGTCTGCTGCTTCAGCAATTGCCTCGTCGCGTGACTTTGCGCGACCGTCAATACGAATTAATTCGACTGCAGTGTTTGGCATCGTGAATCCTCGGTTTCTAGAACTTACTTACGCTGCGCTTGAAGAAGCGCAACTACCTCGTCGTACTTTGGCGAAGCCATGAAGTTCTCAACACTGTAGTGAATCGCGTCTGGGGTCATGTGCTTTGCACGATCGCTCAGACGAGAGTGACTGATGATTAGTTCTTCACTGCCGGTGAGGTTCGCAATTGCTGCGTTGGTCACCTTTACATCGCCTAGTCCCGCTGCTTTTAGCTTGTTGCGTAGCAATGATGCACCCATGGCGCTTGAACCCATGCCCGCATCACAAGCAAAAACAACGTGAGTAGTTAGTTCTTTAGACATGATTACTTACCCTTGTTTGCCTTGCTCTGTACCTGAGCGTCGCTGAATGCGCCGTTCTCATCGCTAGCTAGGTCGCGTGAGCGAGTAGCGCGGATGATTACACCTGCGATTAGGAACGAAACAGTTGCAGAAAGTACAACAGAAAGGATTACACCTAGGTATGAGTCGCTAGCGGTCTGAATCAGAACTGCCACGATCGAACCTGGTGAAGCCGGCGCACGAAGACCCGAACCGAAGATCATGTTGGTTGCAACACCGGTTGCACCACCAGCGATAGCAGCAACGATAAGTGCTGGCTTCATCAAGATGTAAGGGAAGTAAACCTCGTGGATACCACCGAAGAAGTGGATCAAGATCGCACCAGGAGCTGAAGCCCTTGAAAGACCAACGCCGAATAGTGCGAACGCAGCAAGAATACCTAGACCAGGACCTGGGTTTGCTTCTAGCAAGAACAAGATTGACTTGCCTGACTCAGCAGCAGCAGTAGTACCTAGTGGTGTTAGTACACCGTGGTTGATTGCGTTGTTTAGGAATAGAACCTTTGCAGGCTCAATTAGAAGGCTTGCGCCAGGTAGGAAGCCAGTGCTTACTAGCCACTCAACAGCCTTACCTAGAGTGTCGCTGATCGCGGTAACGATCGGTGACATTCCTAGGAACGCAACTAGAGCTAGCGCGCCACCAACGATACCTGCAGAGAAGTTGTCAACCAACATCTCGAAGCCGGCCTTGATCTTGCCTTCCCAAATTGAGTCAACCTTCTTCATGATCCATGCAGCAATTGGACCAACAATCATTGCGCCCATGAACTGAGGAATCGAAGTTCCAACAATTACACCCATGGTTGCGATCGAAGCCACAACACCACCGCGTGCACCATAGACAAGACGTCCACCGGTGTTAGCGATTAGAAGTGGAAGCAGGTTCACGATCATCGGACCTACTAGTGCAAGGAAGTTAAGACCGCCGTCTTCAACTGGTGCACCAAGTGATGGTGTCCAACCGGTTGGAATGAAGAACGCGGTGATCAAACCCCACGCAATAAATGCAGCAATGTTTGGCATGACCATACCTGATAGGAAGGTTCCGAACTTCTGAACTCCTACACGAAGGCCGCCATTTGACTTTGTATCAGTCACTGTGATGCTCCTTTTTTATTCGTTGTTATTTCGATGCGAGTTTTAGCCCGCGCTAATTTTTGTGCCTTTGCATGTGCTCGATAACCAAACCAAAAGCGTCATCGGCATTGAAGCCACCGTTGACAGATTCAGGTAAGTGAATTACCGAGATACCTGCTTCGCCGAGTGCCCCCACCTTAGGTGCGTCGGCGATGTGCGAGGCCACCAAGACAATGTCGGCAGTAGCTGGCTGCAGTGTTTCCAACGCTGCCGGCGAAAATCTGATGTCTTGACCTTGGCTCTGCGAGATCGAACGCAGCTTCATCGCAAGAAAAGTGCTGGATGCCCCGGCACCGCAAACGATGTGAACTGTGGTCATGTCTCGCTCCTCGAGGGAAACTATTACACGCGCCTTTTAGGCAAAGGCCGGTTTGCTCGCTAAACCTCTTTCCTCGGGTTAGGAAAACAGGCGGAAAAGGCGGAAAATTAAACAACGATTCGATAAAGTTCGAGGACTATGAGCGATAAGACCAGCCAGCTGATTGATGTCTTGAAAGACACCAATGACTGGATTAGCGCCCAGGATCTGGCCGAACGGTTGAATGTGACCAGCCGCAGCATTCGAAACTACGTGTCTGCTGCAAAGGCCTCGGCCGAGCCGTTCGAGATAATCGAGGCCTCGCCCCGCGGCTATCGCCTGAATATCGAGGCCTACAGCACCTATAAAGAGGCTCAGCTGGCCAACCCCAAGGCATCGCCAGCCACCCCGCGCGAGCGTGCCAACCACATCATTCGCCTGATCATTGACTCGAAGGATGGCATCAGTCTCGAAGACATCGCTAAGCAAATGCACATTTCGCCGGCAACCGCAGAGCTTGATCTAAAAAAGGCCCGCGACATAGTTGCCGCCTGTGGAGTTTCGATTAGTCGCACCGATGGCTACCTGGCGCTTGAAGGCACTGAGACCGCGATTCGTCGCGTGATTTCGCTGCTGGTCTATTCATCGCTAGACACGGATTTTGTAAATCTGTATTCGGTGGCCACTCGATTCGAAATTCCTAAGCTTGTGGAATTTAAGACCGACCTAATCGAGCGACTCGACTTTCACGGTTTCATTATTAACGAATACGGAATTGACTCGGTGCTGCTACACGTTGCCATCACGGTCGATCGCGTGCGCAGTGGTCGCACCCTGCCAGACGAAGCTCAAGACCTAGGTGAAGAAGCCGCGTTGATTGCCAGCGTGATTCGAGATCTGGTAGAACGCCATTTCGAAGTGGGGCTTGGTCAAGTTGAAGAGGCATACCTTGCACGACAGGTTGCAACGCGTGTGATCAGCGTGGCAAAGAGCAGTGTTTCGACTGCCGCGCAAGCCGACCCTGAAGATCGCGAAATGCTGTTGCGCGTGCTCGACAAGGTTTACGAAGAGTACCTAGTTGATCTGCGCAACGACGAAATGGTTGATCGACTTGCGCTGCACCTTGGTCATCTTTTCTATCGCGCGAAATTCAACGTGTTTAGTCGCAACCCGATTGCCAAGTCAATCAAGACTTCGTACCCGCTAATTTTCGACCTTGCGGTTTATATGTGTTCGCTGATTCAAAAGGAACGCGGTATTGCCGTTGACGAAGACGAGATTTCATACGTTGCTCTGCACATCGGCAGCTTTCTAGAACGCCAGGCACAAGAAGAAAATCGTGTAACCGCAACTATCGTTTGCCCGTCTTATTACGATCTACACATTGTGATGCGCGAGAGCATTGAAAAAGACCTCGGCGAAGAAATCTCGATCGAGTCGGTGGTGAACCGCACCGACTTCGACATTCGTGGCATCACATCAGACATCATCATCAGCACAATTCCGCTGGGCGCACCGCTGCAGAACGCAATTGAGGTCAAGCCATTCTTGACCCATCAGAACATGACCGACCTGCGCAACCTGGTTTCGGGCGTGCGTCAATCTCGCCGCCGCAGCAAGATTCGCGAACGCCTGATTGCCTGTTTCCGCGAGGATCTGTTCTTTAGAAACGAGTCATTCACCAACGCAGAAGACGCTATTCGCAAGTTAGGTAAGGGTCTTACCGACCTACAGATTGTTGGCCAAGATTACGTCGAGGGCGCCATCGAACGTGAACGAATGTCATCTACCGTTTTTGTCGATGGCCTAGCCGTGCCGCACGACATGACCATGAGCGCTCAGGTGCCAACCATCGCAATAGCGGTGAACGAAGAGCCCGGCCCTTGGGGCGATCAGAGCGTAAACGTGGTGGCATTTATTGCCTTTGCTGCGAGTGGCCGCGAAGAGTTTCAACCGGTGTTCGAGCAGTTCGTTGACGTGTTCAGCGACCGCGCTCGCATGCAAGAAATCATTCGCGGTTCAAAAGATTTCAACGGCTTTGTTAGCTCGCTAACTAAGGCAATGGCGAGATAGCGAAATTAAAAGCGGCTAGGCCCACACCAAACAGCACACCGTAAGCCAACGCGCTAAAGCTAGTCAGCTTCAACGCCAGGATCAGTTCCTTTGGGGTCTTAGCCATTGCCACAATCAAGGTTGCCGGCACAATTAGGAACAGCACCGCCCAGGTGAAAAATGTTGCCGGGTAAATAAACGGAAAAGGAAACAAGATAACCATCGGCAACCAAAGCATCGCAAAGTAGATTGCCTTGGCCCATTTCTTTCCAACCCGCACCGCAAGCGTGCGCTTACCAACGTGCTGATCAAGTTCAAGGTCGCGAATATTGTTGACCATCAAAACTGCCGAGGCAAACAATCCAGCAGCGACTCCGCCGGCCAACGATTCAAAAGTTAGTGCGTGCACCTGAATGTATGCGGTTCCGTAAACCGCAACTAGACCAAAGAATACAAACACCGCAAGCTCGCCCAAGCCGGCGTATCCATAAGGGTTCTTGCCTCCGGTGTAGAACCAAGCTGCAACAATCGAAATGGCACCAAGAATTAGGAACCACCAGAAGCCAGTAAGTGCAACAATTGCCAAACCGCAAAGCGCGGCTAGCGCAAAGAAAATAAACGCGGCGTTCTTAACCGCTTGCGGTCGCACCGATTTACTGCCGGTCAAACGCAACGGCCCAACTCGCTTGTTATCGGTGCCGCG
>JBEGRY010000041.1:0-7613 GCA_041180265.1 Actinomycetota bacterium | reverse complement strand
GAGTGATGTCGTAGACTACCAAACCAAGGATGATTGCAATCGCGGTTGCCAAAATCGGCACAGCGTAGCCAAGCGCCAGCGCTTTTTGAACTTCGCTCATGCGAGTCTTCTCGCCATTCTGTGTTTTAGCAGCGTCGTGTCTAAACACGAACGCGCTTAGCAACACATAAACCACTAACGCGGTGGCCAACAAAATGGGCACGTAGACATTAAGTAAACGCAGGCCAAGATTTTCTGCGCGCCCCGAATACGTGTTGAAGGCGCTCATGAAATTTCCAATTGCAAAGATCGCACCGGCACCCAGCCCAATGATCACTCCAAGAGTTGCAAATCTATAGGCCGCGCGGGCCAACTTGTTGTCTTCACCCAGTTGAGCGCGGGCCTTCAGGGCTAGCTGCTGGCCAATGCGCGAGCAGATTGCCCCAGCCGAGATACCCAATAGAAAGAGGTATGGGCCAATGTGGAAAATCTCGTCTGGAAATGTAGCGTTTCCCATGTTGTCGTAGGTCGGCTGCGGAACGTAAAGATCGGCCAGTACCCCGCCCATAAAGGAAACCCAGGCGGCCAATAGACCGAGTAACGGTAGTGCAACAGCCTTGTTGGCTAGCGGAATTCTCTTCATGGCACCAGCCTATCCCCCATAAACTTTTGGCATGATCCTCGTTATTGGCGAAGCACTAATCGACCTAATTCAATCCCGCACCGAACCGACCAAATATGAAGCGATAGTTGGTGGCGCCAATGCGAATGTTTCTATCGCGCTTGCGCGTCGCGGCACCAAACAACAATTTTTAGCTCGCCTATCGAACGACGCGTTCGGGCAACAGATTCGCGCCAAGTTGGTTGCCAACGGCGTTCACCTTGAACACTCGGTTGCCGCGAGCGAACCAAGCACCATGGTTACCGTTGCTGTCGATGCCGCGGGCAAGCCTACTTACGGATTTTATGTAAACGGCACCGCCGACTGGGGCTGGACTCCGGCCGAACTGCCAAGCGATGTTGAACTTGAAAACATGCACGCCACCGCGATTCAATTCGGCTGCCTAACCATGGCTATGGGCCCGGGCAATCTTGTGATTGAAGATTGGGCACGCGAGCACTACAAGCAAAAATCGGTGACAATTAGCCACGATGTTAACATCCGTGCCGCACTTGGTTTCGAACGCAATCACGAACGCATGCGCGTTGAAAGACTCAACGACATTTCCCACATCGTCAAGGCTTCTGACGAAGACATTGAGTGGCTTTACGACCTGGACGCCGGTTCCGACGTTGACAAGATTGTCTGGAAGTGGATTGGCGATACTGGTCGTCAAGTTTTTGTCACTCGCGGTGGTGACGGAGTTTCGGTTTATCGTTTGGCTGCCGATGGTTCACGCGTGCGCTTCGATGTTGCCTCACGCAAAATTCAAGTTGCCGACACCGTGGGCGCCGGCGATACCTTCTGCGCAAACCTGCTTGGTCAGCTTAGCGATGTCGACGCTCTAGGTGCCGACCCGTTTGACCGCCTGCAGAATTTGAGCAATGACATTCTGAGTGAATTCGTGCGCGTTGCCGGAGTCGCCGCTTCGATCACCTGCGAGCGCAATGGCGCAGAGCCACCAACCAAGGCCGAGCTCGACGCTGTCTTAGCCACCCTGTAAAAAGAGTGAATGTATAAATTAAGCGAGAGTCTGTGGGCCTTTAATACCCGCGATCTAATGCGCGCTGCCAGCTGCGATCACTGCATCAAACTTGGCATCGCTCGCGCGCTTGATTTGCCAGGGGTTGCCAAAACCGTTGACCCCTACAAGCTCGAGGGCAAGACCCTGGCCATGACCTACGGCGACAAGTTCGAAGCCGAGATCGAGGCCGAGCTTCGGGCCAGTCTGGGCGAGGCCGATTTTCAACGCCCCGAAGGCCAAGACACCTTTATAGAAACCGTTGCCCTAATGCGCGCCGGCGTGCCGGTTATTTATCAGGGGGCGCTGCGCCACAACTCGGGCATCGCCGAATTCACTGGCCGCCCAGACTTTCTGGTTCGCGGCGACTACGCGCTTGAATTCAAAAAAGGAAAGCTAACTGCGGTTCAGGTTGCCGGGAATGCCTCGGGCTATATCGCTTGGGACGCCAAACTAGCCAGCTCAGCCAAACCACACTACTTATTACAGGTTGCACTCTATGTTGAGGCCCTCGATGCACTCGGACTAAAAGCGCCGAACGCACTGCACGGATTAATCCTCGGCAGCCGCACCATCGAGCAGTTCGAAGAAGGTGAAATTGTGCCCGCAATGCGCGAGGCCCGATCTCTGCTTGAGGGCGCGTTTGAACTTGCCGCGAAAGACACCAGCTCTTTCGAACTTTCGGCGCTAACCCTGCACTGCAACACCGCAAGTGACTGCAGCATTTGTGAATACCCAGATCTGTGCGACCACGATCGCAAAGAGGTTGACCACCTGGTGCAGGTTGCCGGCATCACCAAGGGTCAAATTGAGAAGCTGAAAAAATCAGGCATCGGCACCATGGCCGCATTGGCAACCGCCAGCGATTCCGCGCGCCCAGCCGAGATTGCTGCCGCAACTTTCGAAAAGCTGCGCAATCAAGCGAAATTGCAAAATGACTACAAGTTAACCGGAAAGCACTCTTACCTCTTATTAGACGACCCCGAAATCGGTGTTTTGCCACCGGCCGACGCCGCCGATCTGTTTTTCGACATGGAGGGTTTTCCATTTTTCGAAGAGCGCGGCGGTTTGGAATATCTTTTTGGCGCAATTGATCGCGATAAAAAGTTTTATGAGTTTTGGGCTCACGATCGCCAACAGGAATCCGCAGCTTTTGAAAATTTTGTGAAGTTCGCTTATCAACGCATGCAGCAAAACCCGGGCGCGCACATTTATCATTACGCGCAATACGAGGTCACCGCACTAAACCGTTTGGCTACACGCCACGGCGTAATGGAGGCCGAGGTTGACTGGCTAATCGCCGAGGGCAAACTGATAGACCTGTTCAAGGTCGTTAAGGGCTCAATCATGGTTAGCCAGCCGGGCTACTCGATTAAGAAGCTCGAGCCGCTTTATGGTTTCGGTCGCGACGGCGAGGTCGAGAACGCCGGTGAATCACTAAGCGAATACGACTACTACCGCCAACTGACCGAACTCGATCCGCCCCAGGCCGAGATCGTGCTCAAAAATATTGGCGACTACAACCAAGACGACTGCGTTTCTACGCTTGAGCTTTATCAGTGGCTTTCGGGTATGCCGGGCGCGCATGGCAAATATGAATTACATCGCCAGGCGGTCGATAGAAAAAAAGCTGAGTGGGCGGGCACCGACGACGATGAAGACCGCTCAACCAGCAAGGCCGAGGCCGAACTAGCCGCGCTGCAAGAGGCCACCAACCATATGGCCAAGGCCGTGGCCAACTGGCGCTGGGGCGAATCAGCCGATGGTGATTACCGCGCTTTGGTTTGGCAGGCGCTGATGCACTCAGTGCTCTATTACAAACGCGAAGAGGTAACCCACTGGCGCGAACGCCACCTGCGCCGCGAGGCAACCTTCGAGGCACTGCACGAAGATCGCAAGGCGCTGGTGGTCGAGGGTTGCTTTGTCTCTAGCGAGCCATTCGATGAGCTTCAGCTAGACCCGCGTGCACGCATCAACATCGAATACAACTATTTACTCAGCGAGGGGCAGGCAAACCTACTTAAGGCCGGCAAGAAAATTTACGTGCGCTATGGCTATGGTGCCAATCAGCACCAACTCGACCCAGGCATGCTCACCCAAGTCGATGGCCTACGTGTTATCTTCACCCGTAACACCACGGTCGAAAATTCTAGATTCACACCTAATGCGATTTTTGAAAACGGATTGATACCGGCAGGCGCTAAACAAGATGCCGCGCGCGATGTTGCGCTCAACCTAGCCAACGAATGGATCTCACCCGACTACGAAGCGCCGCAGGGTTTCGCTGCTCTCGATTTGCTGATGCGCCGCCCGCCTCGACTTAGCGATAGCGGCAAATTGCTGCCGTTGCAAGGCGACGATTACCTGCCGGTAATTATCGATGCGGTCGAGCGTTTAGACAATTCAGTATTGGCAATTCAGGGCCCACCTGGTTCGGGTAAAACTTATCTTGGTTCGCACACCATTGCGCACCTGATAGCACAAGGCAAGAAGATTGGTGTGGTGGCAAACTCCCACAGTGCTGTCGACAACCTACTGTTAGCTTGTTTGGCTGCCGGGGTTCCAGCCGAACAGATTGTTAAGAAGAAAAACGAAGAACTAGTGCCACCACCTTGGGCGCACCCAACTGGCTACCCCGCAATCGCAAACTGGCGCAGCAAACAAACCGGTGGTCACGTGATGGGCGGAACCGCTTGGGCTTTTTGTGCTGCAAAAATTGCCGAGCAAAAATTCGACTACATTTTTGTCGACGAGGCAGCCCAGTTTTCTATGGTCGATGCGATCGCCATTTCGGGCGTGACCCGAAGCTTAGTTTTACTCGGCGACCCAATGCAACTAACTCAGGTCGTGCAGGCAATCCATCCGGGTGGTGTCGACAACTCTGCCCTAGGCCACTACATGGGCGAACAACACATTCTTGATTCAGAACACGGGTTCTTTGTCGAGGTAACCCGGCGCATGAATCCAGCGGTGAATGCCCCGGTCTCTTGGCTTTCTTATCAAAATCGCTTGCACTCGCACTCCAGCGCCAGCGCTTTTGAAATCGAAGGCCAGGCCCCTGGGTTTGTGCCGGTGCCGGTTGAACACCTGGGCAATGGCTCGCACAGCACAGAAGAAATAGTCAAGGTGCTCGAGTTGACCAATGAGCTGGTCGGCAAAGTTGGGCAAGAACAGGTCTTGATTGTGGCGCCCTATAACGCCCAAGTCGACATGCTGCGCCTAGCCCTTGATTCGTCAGGATTCAGCGAGGTTCAGGTTGGCACGGTCGACAAATTCCAAGGTCGCGAGGCTCTGGCAGTCATCATTTCGCTTGCTGCCAGCACCGCAATCGATGCGCCACGCGGTTTGGAATTCTTGCTAGATCGCAACCGACTTAACGTTGCGCTCTCACGCGCCAAGGCAAATAGCTATTTGGTGTTTAGCCCTCTACTGCGGCGTACACGCTGGGCCAACGTCGAAGACGTTCGCGCTGTCAGCCGGTTGGTTGGCTTGCTCGACTTTGCCCTGCCCCAGTAGCTCACGCACGCGTGGCACCACCTGCGTTGCATAAAGCTCAATCGACTTCATTAGCTTTTCGTGAGTCATCGGTCCGTTTGCATATTTCAAATCAAAACGAGTAGCGCCGGTTGATTCGATTGCATAGGCAATCTTTTTGGCAACTGTCTCTGGGCTACCGCAATAAACCGAACCGTGTTCAACTTCGTTTATGAAGTGACCCTTCGACATCGGTGCCCAACCACGTTCACGACCGATGCGACCAAAGCCTGCCTCGTATGCCGGCCAAAGTTCTTCACGAGCTTGCTCATCTGTTTCGGCAACGTGACCCGGTGAGTGAATGCTGATCGGCAGAGGTGCACGACCAAATTTCTCAAGCGCATCTTGATACAACTTTGAGAAAGGTGCAAATCTTGCTGGGTCGCCGCCGATGATGGCCAGCGCCAAAGGAATTCCTAGACGCGCTGCACGAATCACAGAATCTGGGCTACCACCAACTCCAACGCGCAGTGGAATCGAGCCGCGATCGGTCTTTGGGTAAACCTGCTGGTTCTTCAGCGCAGCGCGGGTGCTGCCGAGCCAGGTAACCGCTTCTTCTTTCAGCAGTTCAACCAAAAGCTCTAGGCGCTCTTCAAATAGAACGTTGTAGTCAGAAAGTTCAAAGCCAAAGAGCGGAAAAGATTCGGTGAACGAACCGCGGCCAGCGGTAATTTCGGCGCGACCGTTTGAAAGTGCATCGACGGTTGCAAATCGTTGGAATACGCGCACCGGGTCTTCACTTGAAAGCACGGTCACGCCAGTTCCAAGCGTGATGTTTTTAGTCACCGTTGCGATTCCGGCTAGCACGGTGTCTGGTGCACTAACCGCAAAATCATCGCGGTGGTGTTCGCCAACGTTGAAGTTATTGAGCCCTAGTTCGTCGGCCAGCTTGGCTTGTGCCACGATGTTGCGAATCACTTGGCCGGCACTCAGCGGCTTGCCCGATTCATCCAGGGTCATGTCGCCAAAGGTGTCTAGGCCAAACCTGTAGTCAGTCATTTCATCTTCCATTTCGAGGATTTTTGTCAATCCCCACTAGACAACATTAGACCCTGCGGTTTTATTCCGCCAGTGGGCTATTCAGGCAGCACCTTCAGGGTCTTTAGGCTTGGGTCGGCCACGAATGCGATTCGCACGCCCATGTCTCGAGCCTGGAACAGCGCGGCCAGCGCGGCCTCGGTAATGCGCTCGCCCGGGCTAAGCACCGGAACACCAGGTGGGTAAGGGCAAATCATTTCGGCTGAGACTCGGCCAACAGCTCCTTCGGCTGGCACCACCTCGTAGCTCGAGAAGAATGCATCGCGTGGTGAAACCACTACCTCCGGTTCAATCGAGAACGCCGGCAAGATTTTGATCGGTCTTGGTTCACCGCGGTGCTTATTAACCGATTCAATAATGCGCTGCACCAAATCATTAATTCGATCAGGAGTGTCGGCAAAAGTAATCATTGGAATGATCAGATCGCGGTTGGCCATTTCCACATCGATGTTTGCTGCCAAGAGATCTGCTTCCACCTTGGTGCCGTCGGCACCGCAACCGCTTAGCAAAATTACTAGCTTGAGCGGGTCAATGTATTCGCCATCAATAACGTCGATGCCTGCTGCGGTCAGTGTTGCACGACCTCGCTCGGTCGCATCAATCACTGGGTCGATTAGGTCGTGTCCGTGGCGCTCGAGCAATGCACGCGCGGCATCGATTGACGCAAGAATTCGACCAGACATCGAAGTGGTCTGGGTTGAATCAAACATTTTGTTAAAGCGCGCAAGGTCAACATACTCGCCACGTGCTAAAACAAAAGATGCTTGTGAATAGGAAGGTAGAGTCTTGTGCGCCGAGGTCACCACAATATCGGCGCCTTCGGCAAGCGGGTGCTGCGGAAGCTCTGGGTGAAAACCGTAGTGCGCGGCCCAGGCAGCATCGACCACCAAAGGAATTCCGGCATCGTGACAAACCTTTGAGAGGCGCGGAATGTTTGACATGGTGCCAACGTATGAAGGCTCACCAATCAAAACCGCTTTTGCATCTGGGTGCGCAGCTATCGTCTCGGCCAAGCGCGTCGATGGAAGGTACTCTGGCAAGCCGGTTGCCGGATTAATTTCTGGGCGAATCCAAACCGGAATCACTCCGGCATAAACCATGCCAACTAAAACTGATTTGTGCAGCGTGCGCGAAACAATAACTTTGTCGCCTGGTGAGGCGACCGCCATCACCGCTGCGTGGTTACTGCCGCTCGAACCATTCACACCAAAGCGGCAAAGATCGGCGCCCCAAAGCTTTGCGGCAATTGCCTCAGCTTCGAGAATTAGTGAAGGTGAAATTCTGTGTGGGTGATTTCCAGGAAGAACTGGAATGTCGCCATCAACAATGGCACCGGTAAGGTCGGTGCGGCCCTTGTGGCCAGGAATTTGGAATGGTGAC
>JBEGRY010000040.1:0-8050 GCA_041180265.1 Actinomycetota bacterium | reverse complement strand
CTTCCATTTAAAATCACAAACCTGGTCGGCGAAACCAAAGACGAAAAAGGCGCTCGAGTTTTAGTTTTTGAATTCCTCTACGGCAACCCGACCGACATTGGTTCGATTGCGCCTGGTAGCCCGCTTGCTTCAAGCATCGCTCGCTCGATTGCAGCGATACACAACCTAGACAACGCAATTGTTGAAAATGCACACCTTGCCTCATTCGAACCAGCTGAAATTGTTCGCACTCGTATGGCCGAACTAGATCGCATGGCATCAACCGGTCGAGTGCCATCAATCTTGCTTTCTCGTTGGGAGGCAGCGCTAGAAGACGTCAGCATGTTCCGCTTCAAGCCAACTGTGATTCACGGTGGTCTTTCTGGCGAGAGTGTTCTAAATCTCGACAATCAGGTTGCAGCAATTCTGGGCTGGAACACCCTGCGCATTTCAGACCCAGCCGAAGACTTTGCTTGGATCTTTGGTGCCGGGCTGCACGATCTAAACGACAACGTGCTCGATGTTTACTTTCAAAACCATGACGGCGTTGACTCTTCGCTGCGCTCACGAGCAACTCTCTATGCGGAACTAGAAATAGGGCGCTGGCTATTGCACGGTGTAAGTCGCAACGATCAAGAAATCATTGATGATGCCGTGAGCATGCTCGAGGTTGTGGCCGAAGATGTAGAAACCGGCGCAATCGCCAGGTTGACTTCAGCGCCGCTCTCAACCCCTGCTGTCGCACCGATTAGTGCGCCAGATAACGAACTGTTCTAGTTCGAAATAATCACCTGCTGCCACAAGGCAAGTAATTCTGCCTCGTCGGGCACCGCGGTTGGTTTTAGTTCTTTATTCTCGGCAACGAAATAGAAGCACACTGAAATCTTGTCAATTGGCACCCCGGTGAATTTGGCATAAGCCAATCTATAAAGCGCCAGCTGTAAAACTTTAGCCTTGGCGTCGGCTTCGTCTTTTGGTGACTTTCCAGTTTTCCAGTCCACAATTTCAAAACCGTCTTGCGTCTCAAAAACAGCGTCTAGTTTGCAAATGAAGGTGTGTTCGCCAACGGTTAGCTGAATTTCGCGTTCGACATCTATCGGTGTTAGCTTGCTGAATCGCGAATTCATGAAGTTGTTCTTGAGCGATTGCATGTCTTGCTCAAGCGGCTGAGCATCATCGGCCGAGTAGTTGCCATCTGCCAGCGACAATTTCTCAAAATGTTGCTCTACCCAACCGTGAAACAAAGTTCCGGTTCGGGTCTGTTTATAGGGGGGTTGCGGCATCGGGCGGCGATAACGGGCTGCCAGCTCGGCAAAATCACCAATGTAATCTTTGAAGCTTGACGCAGGAATGCGCACCGGCACGTCGAAGCTCTCGGCCGCTGAAATTCGCTCTTCAACTTCGGCTAGTAGCAGGTCAATCTCGGTTTGAATTCGATCGCCCTCGAGCACGCCATGAACTTTATTTTGTAATTCATCAATAGCGCTCAGGACTTTTTGCTCACCCTGTTGCAAACTTCGGCGGTGTCTCTCGCCTAGCGGATCGAGCGGCCAGGTTTCGATTAGCTCTTGTTCGCCGATCGGATTCTCAGAAAGTTCATTCTGCGGCAAGTCCACTTGCAAATAATCAGCGGCTTGCTGCAAGAAATTCGAAACTTTACGAGGCTTAGCGTTCGCTGGCTTCCAGTACGAAGCCGTGAGCAGTAAGTCTTGTTTTGGTCGAGTGACCGCAACATACATCAGGCGCAGCTCTTCTTTGAGCTGATGAGCGCGAACCTGGTCTTTGAACTCTTCTACTGCCGTTTTCACGTCGGGCTGAGTGTTTAGATTTTCAATGTTTAGTTTTGGCAAGGATTGCGCATCACCGCGAAGGCCATATGGCAGCACACCGGTAGCCAGCCATCCGCTTGCGCCCTTTGTGGTGTCAGGAAAATCACCATCAATCAAATTGGCAATCGCAACGTGATCCCATTCCAATCCCTTGGCGGCGTGCACTGTCATGACTTGCACCACTCCGGCTTCGGGTGCCGGGGTTGGTGCTTCGAATCGTTCGCGTTCGTCGGCAAATTCTAGCCAGTTCAAAAAGCCACCAAGATTTGGTTGATGGTTCGAACCTGCATAGCCAGAAACAATTGCGGCAAATGCATTCAGGTGCGCCATTGGATTTTTTCGACGCGGATTTGCCTGCACCTCAATGTCCAACCAAAGCTCTTGCTCGACCGAACGCACAAACTCAACCAGCGGCATGCCGGTTTGCTGACGCATCTGCCGTAGCACCAGGGCAGCATTCTTTAGTCGAATCAAACCGACATCAGAAATGCCGGTTTTTTCCGGGGCCTTATCGTCGACTAGAAGATCGAGCGCGTCGACCAGCGATAGCGAATCTTCTGGTGCCAACCCTTCTTGCTGCCGCTCACGAAGTTCTTCGTCGATTCGTGAACGCAATTGCGCGTAGCGATGCAGGCGCTCAATATCTTTGGCGCCAATTCGCCAGCGCGGGCCGGTGAGTAATCGAATTAGCGAACTACCCGCGGCCGGATTGTGAATTGCCCTGAGTGCTGAAACCAGGTCGACCACCTCGGGCACTTCCAGCAGGCCGCCTAAACCGACCACCTCTACGTTCAGGCCGGCAGCCTCAAGCGCCTCCACAAATAGCGGCATTTGTCTGCGTTTGCGCATGAGCAGTGCTGCGGTGTGGGTGGGGTCAATGCGTTTGCTAAACCAGTTGGCAACCGCCTGTGCCTCGGCTTTTATATCGGTGGCTAGATTAATTTCGATCTCACCCTGGCGAGCCGATGGTGCCGGAGTAAGTTCAAGCACCTTAAGTTCGCCAATCAAATCATTTGCTAAACCAAGAACCGATTTTGGGTTGCGCCATGATGTCGAAAGGCTAAAAGACTTTGCGTCATCGCTGGCACCGAAATCACGATAGAAACTGCTGAGGTTCGTGGCACTGGCCCCGCGCCAACCGTAGATCGATTGGTTAGGGTCGCCAACCGCGAACACCGCGGTCTCGTTAAAGAGCTGTTGAAGCAGCTTGGTTTGCAAGTAGGAGGTGTCTTGATATTCATCTAGCAGAACCTGCGAGTAAGTTTCACGTTCTCTTTCTCGCGCACCGGGCACTTCACGCACGGCGCGTTCGGCAAGCACCACCTGATCGGAATAATCAACGTATCCCTGGCGGCGTTTTTCTTGCACAAAGGCAGCCGCAAGTTTTGCCAAGGTTACATTTGGCATTATCGGGCTCAGGTACTCGGTGACATAGGCGAATGCAGTTGTGTCGGTGCTTCCGGCCTTTCTTGGCAGATCACTCATCGCGCTAACTACGCGCATTACCTCGGCTTCAACCTGATCTGCAGAAACCAGATTGTCATACATGGCCGCAGCTAGTTCAAGTACTTTCTCAACAATTGAATTTGCCGAACTGTCTAGTTCTCCCAACCTCTCATCGATGCTCGAACCGTGTTTGAAGATTACTTCTTTAGCTAATTGGTATGCCGCCGCATCGGTTAGCAATGCAGCTTCGGGCTCGTAGCCAATCGCCAAAGCGTTGTCACGGAACAAATTGTTCGCATAAGCGTTGTAGGTAGAAATGTTCGGTGACTTAAAGTCGTATTCCAAATCTTCTGGCCACAGTTCTGTGTCACGCAGTTTGAGCAGGCTCTCATAGATGCGTTTGCTAAGTTCGGCCGCAGCCTTGCGAGTAAAGGTCAGGCCCAAAATTTGATCTGGTCGGCAAATGCCGTTGGCCACCAACCAGAGCACTCGAACCGCCATTAGTTCTGTCTTGCCACTGCCGGCGCCGGCCACCACAAGTGCTGGTGAATCAATCGATGCCTGCTCGACGGCAGCCGATTGCTCATCGGTTAGCTTGAAGTCCTTGATAACCGCATAAACCTGGTTGGCGCTGAATTTAGCCGACATAAGACACCGCCCGAGTCAGGTGCAGTTCACAGGTTCCGTATTCGTTTTCTTTGGTGCAGTGCGAACCAACCTGAGCCACAAAAAGGTTCTCTGTCATAGCCATGCCCGAGATAGCACTTTGCACCATGTTCTTGAATTGCTCACTCGCCTGATCTGAATCAGCCAGTGAATCTTGCATGCGCTCGGTTGGTTTGTCGCCACTAACCAAAAGCAACTTCGCGCCACCGAGTCTTGCGTCGGCAGGAATATCTAGGTGTTCGAAAGCGCCATTTTGATATGCCAATTGGTACAGACCTAGTTGGGCGTGATTTTTCGCTTGATCTGCGGTGAACGTGCCCGCGCCGGTCTTCAGATCCACAATCATGACTCGACCATCTGGATAAAGTTCCAGGCGGTCAACCTGCCCACGCACATGCGCCTTACCCAAATCAAAGTCAAAAGAAACTTCTTTGCCAATCACCTTGGCGCCGTCGGCTTCGAATGCTCGCAGGTATTGCACCATGTTGCCAATCATTTTCTTGGCTCGGCGCTCACCAGCCTGCTCTAACCAATCGGCTTCGAAACTTAGCGTGTGCCACTTGCTCTCGACCAGCGCCCAAAGTTTTTCTTCACTGATTTCCGTGCCAAGCTCAAGCGCCTTGTGCACTAGCGATCCCAAATTGGCGCTAAAGGTTTTGTCGCCGCCGCCATGTGAATTTAAGAACCAATGCAGCGGGCACTTAACAAAACTTTCTAACTGCGATGGCCTAATTGTCACCAATTCATTTTCAAGATCAACCAGCGGCTCAATTGTTGATAGCGGCAACATGCCGTACCAAGATTCTGGGTGCGCTCCGGCAATGCCGGCTGAGGCAAGTCTGGCTAACCCTAGTGCCGCAGAATTTTGAAGCGCAGGTTCGCTTGCGGTTGCTAGGGCTCGTCGCAGACCACCGGCCATGCCTCGCAAAGTTAATTTTTCACGAGAAAACGACGTTGGCTCAGGAATGTTTTGCAGGGTCAAGCCAACGAATTGTGAAATCTGATTGTCTTCTGTGTCGGTTGCAGAAATCAGCAAGTGTTCGCCAGCTGCCCCGACCGCTTTGTACAGCATGCGAAGTTCATCGGGCAATTCCGAACGGTGCATTGCAGCTACCGAATCAATGCGCTGGGTTAGCAACGCATCGAGGGTAATTGCACCGAGTAATGATGACCTCGGCCGCAAATTTGGCCAAACCCCTTCAAGTAATTGAGGTAGCGCTACAACCCTGAAGCGTCGCCCAATTAGGGCGGCTGGGGTCAGCAGAGCCACCGACTGATTAGCGGAATCATTCATGGCAAGTGAGTCTTCGGGCAGGCCCAGTGCCAATTGCTGATCGACAAAAATGCGCGCATCGGCACCAGGATTACGCTCGGCAAAGCGATTAGCCGCGGCAAATAACTCGACCACCGCGTCAAGGTTTCTATTGGTCTGAAGCCCTACTTCACCGGCCGCACGCGCCAGTACCTGCCAGGGCTGTGCCAACTTTGCGCCATTCCAAAAATGCCACAGCAAGTCTTCAATGCTGTTTGCTGAATCTTCGGCAAGCTCTAGGCCTTGAAAGTAGAGCTTTAAGAAAGCATCGACTTTTTTACCCTCGTGCGATTTGACGGTGACCACTGATCCGGCCGCATCAAACAGAGCCAGAATAAGTTCATCGCTGTTGCGCAAACCCTCGGCTAGCAACTCCTCGCGGCGAAGTGCACGGCGCAGTCGACGAAGCCCAAGTTGATCTAGACCACAAAGTGGTGAGGTCAAGAACTCAAGCGCGGTGCCAATGTCTAATTTGCGATTGTGCAGCACCTGCTCACAAATTCGCAACAGCATGCGTGAAGCAAATTCGTCGCGCAATGCATTCTGCGCACCGACTAATTGCACCGGAACAGCTTCGTGAGAAAGCTGGCTGGCAAGTTGATCCAGTTGGCCTCGCGATCTTGCAACCACTGCCATCTGGTTCCAGGCAATCGACTCAAACAAGTGCATTTCGCGCAGGCGTCTGGCTAACCAAGCAACCTCTGACTGTTCCTGATTAAAGACCCTGCCCTCAACTCCAGCGGTATCTTGATCAACCAGTTCAGCTTTCGGATTCAAACCCTTGCGCTGTCGCCCAGCACGTGCGGTATCGATCTGGGCATTTACCCGAGCTAGGACTTTAGAAATTGCCGGAGTGCGCACGGCATGTGTTGGTTGCAAAAAGACTTCTTGTAATTCGGCAGCATGTTGTTTTGCAATCGATGCAGCAAGTTCACTCATTGCGCGCGGGTCGGCAGCGCGAAAACCAAGTGTCGACGAATCTGGGTCGCCAACCAAAACCAGGTCGGCACCCTTCATACACAGCACACGCAGCAATTCACCGGCTGCCGGAGTTAGTTCTTGCGCATCGTCAACCAAAATTAATCGCAGCTTTGCAACAGCCTCTGGCCAGGTTGGTAAGTCACCCAGCCAATCCGCAGCAGTTCGCAAAAGTTGAGAGGAATCGAATCGGCTTGGCACCAAGGCAACCTCGGCAACGTAGTCGGTATAAAGTTTGGCGCCAGCCACCCAGTGCTGCTGTTGCCACTGCCCACCGGCAGCGGCGAGCGCTGCAGGTTCAATGCCATGCTCGAGGCACACGGTAATCAGATCGCGCAGTTCCGCCCTAAAGCCATTCAGCTCGATCACACTCTTATTTATATGTTTCGGCCAGTTTTCGAGTGCTGCCGTATCTTGCAGGTGCCGTTCAATCACGGTCGCCAAAATGCGATCTTGCTCGCTACCGCTGATTAGTTCTGGCAGTGGTTGACCGTTTTGAATTGCACGGATGCGCAGCGCACCAAAGGCAAACGAAGTTAGTGTGCGGGCCAGCGACGCCGGGGTCGCCCGCTGCAGGCCAATCGCTAGTTGGTCGCGCAGCGCATTGGCAGCCTCTCGACTGGCGGCTAGAACTAAAACCTGGTCTGGCTCTAGGCCCAATTCGATTGCCTGATAAAAGCGATTGGTGATCTCGGTGGTTTTGCCGGCGCCCGGCGACCCAAAAACCGTGACTACCCTCATGCGCTCAAAACTACCCTGAGTTACTGACAAAAACGCTTGGTGCCTTGACGTAATCTTGTTGAGTAAATGAAAGGTCTGCGATGGACATCAGAATTGGTATTCGCGAAAGCTCACGTGAGCTCAGCTTTGAATCTGCTCAGTCAGCATCAGAAGTTGAAGCACAGGTATCAGCGGCGCTAGAGGCTTCAGCAACGGTCTTGAAGCTAACCGACAGCAAGGGCAAGCTTTACCTAGTTCCAACCGCGTCTATCGCCTACGTAGAAATCGGCGTTGAGGAATCACGCCGAGTTGGATTTATTGCCTAATGGACATCATCTCGATTTTTTACATTCTGTTTATTGTCATTTACGCGTCAATCCTCGGATTGGTTGCCCCATACGTTGGCATTAAGAGCGACAACTACGGAACCCTGGTACCAACCGCTCTTGCCGTAGTTGGCGGCAGCGTTCTTTGGATTCTTGGTACCTGGGTTGGTTTGCACTACGACCAGGCTTGGATCTGGCTAATCGTGATGCTGGGAATGCCAGCGGCTAT
This sequence comes from Actinomycetota bacterium, assembly GCA_041180265.1. GTDB lineage: Bacteria > Actinomycetota > Actinomycetes > Actinomycetales > Microbacteriaceae > Rhodoluna. The sequence goes on along the minus strand of JBEGRY010000040.1, from coordinate 565 downwards.
GTGGTTTGGCGCGAAGCGCATCGATCACATGCGCGAAGCAAAAAATAACTAAGCGGTTAGTCCAAGCGCATCCATGCGCATGGTGTGTGCACCGATAAGTTCTGAAATCAGTGGCTCGAGCTTCGAATAAGCGGCTAGGTTTACCGCGCGCTCTTCGTCGAGGGTCAATTTTTTACCTCTGGTTATTCCGGCCAGCTTGCGATTATCGAACGCCGCGCGAAGCTCAAGCAGAACATCACCCATGATTCGACGACCCCAGAGCGCCAATCGTGAAGCTAGTTGTGCATCGCGCTGCATTGATTCCAAGAGCACGCGCTTGGCAAATTCTTCAAACTTTTTATCTTTCAGAGACTTCTCGACTTCGGCACGAAGAACTGGGTCCAGCCCAACCGCAAGACGGCGATAAAAGTCATCGAGCAAACCCGAAACTAGATAAATCTTGATGATGCTTTCGAACCAGTCGTCGCCACTGGTGCGCGAGTGGAAAGTCTCGATGCGCTCGACGAATGGGTCCATAGCGTCGGTTGGGTCTGCGCCCAGCGAAGCAATCTTTTTAGAAATCGAA
>JBEGRY010000039.1:0-8433 GCA_041180265.1 Actinomycetota bacterium | reverse complement strand
GGGGCCGAAAATCTAGGCAGAGTTTTGCGCGCCCAAGCCAGTTCAATTCGTGCCGAATTGAACGTGGTCGGGCAGCTGGAATCGAAACAGGGTTGGGTTGTTGGTACTGCAAAAATGGCTGTTGTCGCCCCATGGATCATAGTCGCGTTACTTTCAGTGAGGCCAGAGAACGCGGCAATTTATAACTCGACCAACGGGGCAACCATTTTGCTAGTCGGCTTTTTGGTTTCAATTTTTGCCTACCGCCTAGTGCATGTAATTGGTGCCTTACCTGCCGCGCCGAGGGTGTTTTCGCTATGAGCACTTGGTTTATCTCTCTGATGCTGAGTGCCGGGCTTGCGATGATTGCGAAAGTGATTTCCGATGCTCGGACACCAAAGTTGCTTAATCGAGTTTCCGTCGGCAGTTTTGCTTCGGCTAGCGCGTCGGTAGCTTCGATTGATTGGTTTTCTAGGTCGAGGCACCAATCAAAAAACGTAAGTCGCCAGATTATGTTCGAGTTGCCAGAAATTGTTGACTTGCTCGCCGTTGCACTGGCTGCAGGCGAGAGTTTATATTCTGCGATTCGACTTGTGGTGCCTCGAGCTACCGGGGTACTGGCTAAGGAATTTCAACGGGTCATTGCCGCACTCGATCTTGGTGCAGACATAGAGACAGAGCTAAATGCCCTCAGTAAAAGAGTTTCAGGCCGTCAAATAGCGGAATTCAGTAACAAGTTAATTCTTGCCCTAAGTCGTGGCACTCCATTAGCCGCTGTGATGTTAGATCAGTCCGTCGCTGTGCGTGCCGAGTTGCAACAGCAACTCACGGTGATGGCAGGTAAAAACGAAACTCGCATGCTGATTCCGTTGGTATTTCTAATCCTGCCGATCACCGTTTTATTCGCAATTTATCCGAGCTTGCAATTGTTAAACCTTAACTACAACTAGGAGAAAAATGAAAAACAAACTATCCGACGAAACTGGTGACGTTCCCGGCTGGGTCTTGATCACACTCATGACTGCCGGATTGGTGGTGCTGATGTGGTCGGTTGCCGGCCCAGCTCTAAAGGCAGTCTTCGAGCAAGCGCTCAATAAAGTTGTGGCTTTCTAAATCGGTTTGGAAGACTAGCCGCGAACGAGGTTCGGCGGTAATCGAATTTGTGCTTCTGTCGGCGCCAATGACCTTGCTTAGCATCACTGTGGTTGCAACAGCACTCTTGGGCTTTTCTAAAGCAGTCATTACCGACTCGATTATCGAGGGGGCCAGGTTTGCGGCGCTAGCTGATCAGTCCCCGCAGGCTGGCTGTGACCGCGCGAGAAAACTGATCTATGAATCAATCGCCAATAGTGTCGATGTGCAACTTTTTTGCCAAACACAGGAAATTCAGCACGCGAGCTACTCGTTAGTCGAGGCACGCGTAAAACTTTCTTCGATTTCCGTTTTTCTGCCATTTCTAGAATTCTTCACCGCGACAAAGGCGATCAATGAAATTCAGTGATGACCGGGGTTCGGCGCTAATTGAGTTTGTTGGATTCGGGCTCTTACTTCAGGTCTTGTTGTTGGCAACAGTTGTTCAACTCAACGGTTCGCTGCAAGACAAGATTCTGGCGGAATCTATCGCAAGGCACTCTTTACGTTCGTATGTTTTGACCGGTTTAGATTTGCAGACCTCGGCGCACGAGATTCTCGCAAGTTTTGGGTCTTCGGCACAACCGGTGATTGAGCTTTCTTGCCAACCGGATTGCCAAACTAGCCCAGCGAAATTGCAATTAGTTGTTCGAGTCGGTTCAGCGCTAGCTAAGTCGGCGGTAGTGCGATGATTCGAGATGAATCTGGCTCGATGACTCCGCTGGCAATCGGTTTTGCATTAATCTCTACCGCAGCAATTCTCGTGGCTTTTGCGGCATCAACTTTGTTCATATTGCAGAAACGTCTAACTAACTTCAGTGAATCTGCGGTTCTTTACGTTAGCTCAGAGAAAGGTTCAATAGATGATTTTGTAAGCGAAGTATGGAACCCGCAATTAGCGGGGCAGAGCTTCATCAAACAAACATTGGAAGATGAACTCACGGTAAAAATCACCAGTTGTGCTGACTGGCTTAATCCGATTCCTATTTACTTGGTGCCGGGCAAACTGAGAGTTTGTGGTCACGCAAGTGCGAGGTCTGAGTAGTTCTACTTAACGCCAAATCTTGGCAAGTAGCGCCACATCATCCAGGCGCCAATAAATGCCACGCCGCCAATCATTAGCAAGCTGCTGGCCAAGCTTGTAAGTGCGGTCAGAATCGAAATTGCAGGTGCCGCTGCAGCGATACCGCCATCGGTCATCAACCTGAAGGTGGCCAAGAATTCATTGCGGGCATCGGTCGGGGCAAGATCGGCGCCAATGGTTAGCACTAAACCAGAACCAACTGCGTTGGCCACCGCTAGAGCAATCGCGATCACGGTGAAGCCGAATTCGTTGGTGGTGTAGCCAATTGCAATAACGCCAAGGCCCATCGCAATTGTGGTGATGATTGCCGGAAGTCTTCGGCCAACTTTGTCGATAACTTGACCGCCGTTGTAAAACAGGGCGAAATCAACTGCACCGGCGACACCGATGATTAGAGCGGTTGTGCTAACCGGTAAATGAATGTGCAGTGCCCAAAGCGGTAGGGCCAAGAAGCGCGCGGTACGTACCATGGTCAAAATCATGGAAGCCACGCCAATGGTTACGAGTTTTGATTTCTCGCGCTTTGCAATACCCCAAACGCCGTGGTCTTCGTTTCGACTTGTGGCAGGCATTTTCTCGGGCTTGGTGAAAAGCAGAATTACTGCGGCTAGCCCACAAAAAACCACGGTCATCCAGTAAACGTGTTCAAGACCAAATAATTCAATGATTGCTGCGCCGATTAGCGGTCCAAGGAACGAACCGAGACGGAACATTCCGCCTAGAAACGATAGAGCGCGCGCACGCACCTGTATCGGTGCGTGTTCGGCAATAAATGCATGGCGAGCCAGACCGAATACCGCAGCGGTGCCGCCGAGAACGAAAACACCGAAGCTCATCATCCACAGATTGGTAGCAAACACGGCAGCCAAGATTGAAATTGCAGCAATTGCACCTGCCCAGATCATGGCTTTGCGTTCGCCAACTCGATTTACCAAACGTGCTGCTGGAATATCGGCAACCAGTGTTCCGATTAGCACCAAGCCAGCAACCATGGCTGCGGTTGGAATGTCGGCGCCCAAGCGTTCCGCGTTAGCCGGAATAAGAGGAATAAGACCTGACTCGCCAATTGAGAAGAAAAGTGATGGCAAATAAACGGGAAAGACCAGCCCACGAAGATACGCAGAAGGTTTGGCTGAGCTCACCCTTCAATTATGGTGCTCGCCTAAACTAATAGAGACATGGCAGACCTAGACCTAACTCAAGAGATACGTGAATTGCGTGCCACGTTTGTCGACATTCAGCACGTGGTGGATGTGACGAAACTACAGGCCGACGTATCGCTCTTGAAACAGCAGGCTGCCGACCCAAATCTCTGGGATAACCCCGTGCATGCTCAATCGATTACCAGCAAGCTTTCGCACTCTCAGGCCATGATTTCCAAACTCGAAACGGTGGCTAGTCGACTTGACGATTTAGAGGTTTTGGTTGCAATGGCAAATGCCGAGGGCGATACCTCGGTGCAGAGCGAGGCCAAAGCTGAACTCGGTAATTTGCAAGGCACAATTTCGGAATTAGAAGTGCAAACTCTGTTAAATGGCGAATACGATTCCCGTTCGGCCGTGATTACCATTCGTTCGGGCGCGGGCGGCGATGACGCCACCGACTTTGCCGAAATGCTAATGCGCATGTACTTGCGATATGCCGAGAAGCACAAAATGCCGGTTCAGGTTCTAGACACTTCGTATGCAGAAGGCGCGGGCATAAAGTCGGCAACCTTCGAAATCGATGCCCCTTTTGCGTTTGGCACGCTTTCGGTTGAGGCGGGTACGCACCGATTGGTTCGAATGAGCCCGTTCAATGCTGCCGGAAAACGACAGACCTCGTTCGCAGCGGTAGAAATAGTTCCCTTGGTTGAGCAAACCGAAGCTATCGAAATTCCTGAGAACGAGATCAGGGTAGACGTTTTCAGATCTTCCGGCCCGGGTGGTCAGTCGGTCAACACCACGGACTCAGCGGTTCGCATCACTCACATTCCGACCGGCACTGTGGTTAGTTGTCAGAATGAAAAGAGCCAGATACAAAACAAGGCGGCCGCCATGCGGGTACTGCAATCTAGATTGCTTGAAATACGTCGTCGTGAAGAAGAGGCAAAGAAGAAGCAAATTGCCGGCGATGTAAAGGCCAGCTGGGGCGAGCAGATGCGCTCATATGTTCTAGCCCCGTATCAAATGGTTAAAGACCTACGAACCGAATACGAAGTCAATAATCCATCGGCCGTATTTGACGGCGATCTAGATGGCTTCATTGCCGCAGGCATTCGCTGGCGCAAACAGACACAACAAAGCGCCTAAGCCAATACCTAAGGGCCGCAATTTAGGCTGGTGTCATCATGATCAGCATCAGCAATGTCACCAAGCAGTATCGAGGCTCGAGCCGTCCTGCGCTCAATAACGTTTCGATCGAAATTGAAAAAGGTGACTTTGTATTTTTAGTGGGCGCATCTGGTTCAGGTAAATCCTCTTTGATGCGTCTAATGCTTCGCGAAGATGTGCCGACCAAGGGTTCGGTTCATGTGCTTGGCGAGAACCTCGTTGGAATTCCGAGTCGCCGCGTGCCGTTTTTTCGCCGCCGCCTGGGTGTAGTTTTTCAAGACTTTCGTCTGCTGCCAAACAAGACCGTTGCTCAAAATGTGGCCTTCAGCCTAGAGGTGATCGGGAAGTCTCAGGGATTTATTCAAGAAGCTGTTCCAGATGTGCTTCGCCTAGTTGGCCTAGATGGCAAGGCAGATCGTTTGCCATCAGAACTTTCCGGTGGAGAACAGCAGCGTGTGGCCTTGGCCCGAGCAATTGTTAACAAGCCAGCTTTGCTATTGGCAGATGAGCCAACCGGAAACCTCGACCCGGCAACTTCAGAAGAAATCATGGCTTTGATTGAGCGCATCAATTTAGCTGGCACAACCGTGATCATGGCAACTCACGATCGCGGCATCGTTGACCGCCTGAAAAAGCGTGTGATTGAACTCAAAGATGGCGAAATTATTCGCGATCAGGTGGGTGGCGGTTACTAATGAAGTTTATCTTTAGCGAAATCGCACAAGGCTTCCGCCGCAACCTATCGATGGTTGTTTCGGTGGTGCTAGTTACCTTTATCTCACTAACTTTTGTGGGCACTGCGTCGCTGTTGCAAATGCAGATCGGTCAGATGAAGAACTATTGGTACGACCGCGCCCAGGTAGCCGTCTACATGTGTAGCGAGGTCTCGGCCAGCGATGTTTGCCCGCAGGGTGAGGCATCAGCCGATTTGAAGGCCGCGGTCGAAGAAAAGTTGCAGTCAAAAACTCTGAGTCCGTACATTGAGAAGTTCTATTTCGAAGACCACGAAGCTGCCTACAAGACTTTCCAAGAGCAATTCGAGGGCAACGCGGTGGCCAAGTACGTTTCCGCCAAGCAACTCAATGAGACTTTCTGGGTAAACCTTAAGGATGCCGGCAACAGCGAAATCATTACCGAAAGTTTTAATGGCGTTGCCGGAGTAGAAGAGGTTCGCGATCAGCGCTCTTATCTCGATCAAATTTTTAGTATCTTGAATGCTGCATCACTGGCAGCAATCGGCATCGCAGCCCTAATGTTGTTCTCGGCGGCGTTGCTTATTTCAACCACTATTCGTTTGTCTGCGTTTAGCCGTCGTCGTGAACTCGGCATTATGCGTTTGGTGGGCGCGAGCAACTTCTACATTCAGCTGCCCTTTATTCTCGAAGGTGTATTTGCCGCAACCATCGGCTCAATTCTTTCTGGTGCAGCGGTCTTGGCGATTGTGCAATTCTTTGTGCAGGGCTACCTCGCCGAAAGACTTCCATTCACCAGCTTCGTTGGCCTAGCTGACGGATTACTTGTGGTGCCAATGCTGTTGGCCGCCGGAATCGTGCTAGCGGCATTGGCTTCGGGTCTGGCGATTCGCCGATACCTGCGAATATAGAAGCCTTATGCCAAGAGAACGCGGTCAAAAGGTTGTTGCCAGCAACCGCAAGGCTCGCCACGACTATCTGATCGAAGACGTGTACGAGGCTGGAATGGTGCTAACCGGACCAGAGGTTAAGTCACTTCGCGCTGGGCGCGCATCGCTTATCGACGGTTTTGCCAGCATTGATGGTGGCGAAGTTTGGTTAGAGAACGTTCACATTCCTGAATACACTCAGGCCACTTGGAACAATGCTCCCTCTAGGCGCAAGCGCAAACTGTTGCTGAACGCAATCGAAATTTTGAAACTAACCAACAAGCTAAAAGAATCTGGATACACCCTGGTGCCGCTGTCGCTTTACTTCAAAGATGGTCGCGCAAAAGTCGAATTAGCCGTCGCTCGAGGTAAGAAAAACTATGACAAGCGCCAGGCTTTGAAAGAGCAAACCGATAAGCGCGAGGCGGATCGCGCGATGTCTAGCAAAGGAAAAGACTGGTAATTCACAGTCTTCTCTCAGCCCCGGGCCTTTCATTTGTCGGCCGCGGGGCTTATTCTTTATGAGGTTCCACAGGTCAAGGCCCAAACGTTTAGGTTAGGCCTGTGGAGTTGGTAACTAAATATGGGGATGATCGGTTTCGACAGTGCACTAGTGCCTGAAAGAAGCGGGTCGAGAATGTAGCGTCAACTCGTAAATGTCCGCTGCAAACTATAAGTGCTAAATCATCACGCACTGACTTTGCCCTAGCTGCTTAATTAGCACCTAGCCCCGAAGTCCGTCAGGCCTCCTGTGATTTCGTGGGGGATTCTGGCGTCATTTAGAAATCTTGCTTTGCGGTTATGTCTTAGGGCTGCAAAGGACACAAACTCAGGCTGGGCTCGTCGGTTATGTCGCTTCAAGCTAGTACCGGGGCCGAGTAAAACCATATTGAAGCTACACCCGTAGAAGAGTCAGAAACTCTGTATTGGACGGGGGTTCAATTCCCCCCATCTCCACCATCCCATATTAAAAAAGCCCGCCAGAAATGGTGGGCTTTTTATTTGACCAAGAGCCCAATTGCTAGAAGCGCAATCAGAGTCGCGCCGAAATATTGAATTCGGTGTTGAACTTTTGCGCTGGTGAATGCTTTGGTCAGGTGTGCAGCAAACACTAGCGAAAGCTGCCAAATAACGGAGCCAATGAAGACACCCAGTGCGAATAGTGAAGTAGAGGCGCCGCTCGATTCGGTAGCCAGGGTTGCCACACTCGGGGTAATGCCAAAAAAGTAAAACGCGGTTGCCGGGTTCAACACGGTTAGGCCAAAGAACTTTGCATAGGTCTTGAAGCTTGATTGCTTAGTCTGGGTTAGATCAGGGGAGTCAAGTGCTGCTGATCCGCGTGCCTCGATAAAAATTTTCAGTGCAACAAAAATAAGAATTGCCGAACCCAAAATACGTAGCGGCAGCACCCAATCGGTAAGCTGCGAAATAACGAGCTGACCAAATGCAAAAACTGTGGCGGCATAAAGTAGGTCAACGCTCGCCATTGCTAGCGCACCAAAGGCACCAATTTTTCTGCCGTATTTGAGTGTGGTCGAAATAAGCAATATAGCCATTGGGCCTAGGGGAATTGCAAGGGCAAGACCCGCCAAGAAACCCGCAATGAGAACGTCCACTTGGCAATCTTGGCATACTTGTTTTATGACTCAGGCAAACTCGCTAGCTGACTGGCTGGTGAATTACGGCATGCTGAGCCTAGAAGTAATAGGCACACTAGCTTTTGCCGTGTCGGGCATAATCGAAGCTGCTCGAAAGAAGTTAGACATTGTGGGATTTGTGATGGTGTCTTTTTTGACAGCATTTGGAGGCGGAACTCTCAGAGACGTACTTTTAGATCGCCGCCCATTTTTTTGGGTTCAAAACGAAATCTGGATTTGGATACTTATTGCAATCTGTGTTTTTGCCCTTTTGTTCTTAAGAGCTAGACATCTGGAACCTACCGCCAGAGCAACGGCCTGGCCTGATGCTTTGGGGTTGGGAGTATTTGGCGCTGGGGGCACACAAATCGCCCTCACCATGCAGATTTCGCCAATAGTTGCCGTGCTAATGGGTGTGATTACCGCGGTCGTTGGCGGAATTATTCGAGATGTTGTGGTGAACGAAATTCCTAGAGCTTTTTCTGATTCACAACCATACTCAGTGCTTGCGTTTATAGGAGGTTGGGCAGTGGTGCTTATGAGCACCCTCAATGCACCTGAGTATCTATCGGTTTCTGTTGGGGCATTCTTGATCACTGGGCTTCGAATCGCAGCCATGTTGGCCGGTTGGAAAGTGCCAACCTGGCGAGCTAAATAATTAGTCCTCGG
>JBEGRY010000038.1:0-8457 GCA_041180265.1 Actinomycetota bacterium | reverse complement strand
TGATGACGTGCAAAATGTCTATTCAAACCTGGACATTTCAGCCGAGGTTCTTGCCGAGCTAGAGCAGGACTAGAAATGGTGACGCGGGTTCTGGGAATTGACCCTGGATTAACCCGTTGCGGTGTTGGGCTTATCGAGGTTTCAGCTGGTCGCAAACTGCGATTGGTTTCGGTAGACACTCTCACGACCGATAAATCGCTTGAACTGAGCGCGCGAATTGGGCTAATTGGCGATGCCCTAGAGGCGCTCATTAAGAAAGAAAAGCCTGCGGCCATTGCGCTAGAGCGAGTTTTCTCGCAAGCAAATCTGCGATCGGTTATGGGTACGGCACAAATCAGTGGCGTAGTTCTGCACCTGGCCAATCGTCATCGCATCCCCGTTTATCTTCACACTCCAACCGAAGTGAAGGCTGCTGTCACTGGATCGGGGCGAGCCAATAAAGTTCAGGTTGGCAAAATGGTCGCCAATATTTTAGGACTTTCGCAAATTCCCAAACCAGCTGACGCCGCAGATTCACTAGCCATTGCGATCTGCCACGCATGGAAGAATGCGGGAGCCACCGCGGTCCATTCAGAGCAACTGACTCCGGCACAGAAGAAGTGGCACGCCGCAGAACTGGCTGCCACTGCTTCGAAGCGCCGTTAGTTAGTCTTAATCGGTGATTGCAAGCCTTCGCGGAACCGTTGTTTCGAAGAAACAAAACCAAGTCGTACTCGACGTTGGTGGTGTGGGTTATGCGGTGCAGACTACTAGTACTGTCACGAACGCAATTAAAATCTCAGAACAGGCACACCTTTTTACTACTCTCGTGGTGCGCGAGGATGCTTTCACGCTGTTTGGTTTCGCTGATTCAGCAGAGCTGGAGACTTTCGAACTGCTGAGATCAGTCACAGGGGTCGGGCCGAAGTCTGCGCTATCGATTTTGAGTTCTATGAACCTGGATCAGATTTCTCAGGCGGTAGCCGTGGAAAACGATGCTGCGTTTAAGAGCGTGCCTGGAGTTGGTCCAAAAACAGCGAAGCTGATCATCGTCACTCTGGCTGGAAAACTGCATTCCGCCCACGGTGCCGATGCGCCAAAGGTAAATCACAGTGGTGTGGTTACTGCTCTAGTTGGTTTGGGTTGGCCGGAGCGTTCGGCTATCGATGCAGTCACATCGGCGAGCCGCCAGTTCGATGCTCTACCTAACGAGAATGAGCTTCTTCGAGCATCGCTTGCGCTGCTGGGAACCACTAAGAGTGTGAGCGCCGGCGATGAATGAAATGACTGAGCCTCTAGCGAATGAATCTGAACTGGCTTTCGAATCAGCGTTGCGACCGAAGAACCTTAGCGAATTCATCGGCCAGCAAAAAGTTCGGAATCAACTCAATTTGCTTCTAGAAGCAGCCAAAATTCAAAATCGCACTCCGGATCACATTTTGCTTTCTGGCCCACCGGGGCTTGGCAAGACAACGTTGGCGATGATTGTGGCACACGAAAGTGCACGACCGTTGCGCCTGACTAGCGGGCCAACGATTCAACATGCCGGTGACCTTGCGGCGATCCTCAGTTCGCTGGTTCCTGGAGAGATCCTCTTCATTGATGAAATCCATCGCATGGCTAAGGCTGCCGAAGAGATGTTGTATTTGGCTATGGAGGATTTCCGAGTTGATGTGATGGTGGGCAAGGGAGCGGGTGCAAACTCTATTCCACTTGAAATTTCACCTTTCACCCTGGTGGGTGCAACTACGCGATCGGGCATGCTGCCAAATCCTTTGCGTGATCGATTCGGTTTTGTTGCCCATTTGGAGTTCTACGACGAGGCTGAACTCGAATTGGTTATCGAAAGGGCAGCCCAAAAAATTGGTGTTGGCTTTGAACCGCAGGCGCTATCAGAGATCGCCATGAGATCTAGAGGTACACCAAGAATTGCCAATCGATTGTTGCGCAGGGTTCGTGACTACGCTTTAGTTGCCGGCAGGCAGCGCCTGACCACTACCGATGCCAGAGAGGCACTGGCTATCTACGAGGTAGACGCTTTGGGTCTCGATCGATTGGACCGCGAGGTTCTGAAGGCGCTAACTGAAAAATTTGCTGGAAAGCCTGTGGGTTTATCAACCCTTGCCGTAGCGGTGGGCGAGGAGCCGGACACCATCGAGGCCGTTGTCGAGCCATTTTTGCTGCGAAAAGGGCTGATGGTGCGCACCAATAGAGGGCGCCAAGCCACAAATGCGGGCTATCAGCACCTAGGGCTGCAGCCTGCTGCTGACCTGCTTTCTGGGCTGCTTGACTTATAATCATCTAGACGCCATTCGGCGTCTTTATTGTGTTTAGCCCAAAAGTTAGGCCCCCGCATGAATGCTGATCTATTTCTAGTTGCCGCCCTTGCAGTTCTTATCGCGATGATGTTCTTCAACTCACGCAAGCGTAAAAAGCAGATGCAAGAGCTACAGGACAGCCTAAAGGTGGGCACCAATGTTATTTTGCATAGCGGTATCACCGGAACTCTAGTTTCAATTGATGAAAAGCGCGCAGTGCTTGAAACAACCCCAGGTACCAAGATCTCGGTAGTGAAGGGTGCAATTCGGGGCATCGATACCGACGCGCCAGCTAAGCCTGCAGCCAAGTCAGCCGCTAAACCTGCTGCGGCTAAGCCTGCTGCAAAGAAGCCAGCGGCTAAAAAGCCTGCAGCTAAGTAATTAATTTCAAAAGGATTTACATTGTCTGATTCATCTGTAATCAAAAGCGCACGTAAGCGCCTAACCTGGCTCGGCGTTCTTACCGCCGGCATCGCCGCAATCATTGGGCTAGGTGCGGCAACTGGCGCTGGTGCAACTTTTGTACCGAAGCTAGCGCTTGACCTTCAGGGTGGAACCTCGATCATTCTTGCTCCGCTAGTTCAAGACGGTGAGCAGGTTTCAGAAGAGCAATTGGCTCAGGCAGTTGAAATCATTCGCCAGCGTGTTGATGCGACTGGCGTTAGGGAAGCTTCGGTTAAGACCCAGGGAAACAGCAACATCATCGTTGAGATCCCTGGCACCCCAGATGAAACAACTTTGCAACTGATTCGTTCAAGTGCAAAGTTGGAGTTCCGCCCGGTAATTTTGGCGTCGCAGAGTGCGACCGCTGGCACGGATACCGGCGTTGAATCGCCGAAGCCGGTTGAGCCAAACGCAAAGCCAACCGACGCCTCTGACAGCAGTTGGGTATCTGTAGATGTTCAGGCAGCCTACGATGCGCTGGATTGCACAACAGCATTCCGTCAGCCTGGCCAGGTTGATGATCCTGCGCTTCCGCTGGTCACTTGTGACACCGGTGGCTACGAAAAGTATGTGCTTGGTCCAGTAGAGATTGAGGGCGCAAATATTTCTGATGCCAGCGCAGGAACCATCACCACTTCGACCGGCGCCTCGACAAATACTTGGGCAGTAAACCTTGAGTTTGATGCCAGCGGCACCAAGCAGTTCAGCGATGTGACCTCACGCCTGTTCCCGCAGACCGAACCTAAGAATCGTTTTGCAGTTACCCTTGATGGTTACGTAATCACCGCGCCGACCACCAACGCGGTAATTTCAAATGGCTCGGCTCAGATCACCGGAAACTTCGACAAGAACTCGTCAAAGGCGCTTGCCGATTCGCTTAAGTACGGTTCGCTACCGATCGGCTTTGAAGTTCAGAGCCAAGAAAACATTTCGGCAACTCTGGGTTCAGAGCAACTTGCCAGCGGCCTTTTAGCCGGTGCAATCGGCCTACTGCTGGTTGTGATCTATTCGGTATTCCAGTACCGCGGCCTGGCTGTGGTTACAGTTGGTTCGCTAGTGGTTGCCGCGATCTTGGTTTACCTAATTATCACGCTGCTTTCATGGCGCCAGGGATACCGTCTATCGCTTGCCGGTGTTGCTGGCTTGATTGTGGCGATTGGTATTACCGCGGACTCGTTCATCGTTTACTTCGAGCGTGTGCGTGATGAGATTCGCGACGGCCGTTCAGTTGCCGCAGCGGTAGACCAAGGCTGGAAGCGCGCCTTCCGCACCATCATCGTTTCTGGCGGTGTATCACTGTTGGCCGCCGTTGTGCTTTACACATTGACAGTGGGCAACGTGCGAGGCTTCGCTTTCACTCTTGGATTGACCACTCTGGTTGACCTTGGTGTGGCGATGATCTTTACGCACCCAATTCTTCAGCTGCTAGCCAAGGTGCGATTCTTTAATTCAGGCCACCCTTGGTCAGGTTTTGACGTGAAGTCATTGAGCGCTTCAAACTACATTGGTCGTGGTCAGTTCCGCACTGCAGCGGCCGTTCCAGCTGCTAAGGCCGCAAAGGCGTCAAAGGAAGCTGCAAAGCGTCAGACTATAGCCGAACGCAAAGCTGCCGAGAATTCTGCTAACGCAGGGGAGAACAACTAATGTCTAAATTCAGCGATTTCGGTAACGATCTTTACACCGGCAAGCGTTCAATAAATTTTGTTGGTCGACGCAAACTGTTCTACATGGTGGCTGCGGCGATGATTGCTCTGTCAGTAATTTTGCCGATGGCTCGTGGCGGTTTCAACTTCGGAATCGAATTCCGCGGTGGTTCGGAATTTCGTGTTGCCGGTGTAGCAGATACCTCGCAACAACTCGCAATCGACGCAGTGCACAGCGTTGAGCCAGAGTCGCAACCGCTTGTTTCGAATGTCGGTACCGATGGAATTCGCATTCAGACCGAGCAACTAACTGACGTGAAGTCAGAAGAGGTCCGTGTAGCTCTAGCTAAGGCTTATGCGGTTGATTCGTCAGCCGTGGCCAGTTCTTTCATCGGTGCCAACTGGGGTGAAGAGGTTACCGGCAAGGCTTTGAACGGTCTTGTGGTGTTCATCGTGCTAGCTGCGATTCTGATGGCGCTTTACTTCCGAACATTAAAGATGTCGATTGCGGCTGTGGGTGCTCTAATCCACGACTTGATCATCACAGCTGGTATCTATGGCGCGCTTGGATTCGAAGTCACTCCAGCTGCCGTCATTGGTTTCTTGACCATTCTTGGTTACTCGCTTTACGACACCGTCGTAGTTTTCGACAAGATTCGCGAGAACACCTTCGAGGTTGAGTTCAGCGAAACTACGACCTTTGCTCAGCAGGTGAATTATGCAATCAACCAGACTTTGGTTCGATCGATTAACACCTCGGTGGTGGCAGTTCTACCAGTGGCGGCGATTTTGTTCATCGGTGCTGTGTTGCTAGGCGCAGGAACTTTGCGCGACATTGCGTTGGCATTGTTCATCGGAATCATCGTTGGCACCTACTCGACTATCTTCATTGCCGCGCCACTTTACAGTCACCTTCGTGAAGGTGAACCAAAGTACCGCAAGGCAGCAGCAAAGGTTCTTTCGGCTAACTAGGGCGTTCTTGTAGGCTGTTCTAAAGAGAGAAGAGCCCCTCGATGTCAGACGTAACGCCAACCGGCAGTATCGCAACCCTGCGAAACCGTTTGCCGCGTCTGTTTACGCGATCAGGGCCCTACGGCGCTGAACTGGGCGAGATCCTTCGGGTTGCCAGAGTAAACCACCCGAAAGCTGATCTCAGCATCATCGAACGAGCCTTTACGGTAGCCGAAGAAGCGCACCGCGAACAAAAGCGTAAGTCTGGCGAGCCTTACATCACGCACCCCTTAGCGGTCACCCAGATCTTGGCGGAACTTGGTATTGGCCCAATTACGTTGGCGGCATCGCTGCTGCACGACACCGTCGAAGACACCGACTATAGCCTTGAGATGCTGAAACGTGATTTCGGTGACGAGGTTGCCATGTTGGTAGACGGCGTGACCAAGCTCGACAAAGTAAAGTTTGGCGACCACGCACAGGCAGAAACTGTTCGCAAGATGGTGGTTGCCATGTCCAAAGACATTCGTGTCTTGGTTATCAAGTTGGCCGACCGTTTGCACAACGCGCGCACCTGGGGTTTCGTGTCTGAGGAATCGGCAAAACGCAAGGCTCAGGAAACGCTTGAGATTTACGCACCTCTCGCGCACCGTCTAGGTATCAACACGATTAAGTGGGAACTCGAAGACATTTCTTTCTCGGTGCTTTACCCAAAGGTGTACGAAGAGATCGTGAACCTTGTCAAACAGCGCACACCAAAGCGCGCCGAGTTCATCGATTCAGTTATTGAATCAATCGAAACCGACCTGCGTGATAATCGCATCAAGGGAAAAGTTGCCGGGCGACCAAAACAGTATTATTCGATCTACCAGAAGATGGTGGTTCGCGGTCGAGAATTTGACGATATCTATGACCTTGTCGGAATCCGTGTTCTCGTGAATGAGGTCAAGGATTGCTATGCGGTTCTTGGTGCAATTCACGCGCGCTGGAACCCGGTGCCTGGTCGCTTCAAAGATTACATCGCGATGCCTAAGTTCAATCTGTATCAATCTCTGCACACTACAGTCATCGGTCCCGAGGGTCGACCGGTCGAGATTCAGATACGAACTCACGACATGCACAACCGCGCTGAATACGGTGTGGCTGCGCACTGGAAGTACAAAGAACAGGTGGGCAAGTCTGAGCAGACTGCCGAGGAAGACCTAGCTTGGTTGAAACACCTCACTGACTGGCAGGCCGAAACTCAGGATCCTTCAGAATTTCTTGATTCACTACGATTTGAAATCGGCGCCAAAGAGGTTTACGTTTTTACCCCTAAGGGCAAGGTAGTTGGTCTAACCGGTGGAGCAACACCGGTTGATTTCGCTTATGCCGTGCACACCGAAGTGGGTCACCGAACAATGGGCGCCAAAGTAAATGGTCGCTTGGTTCCATTAGAAACAGCTTTACAGTCCGGTGATGTTGTTGAAATTTTCACTTCTAAATCACCCGATGCTGGTCCAAGCAAAGACTGGTTGAATTTCGTGCGCTCACCTCGTGCGCGCGCCAAGATAAAGCAGTGGTTCGCGGTAGGCCGTCGTGACGAATCAATTGAGCAAGGTAAAGAGCTGCTTGCTAAAGCTATGCGTAAGCACAACTTGCCGTTGCAAAGATTAATGGCGGCCGATGAACTAGTGAAGCTTGCTGGCGAACTTCGTTTTCCTGATGTTGCAGGTCTTTACGCTGCAATCGGTGACAACCATATCTCTGCGCAATCGGTCGTTGAAAAACTTGTCTCGGCCATTGCTGATGTCGACACCGACGAAGGCGAGTTTGTCTTGCCAAGCGCACCGCGCAGCATTAACCGACAGCGATCCAATGACTCTGGTGTCCTGGTCAAAGGAGACGCCGATGTGCTGGTTAAGTTAGCGCGTTGCTGCACACCGGTACCCGGCGACGAAATCATGGGTTTTGTGACCCGTGGCAGCGGAGTCTCGGTTCACCGTGTCGACTGTAAGAACGTAGAAGAACTGCGTCATGAACCAGAGCGAATTATGGATGTATCATGGGCGCCAACCGCAAAGAGCCTGTTCCTTGTGCAGATTCAAATCGAAGCACTGGATCGATCGGGGCTGCTATCAGATGTCACGCGTGTTCTTTCTGAGCATCACGTAAACATCTTGAGCGCCTCGGTTTCAACCAGAAACGACAGGGTAGCGCTAAGCCGATTTGTTTTCGAAATGGGCGACGCTGGAACTCTAGAGCATTTGATTAACGCGGTTCGAAGAATCGAAGCCGTTTACGATGTTTATCGAGTAAGCAGCTAATTAAGCCATTGAGGCTTTAACTACCTCTAGCCAAGCCTTACGTGCTTCAAGTGCCTCGGTGGCGTCCTTGGTCTTCTTGGCGTCATTCTTTGCTTTAGCTGCGGCTAGATCTGCCTCTAGCTTCTTTATTGAATCTTCAATCTGAGCGGTGACATTGTTGGCACGTTCAATTGCTGCAGGGTCGGTCTTGCGCCACTCGTCTTCCTCGACCTTACGAACCTTGGCCTCAATGGCGCGCAGTTTGTCTTCAGTTTCGCGAAGCTTGTCTTTAGGAACCTTGCCGGCCTTTTCCCAACGTTTCTGAATCTCTTGCAGTTGCTTTTTAGCCTCGGCTAGGTCCTTGTTTGGATCAATCGACGCTGCGTCCTTCAGGATTTCAAGCTTGGCTTCAAGGTTCTTTTGCTGTTCGGCATTTTCAACCACTGCGGTTTCGGTCTTCTTAGCAAAGATTGTGTCACCGGCTGCCTTGAATCGTGCCCATAGGGTGTCATCATTCTTGCCCGGTGTGCGACCGGCTGCCTTCCATTCGTCAAGCAACTTGCGGTACGCCGCGATGTCGTCAGAACCTTTATCCGCTAGTGCTTCGGCAGCTTCAACAATGCTGATCTTCTTGGCCTTTGATACCTTGTTTGCTGCATCTAGACCGGCGAAGTAG
The DNA here is from genome assembly GCA_041180265.1 of Actinomycetota bacterium. Taxonomy (GTDB): domain Bacteria; phylum Actinomycetota; class Actinomycetes; order Actinomycetales; family Microbacteriaceae; genus Rhodoluna. The sequence goes on along the minus strand of JBEGRY010000038.1, from coordinate 161 downwards.
CCGCGCTTTGCAGTCTCAAAGCGAGTACGCGCGCTTGAGAATCGCTTCCAGATGGCGTCCGCCTCTGACTTAGAAACCTTCACCCCGTTCTTCTGCAGTGTTTGCCACTGTTCGAACAGTGCGGTCATTTCTGCACCAGAGTTCTTCCACTGGGTCTTGCT
>JBEGRY010000037.1:0-8494 GCA_041180265.1 Actinomycetota bacterium | reverse complement strand
TGCTGTTCGTGTGCGACAAGACGCAGGTCGGCTAGCAAACCGCCATGGATCTTTGGGTGCAAAGTCTTTACGCGACCGTCGAGCGATTCCGGAAAACCGGTAACCTGCGAAACTTCGGTCACCGGAATGCCAGCCTCACTAAGGGCCTTGAAAGTTCCGCCGGTTGAAACGATATCTACGCCGCCCTTGTGCAGTGCTGAGGCAAGTTCTAGCAGGCCAGTCTTGTCTGATACCGAAAGCAGAGCGCGCTTGATTTCGATGCGATCGCGGTGACGGTAGTCAGCTGGCTGGTGGTCGTTGTGTGCGGCCATGGTAACCCTTTAATTAGATACGGCGGAAAGGTGGATTTTCTTTTCAGCAATCGCTTTTACGCTGCTTACCAAAAGTTCACGCTCGACCACTTTGATTCTTTCGTGTAGGTCGTATTCGCTATCTTCTGGATAAACGGGCACTTCGCGCTGTGCGATGTGTGGCCCCGTGTCAACACCTTCGTCGACAACGTGCAGGGTAACTCCACTAGTTTTTGCTCCAGCGTGCAATGCATCACGAACCGCGTGAGCACCAGGAAAAGCAGGTAGCAGTGAAGGGTGGGTGTTAATTAAGTTTGGAGTTAGAGCACGAACAAAGTTGCCTGGCAAAATACGCATGAAACCGGCAAGCACAACTAGATCTGGCTTGAAATGCTGAACGTTCTGCAGCAGAACATCGGCCCAGGCCTCACGAGATTCAAATGCCGCGGGTGAGACTACGAAAGTTGGCACGCCAAAGTGCTCTGCGTGAGCTAGACCATCGGCTGGATTGTCTGAGCCAACGGCCACAATCTTTGCGCCGAAAAGAGGATTTTCAGTTGCTTCAAGTAGCGCACGAAGGTTCGAACCCGAACCCGAAATTAGCACCACGACCGACAACATTGGTCTAGTTTACCGGCCAGTCACTAGCGGGTGATCTGGCTTCAGCGGCTTGGCGCTGATGAATGCAGCAGGAATAGCTACGATGGCAACTTCAATAAACAGCACGCCCATTAGCAGAAACGGATTCACCCCAAAGGTTTGCAAGCGGCCTGGGCCGATTCCGCCCGAAGCCAACACAGCAAGCAAGCCCATTTCCACAGCGGTGACAAACGCAATTGAAAGCCCAAGCGAAATTGCCGCGCTGAATGCCGACGCAAACTCAAAGCGAATTTCACCCGCGTGACGGCGAACCAGAATAGTTGCCACCCAAGCCGAAATCATGGGCACCAAAACTGCAACCAAAGCAAAACTCATTTGGCCCACCGGAACCGTGGCCACAATTGGCAGAGCTGGCAGCGGCGCCACAATCGTTCCGATTGGGCTGATTAGCGAGCCTGCGCCAATCTGAAAACCAACACCAGTTAGCCAGCTAGCTCCGAGAACCACCAGGTTCGGCATGATTACCATTTGCCCCGCGGTAATCATCAAGCCGCCAAGAAAACTAACCTGCAGGCCTTCGTAAAGTCGAATCACCTGAATCCAGTTAATCGCGGTTAGCAGCGCAATCATCAGTGCCGAAACTGCAAGCAACATTGCCACCACACCGGTGCCAGCACGAAGTGCCGGCTCAAGAAGTGCGCGCAAACTCCAGTGCATCGAATCCCTGGTCTTGCTCCACCAAACTCGCAGCCCAATTCGCTCTGCCGACTCAGGAATCTTTGCGGCTTCACCGAATGCTTCACGCTTGCCAGTTAGCGAACCAAGCAAAACAAAGAATAAGAAGAATGCCGGCGGAAAGAACGTGCCCTGCCAGGTAACCGGATACGCTGCGTCGCTATATGCAGCCGATGACATGAAGAATGAAATTGCACCGTAGGTAATTGCAGCAGCAAGCCAGCCTGGCCAGAGTTCAATAGCGGTAGTTAGTTTTTTGCCGAAGCGATAGGCGAAATGCGCAATCGCCATGCTCAAGCCCAGTGGAATAACGCTCAACACGAACAGCGGCACTTCGGTGCTGCCAAACACTCCAGCTGGCACCACCAAACGGGTGCCGTGTGCCATTAACCAAACATCTGCAGATGCGCGAAAAGGCACTAGCCAATCGATGGTCGGATCATTTTCGAATAACCACACCACGCTTAGTGGTGCCAGTGTTATTCCGATTCCGATTGCAGCGACAACTAGTGCCTCAAACGCGCTGATTAGAAAAGTGAGTCGACGATTCAAGACGAAACACTCCCCCTAGAGCAAAGAATCTTTTTACAGGCTCTTAATGACCTCGCGCATTAGCGCTGCGGTCTCGCTTGGTGTCTTGCCAACCTTTACGCCAACTGCTTCGAAAGCTTCTTTCTTAGCCTGCGCGGTTCCGGCTGAACCTGAAACAATCGCACCGGCGTGACCCATGGTCTTGCCTTCCGGAGCGGTGAAACCAGCAACATAAGCAACGACCGGCTTGGTCACGTTTGCCTTGATGTAAGCAGCGGCCTTCTCTTCAGAGTCACCACCGATTTCACCAATCAAAACAATTGCCTTGGTCTCTGGGTCTGCCTGGAATGCAGCTAGCGCATCGATGTGAGTGGTGCCGATAACCGGGTCTCCACCAATACCGATAGCGGTTGACATGCCAATGTCACGAAGCTCGAACATCATTTGGTAAGTCAGGGTTCCTGACTTTGAAACCAAACCGATTGGGCCAGGGCCAGTGATGTCGCTCGGAGTAATTCCAGCGTTTGACTTTCCTGGGCTGATGATTCCTGGGCAGTTTGGACCGATCAAGCGAGTCTTCTGACCCTTGCTTACGTTGTAAGCCCAAGCCTCGGCAGAGTCGTGCACCGGAATACCTTCGGTGATAGCAACTGCAAGAGGAATCTCGGCATCGATTGCTTCGATCATTGCGGCCTTGGCAAAGGCAGGTGGCACGAAGATCACGGTTACGTTTGCACCGGTTTCTTTCATGGCATCAGCAACGGTTCCAAAAACTGGAAGCTGCTTGCCTTCGACGTCAACGGTTTCGCCAGCCTTACGTGGGTTAACGCCACCAACGATGTTTGATCCACCAAGCAACATGCGGCGGGTGTGCTTCATTCCCTCAGAGCCGGTCATGCCCTGAACGATGATTCGCGAGTTCTCGTTTAGAAAAATAGCCATTCTTTAATTCCTTCTCGCTTAGCGGTTCGCCAACTCGGCAGCCTTGTCGGCCGCGTCATCCATGGTGTCAACAAGTGTTACAAGTGGGTGGGCGAATTCGTTCAAAATGAAGCGACCTTCAAGCACGTTGTTTCCGTCAAGGCGCACAACCAAAGGCTTGGTTGCCTTGTCGCCAAGTGTCTTAAGTGCGCCAACGATTCCGTTTGCCACTGCGTCACAGGCGGTGATTCCACCGAATACGTTTACGAACACGCTCTTGACTTGTGGGTCGTTCAAAATAACGTCTAGACCAGCGGCCATAACCTCAGCCGAGGCGCCACCACCGATGTCTAGGAAGTTTGCCGGGCGAACCTTGCCGTGCTTTTCGCCGGCGTAAGCGACAACGTCAAGAGTTGACATAACCAGACCGGCACCGTTTCCGATGATTCCAACCTCGCCGTCAAGCTTCACGTAGTTCAGGTCCATTGCCTTTGCCTTGGCCTCAAGTGGGTCAAGCGCGTCGCGCTCCATGTTCTCGCGCTCGTGACGGAACTCTGCGTTGTCGTCTAGCGAAACTTTTCCGTCAAGTGCGATCACTTCGCCGTTTTTGCTCAGGATAAGCGGGTTAACCTCAACCAGAGTCGCGTCTTCTTTAACGAATACTTCGTAAAGCTTTACGAACACCGGGGCAACCTTTGCAGCGGTTGCGTCGTCGAAGCCACCTTGCTTTGCAATGCTCAAAGCTGTTTCAAGTGTGATGCCCTTGGTTGCGTCTACCGGCACCTTTGCCAACGCTTCTGGGCGCTCTTCGGCTAGCTGCTCGATTTCCATTCCGCCCTCAACGCTGCAAAGCGAAAGGAAGGTGCGGTTTGATCGGTCAAGCAAAACCGAGAAGTAAAACTCTTTGTCAATCGATGCACCCTGTGCAACCATCACGCGCTTTACGATGTGACCTTTGATGTCTAGGCCAAAGATGTTCTTTGAAAGTTCTTTTGCTTCTTCTGGGCTCTTGGCAACCTTTACACCGCCAGCTTTACCGCGGCCACCGGCTTTAACCTGTGCCTTTACAACTACAACTCCGCCGATCTTGGCAGCTGCTGCCTCGACCTCTTCAGGAGTGTCTGCGGTTAGACCCTGCAGAACTGGAACGCCATAGGCCTCGAACATGTCGCGAGCCTGGTACTCAAATAAATCCACTGTGATTTCCGTTCAGATATTTCGGACAACCACACAAGTCTAAACCTTCTGAATAGGGGCGACCTTCACCAGCAGGCGCTTGGTTCCCACGCTGCTAAAGTGCACTTCGGCGGTCTGGCGGGCCCCCTCGCCCGCGGTGGCAATAACCTTGCCGCGGCCGAAATCCGAGTGTTCGATCATGTCGCCGACAGCCAGTTGTAGACCCTCGTTGTTGCGCACGGATGAAATTGCCCCGCTCCATACCTTCTTCTCTTTCGAAGTGGTTTCGGCGATTGATTCGCGATAGCGCCCCTGCTGCATTTGGCGGTTGGCGCCCGATTCGCGCCAGTCGATCAGCTCACCCGGAATTTCTTGTAGATAACGGCTCGGGCTGGCCGATTCGGTCTCGCCAAAAGTGGTGCGGCTCATGGCCAGGCTTAGGTGCAGCTTTTTGCGGGCACGGGTAATTCCCACATAAAAGAGGCGTCGTTCTTCGGCCATTCCGCCCAGGGTTACAAAACTCATGCGGTGTGGCAACAAACCTTCTTCAAGGCCGGTCAGGAACACCGCCTCGTATTCCAAACCCTTTGCGGTGTGCAGCGTCATTAGCGATACGGTTCCGGATTCATCATCTAGTTCGTCGGCGGCGGCCACCAGGGCAACCTCATTCAAGAAGTCCGGTAGTCGACCCTCGGGGTTATTGCGCTGGAATTCTCGGGCCACCGATACAAGTTCTTCAAGGTTTTCAACGCGCGCTTCATCTTGTGGGTCTTTGCTGTTGCGCAAGCTCTCTAGATAGCCGGTGCGATCCAACACTGCGCGCAAAATCAAATCGACCGGTTGAGTCTCGATCATTGCCTCTAGGTCGTCGAGCAGGTCGGCAAGCTGCTTGATTGCGCCGGCAATCTTTGGACCGAAGCCAAGTTCACCTACCTGGCCCAACACCTCGCGCACCGATAACTCGTGCTTTTCGGCGTAAGCCGCGATTTGGGTTTCGCTGGAGTCACCGATGCCCCGCTTTGGCACGTTCAGAATTCGGCGAGTGGCAAGGTCGTCGCGGGTGTTGGCAATACAAACCAGGTAGGCCATGGCATCTTTGATTTCTTGACGCTCATAGAACTTAGTGCCGCCGACCACGCGATAAGGAATGCCCGAGCGAATGAAAATATCTTCGAGTGCACGGGTCTGAGAGTTGGTGCGATAGAAAACCGCCATGTCTCGATAGGCAATGGCGTCGTCGCCCTGCCTCTTGCTGTGCAATGCATTGATTTCGTCGGCGATGAACTGAGCTTCGTCGTGAGCCGAGTAGCCGGTGTAACCAACAATTTTGTCGCCGTCTCCAGACGCCGTCCATAGATTTTTGGCTGGGCGATCAAAGTTATTAGAGATAACAGCGTTAGCAGCCGAAAGAATGTTTTGGGTTGAGCGGTAGTTTTGCTCGAGCAAAATAGTTTTGGCACCAACAAAGTCTTTTTCAAATTCGGTGATGTTGCGAATGTCGGCACCGCGGAAAGCATAAATCGATTGGTCGCTATCGCCGACCACGGTTAGCGATGCGGTTTTGGCAAGTTCGCGAATCAGTGCGTACTGCGCGTGGTTAGTGTCTTGATACTCGTCGACCAAAATGTGCTTGAACTTTTGCTGGTACGCGGCAAGAACATCAGGAAAAGCACGGAACAGGTGGACTGTCTCGCCGATTAGGTCATCGAAGTCGAACGCATTGTTGCGGCGCAGTTCGGCCTGGTAGCGCTGAAAGATTTCGGCAATCACGCGGGCGACTGGGTCGTTCTGGTCAACGTTGCGCGCATAGCTTTCGGCATCGGCCAGTTCGTTCTTGGCATTCGAAATTGCCGCACCAACGCCAGCCGGGGTTAGCTTATGAATGTCTGCGCCCAAGTCTTTAATGATGCGCTTTAGAATTGCGCGGGTATCGCCCGAGTCATAAATGGTGAAGTTTTTGTCGTGCCCCAGGCGTTCGCTTTCGCGGCGCAGAATTAGCACACAGGCCGAGTGAAAGGTCTTGATCCACATGCCATCGGCGGTTTCGCCCAGCAAGTGTTTTACGCGCTCGCGCATTTCTGCGGCAGCCTTGTTGGTAAAGGTGATAGCCAGAATCTGTGATGGCCATGCATCTTTGGTGGCCAACAGGTGGGCAATGCGATGTGTAAGCACGCGGGTCTTGCCCGAACCGGCACCGGCCACGATCAATAAAGATCGGCCGCGGTACTGCACCGCAGCGCGCTGCTGCGGGTTGAGCCCCTCAACCAAATGCCCAGCGGCATCGGCGGCAAACAGACTCAACTCATTCATAACTAAGCAATCCTAGGCGCAGGCTAAGACTCAAGCCCGCTGGCCACCTCAAGCAACAAGTCGGGCTGGTCGGCAAAGACTCCATCGGCGCCGCTAAGAACAAACCTGGCGTAATACTCTTCGATGCTGTTTTCGGCATCTTCTGCTTTGGCGGTCCAAAGGTATACCAAAAGACCTCGGGCCTTTGCCTCTTCGATAAGTTCGCCATCGTCGGTTAGCACGTGGTTGAAACTCACGCCATCAAAGCTGCGGGCACACTCATCTAGGTGTGGCTGGCCCCAGGTGTCGACCAAGAAAACGTATTCGCCAACTTCACCACACACCCGCTGCAGTTGATCTAGCACCTTGAAGTCAAAACTTTCGAGGGTCAGTTTGATTCCGCGTGCCGCAAAATCAGATGCGTTCAGGTCACGCGAGACCATTGCCGAAACCGGAAAACCTCGTTCGGCAAAATACGCACCGTGCTTTACCTCAAGCACTAGGTGTTTGTTTTTGGCAAAATCAGCGCCAAGAAGTTCAAGCAGAGTTGGAACTTCGAATTGGCCATCGAACTTTGCGCTGCCCGGGCGCAGCTCAGGCAGGCGCTCGGTTGCGCGCAATTGCTTAATTTCGGCAAGCGTGAAGTCTTCGCAAAACCAGTCTTCTCGGCGTTCGTTCCAACCAACCACACCGTCGCGCTTGAGGTGCGCAAACTCTGGGCGCGACGCGACATCGGTGGTTGCCGACAAATAATTCTCGTGACGAATAATAAGGTGGCCGTCTTTAGTCGGCACTAGATCGCATTCGATTGCATCAGCACCCTGAGCAAAGGCAAGCTCAAAAGATTCCAGAGTATTTTCTGGTCGATAGCCGCAGGCACCGCGGTGCCCAAAAACCTGAATTCGCATCGTGCTGCTTGCCAAATAATCGACTGTCGTCGATTATTCCCATTCGATCGTGCCGGGTGGCTTAGAGGTGACATCAAGCACAACACGGTTAACACCCTCAACCTCGTTAGTGATTCGGTTAGAAATTTTGGCAAGCAGGTCGTATGGAAGTCGAGTCCAGTCGGCAGTCATGGCGTCTTCAGATGAAACTGGGCGCAACACAATCGGGTGGCCGTAAGTGCGGCCATCGCCCTGCACACCAACCGAGCGAACATCGGCAAGCAACACAACCGGGCACTGCCAGATTTCTCCGTCAAGGCCAGCAGCCGAAAGCTCTGCACGAACAATTGCGTCGGCCTTGCGCAGCAGGTCAAGGCGTTCCTTATTTACTTCGCCAACAATACGAATACCAAGACCTGGGCCCGGGAACGGCTGGCGCTGCACGATCTCGGCAGGCAAGCCAAGCTCGGCACCGATAGCGCGAACCTCGTCTTTGAAAAGAGTGCGCAGCGGTTCAACAAGTTCGAACTGCAAGTCTTCTGGCAAGCCGCCAACGTTGTGGTGACTCTTAATGCCGGCGGTCGCACCACCACCAGATTCAACCACGTCTGGGTAAAGCGTGCCCTGCACCAAGAACTTGATTGGTCGGTTGTCGGCCTTAGCCTCGGCAATTAGCTGAGCCTGGGCCTCTTCAAAAGTTCGAATGAATTCGCGGCCAATAATCTTGCGCTTAGTTTCTGGGTCGCTTACGCCGGCAAGTGCATCAAGGAACTTCTTTTCGGCATCGACGGTCACCAAGCGAATTCCAGTGGCGGCAACGTAGTCGCGCTCAACCTGCTCGGCTTCGTCTTGGCGAAGCAATCCGTGATTTACAAAAACACAAACCAGTTGGTCGCCCACGGCCTTGTGCACCAGCGCTGCGGCAACTGCAGAATCCACACCGCCCGAAAGGCCACAGATAACTCGATCGTTGCCAACCTGGGCACGGATCTTTTCAACCTGCTCGGCAATAACATTGCCGCTGTTCCAAGTTGCCGGAATTCCGGCTGCGTTGTGCAAGAAGTT
>JBEGRY010000036.1:0-8517 GCA_041180265.1 Actinomycetota bacterium | reverse complement strand
GATCTCGATGTATCGTCCAGAGACGGCGATTTAGTGCGCTGAACCCGTGACATATGTCGATTTTGACAGTGAAAATGGCATTTGGCAAACGATTCCGCATCTGACGCGCCATTATGGGACTGATTCGATAGCAAATCGTGATAATTCGCTTCGGATTCGTGATTTTTGGCCACAATATCCGTGATTAGAATCGCAACATGAGTGAACTCAAGAACTACATAAATGGTGAATGGGTTTCGGCTAAATCAGGCGAAACCACCGACGTAATCAACCCGGCTGATGGCCAGGCGTATCTAAAGGCCCCGCTTTCTGGCGCAGTCGATGTTGACAACGCTTATAAAGCAGCCGCAACAGCATTTGAAGAGTGGAGTCAGACCACACCGGGCGAGCGTCAGCTGGCGCTACTGAAAATCGCCGACGCGATGGAAGCGCAGGCCGAACACTTTGCCGACCTGGAATCACAGAACACCGGAAAGCCACGCAGCACTCTCGTTGAATATGAGATCGGTCCGTCGATTGATCAGATTCGATTCATGGCTGGTGCGGCACGCAATCTTGAAGGTCGCGCAACTGCAGAATATGCTCGCGATCACACCTCGTCGATTCGTCGCGAGCCGATCGGTGTAATTGGCCAGGTGACTCCGTGGAACTATCCGCTGAACATGGCGGTCTGGAAATTTGCACCGGCAATCGCTGCCGGTAACACCGTGGTGCTTAAGCCGAGCGACACAACTCCAGCTTCAACACTTTTGTTAGCGCAGATTACCGAAGGCATTTTGCCGAATGGTGTGTTCAACGTGGTGACCGGAAACCGTGATACCGGTCGCGCGATGATTGAAAACGAAATTCCGCAGATGGTTTCGATTACCGGTTCGGTTCGAGCAGGAATGGAAGTTGCCAAGTCGGCTGCGAGTGATTTGAAGCGCGTGCACCTAGAGCTTGGTGGCAAGGCCCCGGTTATTGTTTGTGCCGATGCAGATTTGCAAAAGGCTGCTGCACAAATTGCAATCGCCGGATTCTTCAACGCCGGCCAGGACTGCACCGCGGCAACTCGAATCTTGGTGCACGAATCGGTGCACGATGATTTCTTGGCACTGCTGGTTGCCGAGGTTAAGGCAAATGCTAAGACCGGTGATCCAAGTCGCGACGACATTTTGTTTGGTCCGGTAAATAACGTGAACCAACTCGAGCGCGTTCAGGGCTTCATTGATCGCCTTCCAGATCACGCCAACCTAGAGACCGGTGGCGTTCGGGTGGGCGACAAGGGCTACTTCCTAGAGGCAGCGGTGCTTTCTGGTTTGAAGCAGAACGACGAGCACATTCAGAGCGAAATCTTCGGCCCTGTGGTTACAGTGCAGAAATTCAAGGATGACGCCGAGGCGCTGCGCTGGGCGAATGACGTTAAGTACGGTCTAGCGTCATCGGTGTGGACACAGAACCACACCCGTGCGCTGCGCTTCTCGAAGGGTTTGAATTTTGGTTGCGTGTGGATCAACACCCACATTCCACTGGCTGCCGAAATGCCACACGGTGGTTTCCGTCACTCGGGCTACGGCAAGGATCTTTCACAATATGGTTTCGAGGATTACACCCGCATCAAGCACGTCATGAGCTACATCGGGGACTAATCCACAGATTCACAGAGTCTGGGCTCGCGGGTAACCTCGCGGGCCCAAACTTTTTTAATGCAACTTGCCTGGATGCTGCCATCGATGCTGTTTGGTCTGGTGTTCGCTGCCAGTACCGGCACCTGGCACTTCGCTTTGCTCAGCCTGGCCAGCCCGCTGGTTTGGCTGATTACTCGGCGAATTGCCGCACTGCGTCAAGTAGATGAATCGGCCGCGGTGCTATTTGAACCAGGGTCGGTAAGTATTGGTGACTACCAGCTGCCGACGCGGCAGATTTTTTGGAAGCGCGAGTGGAACGAGCGGGTCTATGCCGCATACATCGCCGCTAACCACGCGCCGCAGTTTGATTTCAAATTAGACCTGGCCGAACATGGAATGCACGCACTTATCGTCGGCCCGACCGGCTCGGGTAAAAGTCAGCTGATAAAGCTGTGGCTCAGGCAACTGATTGCAGCTCACCCAACCTGTGAACTCTGGCTCTACGACTTCAAGGGAGGTGCCGGGCTAGGTGGTTTTATTCACCAACCGCAGGTGCGTAAATTCATCACCGATATAGATGCGCACGATCGCGCGTCGGTGTGGTCGGCGATTGAGCTTGAACTGGCTGCTCGTGCGGGGCAGCTGGCGGCAGTAGGTGCCTCGCGAATCGAAGACCTGCCGGCCCACTCCATGCCTCGGCTATTTGTGCTGGTCGACGAACTGGCTGCCGCGCTCGCCGAATCGGTGCAGGCGCATTCGGCGCTGATCGCAGTGGTGGCCAGGGGCCGATCACTGGGCGTACACTTTATTGGCGCCAGCCAAACCCTGCAGTCAATACCTCGGGCCATGCTGGCAAACATCCGTGCCCGAATTGCACTCGGTGAAATTGACCCGGTCGACGCCAGCCTGCTGGCACTTAAACGGCCGCCCGAAACCGCGCTTGCCCCCGAAGGTTGGGCGCTGGGTTTCATGCAGACTGGCGGGGCAATGGGCCGATATTTCTTTTTGCCGCTGGGGCCGAGATTGGGTAATTGAGCCAATTTTTTGTGGCAGGATTTCAGTAGATGCGCTGTTAGCAGTGTGTTTGGTTATGTTGGTTGGGCCAATGAAGGCCCCTCTATGTATAGGAGTTCGGCAATGAACAAGCCTCTTCCACAAGACCCAATGATGCGCGAGCTAATTCAAATGGCTCGCCGTCACCAAATGACACGACGCACGGCGCTTGCCGGTGTTGGTGCGACAGCAACTGCACTAGCTCTTGCTGCTTGTTCCCCGGCGGGATCAGCGGGCAAGAAGTTATCACCAGCGAAGGATTTGTCTGATTCTGAGAAAGTGATTATTTGGGACAACTGGCCTGACTACATGGATGTCGATGACGCGGGCAAGTATCCAACTCTTGAACGTTTTCAGAGTCAGTCAGGTATCAAGGTTGAGTACAACATTCGAATTGATGACAACAACTCGTACTGGGCAATTGTCAAGGATCAGTTAGCACTTGGCCAAGATATTGGTGCTGACGTCGCCTGCCCAACAGAGTGGCTAGTGGCTCGAATGATTTCCCTTGGCTACCTACAAGACCTTGACTCGGCAAACATTCCTAACAAGAAAAACTTAAACCCTGCTTATCTAGGTGCATCGTTTGATCCAAACCGTGATAAGTCAATGCCTTGGCAGGGTATTTTTGCCGGAATTGGCTACAACAAAAAGGCTTACAAAGAGGCCACAGGCAAAGAAGCTCCAGAGACACTAGATGATCTTTGGGATGACGCGCTTAAAGGCCGAGTGGTTGTGCTATCTGAAATGCGCGACACCATTGGGCTAATTCTTTTGGCTCAACGCGTTGATATCACTAAAGATTCAACTCTTACTGAAGACACCTTCATGAACGCTATTGATTTCTTTAAGCAGAAGGTCTCAGACGGAAACATTTCCATCAAGGGAAACAGTTATTCGCAAGATCTTGCTTCTGGTGCCGCGATAGCTGGTATCACTTGGCAGGGAGACATTGCAATTCTGAATGCTGAAAAGGGCACAGAGTCAGATCCTGAACCATACGGATTTATTCTTCCTTCATCCGGAGCGACAATTTCTGCCGATTCTTTTATTGTTCCAATGGGGGCTACCCACAAACGCAACGTAGAAGAACTTATCAATTACTATTACGATCCAGTAAATGCTGCTGAACTTGCTGCGTGGGTGAACTACATCACTCCTGTTATAGGTGCTCAGGAAGTTGCGGCGAAAATCGATGAAGAGCTTGCATCTAATCAACTTATTTTCCCTAATGAGAAAACTCTCTCCAACGCGTTTGCATTCCGAGCGCTGACAGGAGCCGAAGAGCTATCATTCGCGCAGGCGTTTGAAAAGATTCTTCTAGGCGCATAAGTTGGCTACGGAATTCATAGCCCGGGGCGCTGATTTAGAACTGCAGGGAATTCGGAAAGAGTTTCCTGGTTTTACCGCAATTGAAGACCTAGATTTAAGAATCCCAGCGGGTGAATTCTTCGCATTGCTCGGCCCGTCGGGTTGCGGAAAGACAACGACCCTACGTTTAGTCGCAGGACTTGACCAGCCAACCAGAGGAAAGATCCTGATTGGCGGCAAAGACGTCACTAATACCAAGGCTCATGAGCGCCCAGTTAACACCGTTTTCCAGAGTTATGCGCTTTTTCCGCACATGTCGATCATCGAAAACGTTGCCTTCGGTTTGAAGCAACGCAAGATTGAAGAACCGATGACCAAAGCAGCCGACGCGCTTGCAATGGTTGAGTTGAGTCACCTTGCCCAACGCAAGCCTTCGCAACTCTCTGGTGGTCAGCAGCAGCGCGTTGCTTTGGCTCGAGCACTGGTTAACCGGCCATCGCTTTTGCTACTCGATGAGCCACTAGGTGCACTTGACCTAAAGCTTCGCCGCCAGATGCAGATCGAACTCAAGGCCATTCAAATGGAAGTTGGTCTTACTTTCTTGCACGTGACTCACGACCAAGAAGAAGCCATGGACATGGCCGACACAGTTGCGGTTATGAACAAGGGTCGCATCGAGCAAATGGGCTCGCCTGAAAAACTTTACGATCGCCCAAAGACCGTTTTCGTTTCAAAATTCCTTGGTCAGTCAAACCTCTTCGTTGGCAAAGTCGAAGAAGAAAACGCATCCTCGGTGAGCATCAATGTCGCCGGGAACAAAATCACTGTGCCTAAAGATCGTGCCGAAAAGCACAAGGGCACAATCGCGGTCGGTGTTCGCCCAGAAAAAGCGTTTTTCCACGAAGAAAAGCCAAAGCTTGGCGCAGGGAACAATCTAATCGGCCCTGGTGAAATTATTGATATTCGTTTTACCGGTGTGAGCAACCAGTACCTAATCGAGATTCCAAATGTTGGCAACGTCACGGTGTTCGCACAAAACGTTGGCAAGAGCCCGGTTACAGAATTGGGTGCCAAGGTTTGGGTTAGTTGGAAGGTAGAGCACGCATTCGGCCTTTCTGATCTGCCGGTCACAACTGCCACCGAATCAATCACGGTCGCGTAATGGCATTTGCAGCTTTTGGTCACTCTGGCTCGGGCGGTAAAGCAAAAAACGCCCCGGCAAGCCTAGGCAGCGCAAAAGTAGCTCTGCTTCTACTTGCTCCAGGTATCGCGTACCTCTCACTGTTTTTCGTAGCGCCACTGGTTTCTCTAGTGATCACTTCGTTGCAGGTCCCTTCCGCTGCCGGTGTGATTGGTATGTATGACTATGGTTTTGCTGTTGGAAACTACGCCGAAGCCGTCGTAAGTTACTTTCCTCAAATTCTTCGATCATTTGGCTATGCCTTGGTTGCAACCCTGTTAGCACTGTTAATTAGCTACCCACTCGCTTACTTCATTGGCGTAAAGGCGCGCAGATGGCCACTTTTGCAGAGCCTAATGCTCACTCTGGTGATTGCCCCGTTCTTTATTTCTTTCTTGCTTCGCACCTTCGCGTGGAAGCAGATTTTTTCGAATGAGTCATGGATTGTTCAGACGCTACAAACAATCGGCGTGCTGGATGTAAATCAGTATTTAGTTGGAACAGACTTTATGGTGATATTTGGTCTTACCTACAACTTCATCCCATTCATGACTCTGCCTCTCTACTCAACACTCGAGAGATTAGACATTCGGTACATTGAGGCGGGCTCTGATTTATATGCCAAGCCAAGCAAGACCTTTTGGAACATTACGTTACCACTGTCAATGCCCGGAGTAATTTCTGGAACTTTGCTTACTTTCATTCCGATGGCAGGAGACTACGTGAATGCAAGCCGTGATTTTCTAGGCAGCACCGAAACTACGATGCTGGGAAATGTTGTCGAGTCAAACTTTTTGCAGACTAATAACTATCCCTCTGCATCCGCGTTGTCTGTAATTCTTATGTCAGTAATTTTGCTACTAGTTACGTTCTATGTACGAAAGAGCGGAACCGAGGATTTGCTGTGAAAAACTTCTCACTCGGCAAGTACGCCCTGCCACTCTATTCGCTGTTGGCGTTCGTATACCTTCTAATTCCAATCGCTTACACGTTCGTATTCTCGTTCAATGATTACGTGAAGAGCAACATTGCATGGCGCGGTTTCACTCTGGACAACTGGATTTATGTCTGTAATGAACAGGGTGTCTGTGAAGCTTTCACAAATTCAATTTTGATTGGCTTAATTTCAACATTTTTTGCGACGGTGCTTGGAACCATGATCGCAATTGCCCTAGTCCGATACCGATTTAAGTTTCGCTCGGCAATCAGTTTGCTTTTGTTTTTGCCGATGGCTACACCTGAAGTGGTACTTGGTGCCGGACTTGCAGCTCAATTCCTCTCAACCGGCACTCCTAAGGGTATGGGCACAATAATCATCGCCCACATTATGTTCTGCCTTAGCTTTGTAGTTGTTACAGTCAAGGCTCGCGTTATAAGTCTTGATGCGTCGCTTGAGGAAGCTGGCCGTGACTTATACGCATCGCCTGCGCAAGTGTTCTGGAAGATTACCTTGCCTTTGTTGATGCCAGGAATAGCAGCAGCTGCATTGCTTTCGTTCGCGCTGAGTTTTGATGATTTCATTATTACTATCTTCAACGCTGGACCTGAGTCAACATTCCCGCGATTTGTCTACACCGCAGCCGCTAGAGGCATCCCAGCCGAAGCAAACGTAATCGGCATGAGCGTTTTCCTGCTGGCGATTGCAATTGTGGTCAGCGTGCAGGTGCGAGGCTCACTTAAGGCAAAGCGCTTGGCCAAGATCAAATAGCACTTAAAAAATCCCCCGCCGAATTCGACGGGGGATTTTTTATATTTGCTTACAGGGCTGCAAGACCAGCTTCGAGCACCTCGAGTGCGTCAATCAGCAGCTCATCGGTGATTGCCAGCGGAGGCAAGAAGCGAATCACGTTGTAGTGAGTTCCGGCAGTTAGCACGAAAATTCCGTTTGAGTGCATGTGCTTCACGATCGAATCTGTTGCGGCTTTGCTTGGGTTCAAGGTGCCAGGCTCAACAAATTCAATTGCAATCATCGCGCCGCGACCACGAATGTCACCGATCACCTGGTACTTCTGCTGCAGGTCGCGAAGGCGAGGAACAAGTAGTGCTTCGATCTGTTGTGCACGCTCGATAACGCCACCTGCTTCGATCTGTTTCAACACCGATAGGGCAGCGGCTGCTGAAACCGGGTTACCACCAAAGGTTCCGCCCATTCCGCCTGGGTGTGAGGCATCCATGATTTCTGCGCGACCGGTTACAGCCGAGATCGGCATACCGCCGGCAATTCCCTTGGCGATGGTTAGTAGGTCAGGCTCGAAGCCTTCCTCCCACATCGATGCAAACCACTTGCCGGTGCGCGCAATACCTGACTGAACTTCATCGGCAACCATCACTACGCCGTTTGCGCGAGCCCACTTTGAGATTGTGCTTAGGAAACCAGGGGCCGGAACGATGAAACCACCCTCACCCTGAATCGGCTCGATGAAAATTGCGGCTAGGTCTTCAACACCAACGCGCTTTTCCATGTATGAGATTGCACGGTGTGCAGCTTCTTCACCGGTCATGCCCTGTGGGTCACGGAACGGGTAAGACATTGGCACATGCTGAATGCTTGCTGCCGTTGGGCCAAAGCCATTGCCGTAAGGAGCATTCTTGAAGTTCATTGAGAAAGTAAGGTTGGTGCGACCGTGATATGCGTGATCGAACACAACGATGCCGTTCTTGCGAGTAAATTTGCGAGCCAACTTAACGGCGTTTTCAACAGCCTCGGCACCCGAGTTAAATAGCGCAGACTTCTTTTTAAAGTTACCCGGGGTGTGTTTGTTCAGCAGTTCACAAACCTCAACGTAACTTTCGTATGGAGTTGCGGTGAAAAGTGTGTGGGTCAGCTGGGTTACCTGGTGCTTAACCGCCTCAATCACACCAGCGTTGGTGTGACCAATCGTGGTTACGCCGATTCCCGAACCTAGGTCGATTAGGTGGTTGCCATCGACGTCAACCAGGATCGCTCCGTTGGCTTTTTCGATGTAAACCGGCAGGGCCGCACCGGCACCAGCAGAAACCGCATCTTGACGACGGGCATGCATAGCCTGTGACTTAGGGCCTGGGATCTGGGTTACGACTTTGCGCTCTTGCGCGATTGTGTACTCGCTCATAGATAAAGTCTAAGGCCGCGGGTCTGCCCCGGCAGCCCCACCACGGATTACCGGCTAGGTGGCAAGATTAAGGAATGCGTCGCGTAATCATCCTGGGCTCAACCGGGTCAATAGGTACCCAGGCCCTTGAGGTGATTGAGGCGAACCCTGCCGAGTTTCAGCTGGTTGGGCTAGCTGCCGGAACCAACTCTGATTTGCTGGCAGCACAGCAGGAAAAATTCAAAGTCAAGCACGCGGTGCTTGGCGCCGAGGCCGCCACCAAGTTGGTTGAAGA
>JBEGRY010000035.1:0-9240 GCA_041180265.1 Actinomycetota bacterium | reverse complement strand
GTTTCTGGGTAACCCTCGCTGGCAAGCACCACGGTGATGGCAACATCCTTGCTGAACTGTGGGTCAGGTGCAGTCTCTAGGTGGCCGCTTGCCGCCTTATAAAGAAGTGTGCTTAGTGGTGTGGTTAGGCGGCGCAACACAACCTGAGTTTCTGGGTCGCCGAAACGTGCATTGAATTCGATTACGCGAATTCCGCGCGCGGTTACGATTAGGCCGCAGTAAAGCAAACCAATGAACGGTGCACCTAGGCGCGCAAGTTCTTGCACGGTTGGTAGCGCAACTTCGCGCTCGACCTGCTCAACGAAACCCTCAGGCAACCAAGGCAGTGGTGAATACGCACCCATGCCGCCAGTGTTTGGACCTTCGTCATTATCGAATGCGCGTTTGAAATCTTGTGCCGGGGTAAGTGGCAGCACGCTGTGACCGTCACTCAAGAAGAAAAGTGAAACTTCTTGGCCGTCTAGAAATTCTTCAACCAGAATTCCCATGTCAATAAATTTTTGTGCGTGCTCAAGTGCGGCGGCGCGATCGCTGGTTACGATTACGCCCTTACCGGCGGCTAGGCCGTCGGCTTTGATTACGTATGGGGCACCAAAGTCATCCATGGCGTCTTCGACTTCTTGCAGGGTTGAACACTCGCGGGCCATTCCGGTTGGCACGCCTGCTGCGGCCATGACTTCTTTGGCAAAACTCTTTGAGCCCTCAAGCTGCGCGGCCTGCTGTGATGGGCCGAAAACCGCAATTCCTTCGCTGCGCAGTGCATCGCTTACGCCGGCAATCAGCGGAGCCTCTGGGCCAATGATGGCTAGTTCGGTTTTGTGAGTGAGTGCAAACTTGCTAACCGCAAGTGGGTCGTTAGGGTTTAGGTCTGTTTCACAGTGCGCATCTAGGGCAATGCCAGCATTGCCCGGGGCAACCACAATGTCGGCAGCTGGAGTGCCGGTGCGAATCAACGCCATAACAATTGCGTGCTCACGCGCACCCGAACCTAAAACCAAAATCTTCACCTCTCAATGTTACCGGCGTGCTTATGCAGCAGAATTGACCCATGGCCAGGCGCAAGATCAAACCTCAAGACGGTATGGTCGCGCTCGCCGAAGCGCTGGCCGGTGATGCGGCTGCGGTTGCAACCGCCTGCCGATTTCTGCTCGAAGAGTTAGCCGAGAAGGCACCGGGCAATTCGGTTGAGGTGCGCATACCTCCTTATGGGGCAACTCAGTGCATCGACGGCCCGCGCCACACTCGCGGCACCCCACCAAACACTGTTGAAATGAACCCGGATGTTTGGCTGCGTCTTGCCACCGGAAAACTCAGTTGGGATTCTGCGATTTCACAGGGAATAGTGCTTGCCTCGGGGGTTCGAGCCGACCTTTCACAGGTGCTGCCTTTAAACTTGATTAGTGAAGAGTTCTGAAGCAATTTTGCGGGCCCTAGAGGCTGAATCAATTGAAATTCTGCGTGAAGCGGCAGCCTCTTTTCGCAAGCCAGTGCTGATGTATTCAATCGGCAAGGATTCCTCGGTGCTGTTGCACCTAGCTCGCAAGGCCTTTTATCCGGCGCCCGTGCCGTTCCCGCTGCTGCACGTAGACACCACCTGGAAGTTCCGCGAGATGATCGATTTCCGCGACAAGGTGGTAGCCGATTTTGGCCTGAACCTGATTAAGCACACCAACCCAGATGGCGTTCGCGACAACATCAACCCGTTCGACAGCGGCGCTTCGGAATACACCCGCGTGATGAAGACCGTGGCGTTGCGTCAGGCACTTGATGAGCACCATTTCGATGCGGCAATCGGTGGCTCACGTCGCGACGAAGAGCGTTCACGCGCGAAGGAAAGAATTTTTAGCGTTCGCGAACCGGGTCACCGCTGGGATCCTCGCGCACAGCGCCCGGAACTTTGGCGCACCTATAACCCGCGTTTGGCACCGGGTCAGACCATGCGAGTTTTTCCGCTCTCTGACTGGACCGAGCTAGACATTTGGGAATACATCAAGCTTGAGAACATCGAAATCAATTCTCTTTATTTTGCCAAAGAGCGCCCGGTGGTGATGCGCGGCGATCAGATGATCATGGTTGATGACGAGCGTTTCAAGCTGATCGATGGCGAGCAGCCTGAAATGCGCATGATTCGTTTTAGAACTTTGGGTTGCTACCCGCTAACAGCAGCTGTTGAAAGTTCGGCAACCACCATCGACGAAGTTGTTGATGAAGTTATGAACGTCAAGTTGAGTGAGCGCGCAACGCGTTTAATTGACGGCGACAAAGAAGACTCGATGGAGAAAAAGAAAACCGAGGGTTACTTCTAATGAGCGCTGAAATGAAGAAACCTGTAATTCGCCTATTGACCTGCGGTTCGGTTGACGATGGCAAGAGCACACTGATTGGTCGCTTGCTGGTTGAAACAGACAGCGTGCCACACGACACCGTTGCTACCGCAAAAACAGTTCGTCGCAGTGGTTCAACAATCAAGGCTGGCGAGATTGACTTTAGTTTGTTGACCGATGGTTTAGAGGCAGAACGCGAACAGGGCATCACAATCGATGTTGCTTATCGCTCAATGAGTTTGCTCAACGGTCGTCGACTTATCATTGCCGATGCTCCTGGCCACGAGCAGTACACCCGCAACATGGCTGTGGCTGCTTCGCGAAGCGACGTTGCTTTGGTTTTGGTTGATGCATCGCGCGGAATTCGCACCCAGACTTTGCGCCACCTAACAATTTGTTCACTGATGAAAGTGCAACGCGTTGCTGTTGTGGTGAACAAGCTCGACGCGGTTGGCTATAGCCAAGAGGTTTACGACTCGATCGTCAGCGAACTAGCCGAGGTGGCTAAACGCCTTGAAATTACTGACTATCAGGCCATTCCGGTAAGCGCGCTTGAGGGCGACAACGTGGTGCACCGCAGCACCAACATCGGCTGGTACACCGGCCCGACACTGCTTGATTACATTCAAACCTGGGATGCCCCAGAGCGAACCGAGAACCGCCCGCACCTTGGTATTCAGCTAATTTCGCGAGCCGAAAACTTTAGAGGCCTGTCAGGAACCGTGTTTAACGGTGAATTCAGCGTTGGCGATGATGTTGTGGTTATGCCAAGCAAGCGTCCTGCAAAGATCTCGGCGATTCACACCCTTGACGGTCAGATTCAAACCGCGGCTGAAGCAAGTGCCGTGACATTAGTGCTTGAGCCAGAAGTTGACGCAACTCGCGGGGACTCGATTGAACTTGCCAGCGCACCAACCGAACCTGCAGATCGTTTTGCCGCGACCATGGTTTGGCTTGCCGAGGAAGATTTAATTCACAGCCGCAGCTACCTCTTGATTTCTGGTTCGACCCAGGTGCCGGCAATGGTTACCGTGGTACGCGACAAAATGAACGTGAACAATGGCGAGCTCGATGCAGCTACTAAACTTTCGATGAATGAAATCGGTCACGTTGAAATCGCAACCGATGCACCGATGGTTTTGAATTCATATTCCGAAAGTCGCGAAACCGGAAACTTTATTCTGGTTGACCGTGCGACTTTGAAAACAGTTGGTGCCGGAATGGTTAAACACGCGATGCGTCGTGCAACCAACATCACCAAGCATGACTTTGAAATTGATCAGGCCGCACGTGCCGCGCAGAAGACTCAGAAGCCTAAGGTAATTTGGCTAACCGGACTTTCGGGCAGCGGTAAGTCAACAATTGCTAACGCACTAGAGAAATTAACTTTTGCCGCCGGCATGCACACCTACATTCTTGATGGCGACAACCTGCGATTAGGTCTGAACAAAGACCTAGGCTTCACTCGTGAAGATCGTGCAGAAAACGTTCGACGCGTTGCAGAGGTTGCCAAACTTATGGCCGATGCCGGTTTGGTTGTTGTGGTTGCTTTGGTTTCGCCATTCGCGGTAGATCGCGATCACGCGCGCGAGGTAATTGGTGAAGATCAGTTCATTGAGGTTTGGGTTAAGACATCGGCCGAGGTTTGCGCTCAGCGCGACCCGAAGGGGCTTTATAAAAAGGCTGCTGCTGGTTCGTTGCCGAACCTAACTGGTGTTGGTCAAGAATATGAACCACCGACCGGTGACGCGATTGTGCTTGATGGCACCGAGGCCGTTGAAGTGAACGCCAAGCGTTTACTTGAGGAACTACTGTGAACTGGCTTTGGTTTGCCCTAGCTGGTGGCATTGCCCAGCTTGTTGATGGCAGCCTGGGAATGGGGTTTGGCCTTACAAGTGCCACCCTTTTGGTAACCCTGGGTACCTCGGCTGCAGTTGCCTCGGCTGCAGTGCACGCCGCCGAGATTGGCACCACACTGGTTTCTGGAATCTCGCACTGGCACCGCGAGAATATTGACCCTTACATTCTTCGCCGCATCGCGATTCCCGGTGGTATCGGCGCCTTTGCCGGCGCAACCTTTCTTTCAAACATCGATCTTTCTAACGCCAAGGTATTCGTCAGCACGCTGTTGCTACTGCTTGGTTTTGCTCTTCTTTATAGGCAGATTTTTAAGTCTGAAAGTCAAGTGCCAATGACCGAAATCGCCAACCCTACCTACCTGCGCTTTCTGGGCGCCATCGGTGGGTTTATTGATGCCTCAGGCGGCGGCGGCTGGGGCCCAGTGGTGACTCCTACCCTGATGGCCACCACGGCTACCGAACCACGCAAAATCGTAGGCACGGTTAGCGCAGCTGAATTCATTGTGGCGCTGTGCGCAAGTGCCGGCTTCTTGGCCAACTTACAAAAACTCGACATTAACTGGGGTGTGGTCGGTGGCCTTGCCTTAGGTGGCGCACTAATGGCGCCAATCGCTGCAAGATTTGTATCTAAAACCTCACACCGCAGATTAGGTATTTTTATTGCGGTGGCAATTATTTTGCTAAATGGTTCACGATTGATTGGTTTCTAATGGCTGAAAAGTTTGTATTGCACGTTGGTTTTCACAAGACCGGCACCACTGCAATTCAAACCAGCATGTATGAAGCTCGCACCGAACTGGCCAAAGCAAACATCACCTATCTTTATGCGCGTGCTCGCGCACACCACAAGGCAGCTTGGTCGCTAAGCCAGCGAATGTGGGGCTGGAAAGATCGCGGCGGCACTAAGACCTCACCAAAACACTGGCAGAAGTTTGCCAAGAAGGTTAATCGTCTGCCAGGCACAGTTGTTTCCAGCAGCGAGTTTTTCAGCGAAATTGGCCCTGCCGAGATTCAAAAGATTCGCAACGACATAAAAGTTGCAAACGTTCAAATTGTGTTCACGCTTCGCCCGCTAGTAAAGATGCTGGCCTCTTCGTATCAGCAGTATTTAAAATACGGCGTGAAGGCAACCTATGAAGAATGGTTGCACGCGCAGCTTGATGAACCGGGCAAGACCGAAATGACTCCTTCTTTTTGGCAACGCAACTTTCACGGTGACTCGATTGCAAACTGGGCAAAAGTATTTGGTGCGCAAAACATAACCGTGATGGTCGTTGATGAAACCCAACCAGATTTGCTTTATGCCGAGTTCAACAAGTTCCTAAGTTTGCCAGTTGGTTTCCTGAAGCCTGCCGAAACTGGCGGCAACCGGTCGCTGAATGTGGAAGAAATTGAATTTCTGCAGACACTTAATAAGCAGTTTCCGAATGAGCGCGAGTGGGCCGACTACACAATGTTTATTCGTGAATCTGCTATCAAGGCTCTAACTAATTCAAAAATGCCTGAAGGTTCGAAGAAGTTGCTGACCCCAGATTGGGCACAAGAAATAGTTAAGCAACTTACCGAACATAGCGTTAAGAAAATTCGCGACAGCAAGGTGACCGTGATTGGTGATCTAGACACACTTGCTATGGCATCTGTGCCAGCGGGGCTAGACCAGCCAAGCGGAACCATGAGCATCAACACCGCTGTGCAGGCTCTGCTTTCGATTGACCAAGGGGTAATCAGAAAATTCCGTTGGCGCAAACTGCTAGCTGAGGTGATTCGACGCCTAAAGAAACGCGCTGGAATTAGCAAAAGGGGATTGAGTTCAAATGAGTAATCAGGAAACCGTTTCAAACACCCAGGTTCGCATTCGCAAGGTACCTAGGTTCCTGCCATTCATGATTACTTTTGGCGTAATCGGAGTAATCGTCGGTGCAGGTCTTGGCCTTTCGATTCCGGCCGACCAGCGCACCGCAGAGCCAATCGTGACTTACCTGATCGCCTATCTTGGTGGCATCGGTGTGGTTCTGGGCATCGTGACCACATTGATACTAGACCGAATTGGGCTGGCAAAGGCCAAGCGGGTCGAGGCGACTAAAATAGAGCAGTAAAGCCCACCACAACCGAAGGATTCAGCCTTGCTCCGTGGCGATGGACGTTTGAATCTCGATATCGCAGTATGCGATAGCGATAAAGCCCCGCAGGATCAATGTGGCGTATTCGGTGTTTGGGCACCCGGCGAAGAAGTCGCCAAGCTAACTTTCTTTGGTCTTTATTCTTTGCAGCACCGCGGTCAGGAATCGGCCGGTATTGCCACCAGTGATGGCAAAAAAATCTTGGTTTATAAAGACATGGGTTTGGTTTCGCAGGTTTTCAGTGAATCTGCTTTGGAAAGTTTGATTGGTCACATTGCTGTTGGCCACAACCGTTATTCAACAACCGGTGCTTCTCACTGGCGTAACGCACAACCAACTCTGGGCCGCACTTCGGCCGGAACAGTTGCGTTGGCACACAACGGAAACCTAACCAACACCGCAGATTTGCTCGAGATGCTTCGCACTCGCTACCCGAACCAAACCGAAAACGAAATCACCGGCGGTAACACAACCGACACCGCAGTATTAACCGCACTTTTGGCCGGTGACCTTGACCACACCCTTGAAGCAACCGCGCTTGAACTTTTGCCAAAGGTTAAGGGTGCGTTCTGCTTGGTCTTCATGGATGAGCACACTCTTTACGCAGCACGCGACCCACAGGGTGTGCGACCACTTGTGCTTGGTCGTCTTGAGCGAGGTTGGGTTGTTGCTAGTGAGACAGCTGCTCTAGACATTGTTGGTGCAAGTTTTGTGCGCGAAGTTGAACCGGGCGAGCTAATTGCGATTGACGAAAACGGATTGCGTTCAACTCGTTTTGCCGAAACCAAGCGAGCCGGTTGCGTTTTTGAATATGTTTACCTTGCTCGCCCAGACACCTCAATCAACGGCAAGAACGTTTACGACGCCCGCGTTGAAATGGGTCGTGAATTGGCACGCGAGTATCCGGTTGAAGCAGATTTGGTTATTCCAACACCTGAGTCTGGAACTCCTGCTGCGATTGGCTTCTCACAGGAATCTGGAATTCCGTTTGGCCACGGCCTGGTTAAGAACGCCTATGTTGGACGCACCTTTATTCAGCCTTCACAAACTATTCGTCAGCGCGGTATTCGTTTGAAGTTGAACCCGCTGAAAGAAGTTATTCAGGGCAAGCGAATTGTTGTTATTGACGATTCGATTGTGCGCGGAAACACCCAGCGCGCATTGGTACAAATGTTGCGCGAGGCCGGTGCCGCTGAAATACATGTGCGCATTTCAAGCCCACCGATTACCTGGCCGTGCTTCTATGGAATTGACTTTGCAACTCGTGCCGAGTTGATTGCCACCGGTCTTGGCGTTGACGATGTGCGCAATTCGATTGGTGCCGACAGCCTTGGATATTTGACCAAAGAGGGCATGGTTGCCGCTACTGGCCAACTAGAATCCAGCCTTTGCACCGCGTGCTTTACCGGCCAGTACCCAATTGAGCTGCCGGCTGCCGACCGCCTTGGAAAGAACTTGCTTGAAAAAGGCATTGCCACAATTCAAGGAGAAAGCGTGCACATTCATGAGTAACGCATATGCAGCCGCCGGTGTTGATACCGAAGCTGGCGACCTAGCCGTTGAACTTATGAAGCGCGCGGTTGGCGCGACTCACAACGATCTAGTCATGGGTGGCCTTGGTGGCTTCGCCGGAATGATGGACGTTTCGTTTTTAAAGAAGTATGACCGCCCGCTATTAGCAACCAGCACCGATGGCGTGGGTACCAAGGTTGCAATCGCGCAGGCAATCGACAAGCACGACACCATTGGCCAAGATTTGGTTGGCATGGTGGTTGACGACATTGTTGTGGTTGGCGCAAAGAGTTTGTTTATGACCGATTACATTGCCTGCGGAAAAGTTGTGCCGCAGCGCATCGCCGACATCGTGCGCGGCATTGCCGAGGCATGTAGTGCAGTAGGTGTTGCCCTTGTGGGTGGCGAAACAGCAGAACATCCAGGCTTGCTTGGCGTTGATGATTACGACGTTGCCGGTGCCGCGGTTGGTGTGGTTGATGCCGACAAATTACTTGGCCCACAAAACGTTCGCGTTGGCGATGTGGTTTTGGGAATGCAGTCATCAGGTTTGCACTCAAACGGTTATTCTTTGGTGCGCAAAATTATTTCTGACTCGCAGCTTGATTACACCAAGACCGTAGCTGAATTTGGCACCAAAACTCTTGGCGAAGTTTTGCTTGAGCCAACCGCGCTTTACACCGGTGTGCTGAACACACTTTTGGAAAGTGAACTTGGCGGCGCCGTGCACGCGATGAGTCACATTACCGGTGGTGGAATCGCAGCAAACATTGCTCGCGTTTTGCCACAGGGTGTCTCGCTCGATGTAGATCGTTCAACTTGGAGCCCTCAAGAGGTTTTCCGCGTGCTTGCCGGTTGGGGTGGTTTTAGTTTGCAGAGTGTCGAAGGCACTTGGAACCTTGGTCTTGGTCAGGCGGTTGTTGTCGATGCTTCACGTGCCGACGAAGTTGCCGTGCGACTTAATTCGCTTGGCGTAAATACTTGGCAGCTCGGTGTGGTTGATACTGCACCAACCGGCGATGCTCTTGCTGACTACGTGCAGGGAGCCAAGGGAGTAGACGGCGGCGCTGTTCGACTAGTTGGCGATTACAAGAATTAATTAGGAATAAACTTTCGATGTCTAAGCACTTACGCGTTGCGATTATTGGCGCGGGCCCTGCCGGAATCTACGCGGGCAACATTCTGCACAACCAATACCCAGATGTCGAAATCGACTTGTTTGACTCGCTACCTGCCCCCTATGGCTTGATTCGCTATGGCGTTGCTCCAGATCACCCGCGCATCAAGGGAATTGTGAATTCGCTGCACGAAATGCTGGCCGAAGGCACAATTCGTTTTTATGGCAACGTCACCTTTGGTCGCGACATCACCCTTGAAGACATTCACGCGCACTATCACGCGGTAATTTTTGCCACCGGGGCAATC
>JBEGRY010000034.1:0-9844 GCA_041180265.1 Actinomycetota bacterium | reverse complement strand
CTGGGATTGAGCCTAGTTAAGAACATCGCGCAAAAGCACCTGGGCGAGGTCAAGGTCAAGTCAAAACTTGGCACTGGCTCTACGTTCACCATTCGACTTCCACTTTCATCGGCTGAAACCGAAGTAATAGAAAGCAGCAAATAATGACCAAAGTATTGATTGTTGAAGACGAGCAGTCGCTACGCGAGCCGCTGGTATACCTGCTTAAGAAAGAAGGCTTTGAAACAGCAGAAGCAGAAGACGGCCAGAAGGCTATCGAGACGTTCGATAAAGGTGGAATTGACCTGATTCTGTTGGATCTCATGCTTCCCGGGATCAGTGGCAACGAGGTTTGCCGAATCATTCGTCAAACCTCGCAGGTGCCTATCATCATGATTACCGCTAAAGATTCTGAGATTGACAAAGTAGTCGGGCTAGAAATTGGTGCGGATGACTATGTGACCAAACCATATTCAACTCGCGAACTGCTTGCCCGAATGAAGGCCGTGCTGCGTCGACAGGGTCAAGTTGTGAATTCCGAAGCTGGGCCAGGAATTCTTGAAGCCGGATCTGTGCGCATGGATTTGGATCGTCACATTGTCGAAGTGCACGGAGAAAAAATCTCAATGCCGCTTAAGGAGTTTGAACTTCTAGAGCTCTTGCTTGAAAACGTAAATAGAGTTCTGACTCGCGGGCAGATTATTGACCGAGTCTGGGGCGCTAATTACTATGGCGATACCAAGACTCTCGACGTACACATCAAGCGAATTCGTTCAAAGATTGAAGATGACCCAGCTCGACCAGAACACCTGCTTACAGTACGAGG
This sequence comes from Actinomycetota bacterium, assembly GCA_041180265.1. Lineage (GTDB taxonomy): Bacteria > Actinomycetota > Actinomycetes > Actinomycetales > Microbacteriaceae > Rhodoluna. The sequence goes on along the minus strand of JBEGRY010000034.1, from coordinate 9,039 downwards.
CCTGGGCTACAAATTCGAAGCATAAAAAAATCCCCTCTCGCGAGGGGATTTTTTAATAATGAACTACTCGGCTGATGGCTCGACTGATCCCAGTGAATCAATCGCTGGCTTGAAGTATTCGAAGCGCTCATCAAGTACCGGAATGTTGAAGAGAACGGCTTCACCCGAACCTTCGGCAACCTGAATCGAAACGATGTCACCAGCTTTACCGCCTAGGTTGATGCCTAGCGCTGAACCGCCGTTGTAGCCAAGGTCAAGCTTCTGGCCAGCTGCAACAGTTATGGTCACGGTCTTGTTCTCGGCAACCGCTGCGTCGGTGTAGGTGATGGTCAGTGAAGATGAGGTTGTTCCGCTGTTAACGATCGAACCGGTAAGCGCTGATTTTTCACCATTGGTCACATAAACAAAATTACGAAGTTTAAGGCTCTGCAGATCTACCTGGTGGCCGTCGGCTGGCGCATAAACAATGCGTGAGGCCACTGGGCTCATGAAGGTGCAGGCTGAGGTGCCAAGCATGACGCCGGCTGCGATGGCTGCAATTGCGAACTTACGAAGGGTCAATTTCTCTCCTGATTGGGGGCTACCACACCAGTTTATCCCTTTGTTATAAAGGCGCTCTGTGGTAAAATTGACCGTTCTGAGAGGTAATCACCCATATGAAATTTGAAGTAGGCGAAACTGTCGTTTACCCACACCACGGCGCAGCAAAAATCGTCGAAGTAGCCAACAAGACCATTCGTGGCGAAAAGAAGAAGTACCTGCAGCTGAAGGTTGCTCAGGGGGACCTGACCATCTGGGTGCCAGCTGACAATGTTGAAATGGTTGGCGTTCGCGACGTAATCGACAAAAAGGGTGTTCAGACCGTTTACGGTGTGCTTCGCGCAGAATTCACCGAAGAACCAACTAACTGGTCACGCCGCTACAAGGCAAACCTAGAAAAGTTGGCCTCGGGTGACGTGGTCAAGGTTTCAGAGGTTGTTCGTGACCTATGGCGCCGCGACCAAGACCGCGGTCTATCGGCGGGTGAAAAGCGCATGCTTGCAAAGGCTCGCCAAATTCTGGTTTCAGAGTTGGCTCTAGCCCACAAGACCGACGAAGAAAAAGCTTCTGCAGAACTCGACAAGGTTCTAGCAACTCCAGGAAAGTAATTCGAACATGACCAGTCGCGATTTAGCGGTGGTCGTTGTTGCTGCTGGCTTGGGCACACGACTGGGTGCCAATAAACCTAAAGCATTTGTAGAGCTTGCTGAAAAGCCATTAATTACTCACGCGCTGCAAAATATTGCCAACGTGCCATCACTGGAACAAGTGATCATTGCAGTGCCTGCCGGGCACGAAGCTCAAACTGCCGAAATCGCCGACAATGCGTTAGCTGGAACAAGCGTTCGATTTGATGTTGTGATCGGCGGCGATACTCGTCAACAATCTATTGCCAATGCTCTAGCCGCACTTGATGAATCTGTGGCTGTAGTTTTGGTGCATGACGCAGCCCGCGCGTTGGCCCCGGCTGAACTTTTTGCTCGTGTAGCTGGCGAGGTGCGCCGCTCGGGGCTAGGTGCTGTGCCGGTGATGCGCATCGTCGACACCGTAAAGCACGTTTCCGGTGAAGTAGTTAAAGAAACTATTGATCGCGAATCGCTGCGTGCCGCACAAACTCCACAGGGTTTTCCTGCGGCCAAGTTGATTGAGGCTTATTCTGCCGCGAAGCACGAATACACCGATGACGCCGCGCTCGCGCAGGCACATGGCTTGCAGATTAATTCGGTAGCGGGCGACGAACAAGCTTTTAAGATCACCACTGCGGATGACCTTGCTGCTGCCGAATTACGTTTTGGTGCGGTGCGCACCGGAATCGGAGTTGACGTGCACCGATTCAGCGATGACAAAAACAAACCGCTATTCTTGGGCACCATCGAATGGCCGGGCGAAGTTGGTCTCGATGGTCACAGCGATGGCGATGCAGTGTCGCACGCAATCGTCGATGCAATTTTGTCGGCTGCCGGCTTGGGCGACATCGGTTCAAACTTTGGTGTGGACCGGCCAGAATTTGCCGGAGCAAACGGAACAGTATTTTTAACCGAGACTCTGCAACTCATTAAGAGCGCGGGCTACAGCGTGCAAAACGTATCCGTGCAATTAATTGGCAATCGCCCGAAGGTTGCACCGATGCGAGAAAAGGTCGAGCAGGTGTTAACAGAGTTGCTTGGCGCACCGGTTAGTTTCGGCGCAACCACCACTGATGGGCTCGGTTTTTTGGGTAACAGCGAGGGTGTTGCCGCGGTAGCCACCGCGCTAATTCAAAGGGCTGCGCGGGGTACCGAAGGTAGGCTATCCCTGTGAGCGTTAGCCTGTTTGATTCGAAAGCCCAGCAAATTCGCGCTTTTGCGCCGATTGTTGCCGGCCAGGTTGGCATTTATTTGTGCGGGCCAACCGTGCAGGGCGCACCACATGTTGGACACCTACGTTCGGCACTGGTTTACGATCAGCTGCGTCGCTGGCTAATCGCGCGCGGTAACCAGGTAACTCTGGTGCGCAACGTCACCGATATTGACGACAAGGTTTTAGATAACGCCAAGACCGTGGGCGAGCAGTGGTGGGCGTTGGCGTACCGCTATGAAATTGAATTCAACCGCGCCTACTCTGCGCTGGGTATTTTGCCGCCGACCTACGAGCCGCGCGCTACCGCAGCCATTCCAGAAATGATTGCAATCATCGAACGCTTGATTGAGCGAGGTTATGCTTATGCAGCCGAAGACGGTTCGGCAAACGTTTATTTTGCAGCGGGCAAGTGGGCTAACTACGGTGAGCTGACCAATCAAAAAATTGCCGACATGGATGCCGCCGATGAAACTGAGTCTCGAGGCAAGCGCGAATCACATGACTTTGCACTTTGGAAAGCGCACAAGCAGGGTGAACCCGAATCAGCAGCTTGGAACACCCCGTGGGGTCTTGGCCGCCCGGGCTGGCACATCGAGTGCTCAGCAATGTCGACCAAGTATCTTGGTGCGAACTTTGACATTCACGGCGGCGGTTTGGACTTGCGTTTTCCGCATCACGAAAATGAGCTAGCACAGAGCTCGGCTGCAGGCGATGCATTTGCAAATTACTGGTTGCACAACGGCCTGGTTAATGTTTCTGGCCAGAAGATGTCTAAGTCACTTGGCAATTCGATTTTTGCTAACGACCTGTTGAGCGCGGCCTCTGCTCTTGCCGTGCGTTACTACCTGGGTAGTGCGCACTACCGAAGTGTTTTGGATTACCACGATGGTGTTCTGGCCGAGGCCGAATCTGCCGTTGGTCGCATCGAAACATTTATTGATCGCGCATCGCGTCGACTAGCCGAAACCAAGTTTGCAACCGGCATGCCGACAAAACTTTTTGACGCACTGCCAGCTGATTTCGTATCCGCGATGGATGACGATCTTGCCATTCCGGCCGCGCTTGGAGTGCTGCACGAGCAGGTTCGAAGCGGAAACGCTGCGCTCGATGGTGAAGACCTAGCTGGCGCGGCAGCATCCGTGCAGGCAGTATTGGCCATGACCGAAGTTTTGGGCATCAACCCAACCACTTGGGCACAAAACGATTCAAATAAAAATGACGGCGCACTTGATGCGCTGATGCAATCGCTGATTGCAGAACGTAATGCTGCGCGTGCGGCAAAAGACTTTGCTCGATCAGATGCGATTCGAGACCAACTACAGGCAGCCGGAATTGTTTTAGAAGACGGCGCTGATGGAACCCATTGGAGTGTTAATTAATGGCTGGAAAACCAGGTCGCCCGGGCGCGGCAAAAAATAAAAAGGGTGGCAAGGTCGGCTCTGGTGGTAACAACAAGCAGCGCCTTGAAGGCCGCGGACCAACCCCGAAGGCCGAAGACCGCAAGGGTCACAAGGCATTCAAGGCACGTCAAGCTGCCGAGCGCAAGGCTGCCGCACTTGGTATCAAGGTGGTTGGCAAGGGTGCGGGCAACTCAAAGACCGCACGTAAGTTTGCATCTGAACTAGACCCAACCATCGCCAGTGCGCGCACCGGTAAGGCCGCACCGTCTCGCTCACGCGCTGGCGCAGTCGCTGGAGCCACGAGGGGCAAGCGCGAGGCAACCGGTCGCGGTGAATTCCTGGCTCCGGGTCAGCGCACCGCTGGTTCTGGTGGTGCCGCAAAGCGTGCCGGCATGCGTGTGGCTAAGGCCGAAAACGCGTCTGAGGTTTTGTCTGGTCGCAACTCGGTGCTCGAGGCACTGCGTGCCAAGGTTCCGGCAACCGCGCTTTACCTAGCAGCCAGAATCGAAATGGATGAGCGTGTTAAAGAGGCAATTAAGATTGCAGCTGCTCGCGGAATTGCAGTAAACGAAATTACTCGCCCAGAGATCGACCGCATGACCGGTTATGACTCGGTGCACCAGGGAATCGCACTTGCTGTTCCGCCTTATAAGTACCAGCACCCGATGGAACTTTTGGATTTGGTTTTGTCTCGCGGTCAGCGACCACTTTTGGTTGCGCTTGATGGAATTACTGACCCGCGCAACCTTGGTGCGATTATTCGTTCGGTGGCCGCGTTCGGTGGCCAGGGAGTTATTTTGCCGCAGCGCAGGTCAACCGGTGTGACCGCATCAGCGTGGAAGACCTCGGCTGGTGCCGCTGCGCGTATTCCGGTGGCGCTTGCTGCCAACCTGAACTCGACTCTTAAAGATTTGAAGAAGCGCGGCTGTTTCATTGTTGGTCTTGACGGCGATGGCGACATGTCGCTTACCGAGTTCTCGCTAGGCACCGAACCTTTGGTGCTAGTGGTTGGTTCAGAGGGCAAGGGTCTTTCGCGTTTAGTTACCGAAAACTGTGATGCCGTCGTATCGATTCCGATTTCGGGCGATACCGAATCACTGAACGCCGGAATTGCGGCGAGCGTTACCCTCTATGAGGTTGCCAAGCGCCGCGCTGCTGCGCAAAAAGCTAAGAAGTAATTTAGTTTGCGCGCTTGCTGGCAATCAGCAAGCCGTCGCCCACCGGCGACAACACCGAGAAGAAATCATCGTTGTTGCTGAAGAAGCGCAATACATCACGGTAAACCGCGGTGGCATCGTCGCGCATTGCTGGGTCTGGCACTCGATCGCGCCATAGCGCGTGAGCAATGGCAACCACTCCACCCGGGCGAAGTAAACGCGAGGCTTCGTGCAATTGCTCTTCAAGCGTGTCACGATCGGCATCTAGAAAAACCAAGTCATAAGCAGCATCGGCCATGTTGCTCATTACATCGATCGCACGACCACTAATCACGCGAGTGCGATTGGCGGCGATTTTGGCATCGCTAAAAGCCTTGCGTGCGGCAGTCTGGTTCTCAGGTTCGTTATCGATTGTTGCCAGCACGCCAGTTGTTGAACCACTCAGTAGCCACAGACCCGAAACACCGGTGCCGGTGCCGGCCTCAACAATGGCCTTAGCGCCCAGGGCTGAAACCAGCATTGCCAGGTGCGCGCCAACCGAAGGGGTCACGCATTCCACGCCTAGTTCTTCGGCACGGCCGCGTGCGTCACGAAAGGCCTCGGCCTCGTTCACGAAGTCTTCGGCGAATTTCCAGCTGCTGATTTTGTCTACCAATGTGGTCTCCTTGGCATAAAGCATAAGTCGGGGAGCACCTCAACCTTGGTAGCGAACCCTCAGGCATTAGTCGAAAGTGTAACCTTGAAGAATGTTTGGTTTGAGCGGCGAGAAGCTACTAATTCTGGGGCTGATTGCCGTCTTCATTTTGGGCCCGGATAGATTGCCACACTACGCTCAGCAATTGGCCAGGTTTGCCAAGAATCTAAAAAAGATGGCCGACGGTGCCAAGGATCAGCTCTCAAGTGAAATCGGCGAAGAGTTGGACTGGAAGAAACTTGATCCGCGTCAATACGATCCGCGTCGCATTATCCGCGAGGCACTTTTAGAAGATGAAGAGATAAAACCAAACGCCACCGCGTTGAACAAACCAAAAACCCAAGCTCAGCCAAAGTTAGTTGCGGGCGAGAGCGCACCGTTTGACGCAGAGGCTACTTAATCTACTTCAGCAGCTTTAAGAGCTTGCGCATCAGCGGAGCCATTTTTTCGTAATGCTTGGCTCGAGTAGGAAGTTTGATTGGGCCGCGCGCGATTCCAATTGCTTTAGCCTCGGTAAAACGCAGCAGCCCACCGGGACCATTTCGTCGACCCTGACCTGAAGACTTGAAACCGCCCATCGGTGTTTCCATTGAGGCAAAGCTGGCGCGGAATCCTTCGTTGATGTTCACGCTGCCTGCGTTTAGGCTCTGGGCAATTTGAATGGCCTCGCGTTCTGGGCCAATCACCGATGCATTCAGGCCGTAGTCACAATCGTTGGCAAGGCGAATGGCCTCGCCAAGATCGTCATAGCCTTCAACATCGACCACCGGGCCAAATACTTCTTGACGAAACATTCGAGCATTTGAATTCACATTGGTGATCACGGTTGGGGTGTAAAAGTATGGGCCAACTTCGGCCAGCTGCTTGCCGCCAGACACCAATGTAGCTCCGGTGCTCACCGCATCATCGATGAATCCCATAACGCGCTGAAGTTGGTTGTAACCAGTTAGCGAACCGATATCCATGCTGAAATCATTTGAGCGACCCACTTTCAAAGAATCAGTTCGCTTGGCAATTTCATTAAGAAACTGTTGCTTAAGACTGTTGGGTACGTAGACACGTTCAATAGAAACGCAAAGCTGCCCGGCCGAACCAAATGCGCCGGCTATTGCTATTTCAGCGGCGCGCTTAATGTTTGCACCCTCAAGCACGATCATTGGGTTCTTGCCGCCGAGTTCCAGTGCACAACCGATAAGGCGAGAGGCCGCGCGTTCGGCGACTTTACGACCGGTAGCGGTCGAGCCGGTAAAGGCCACGTAGTCTACGTTGTCGGTGATGGCATTGCCGACGGTCTCGCCATCGCCAACCACCACGGTCCAGAGTGCGGCCGGAATTCCCGCCTCAACTGCAAGATGGCGAGCAAACAGCACAGTCAGTGCGGTTTGGTTATCGGCTTTTTGCACCACGGCGTTGCCGGCAATTAGAGCGGGTAATACATCAAGCATGGTCAGAGCAAGTGGGTAGTTCCACGGAGTAATAATGCCGACCACACCAACCGGAACGTGATCAACAAAGGTCTTGGTTAAACCAGGTGCGCCAGAACTTGTCTTTTGTCGAGCCAGGGTTTTCGGCGCGATCTTCGCAAAATATTTTGCGGCGTTCATGGCACCAAAGGTTTCCTCAAAAGCATGCGCGCGCGACTTTGCGGTCTCGAGTTGAAGAAGATCAAGCAACTTGGTTTCGTCGAGCACCATCAGGTCCTTAAGCTCGGCAAGAATTTTTGAACGCTCGGCCACGCTCGTTAGTGCCCATTCCGTTTGAGCTTGGCGTGCAGCCATCACTGCCTGCTCGACCTGCTTGGCAGAAAGTTGTGGCAGATCGTAGATTTTTTTGGCGTTGGCTGGGTTCATTACCGGAACAGTGTTTTCGGTAGTTGGCAGGTGGGCCAATAGGGCCGCGATGCTGGTTTCGCTCACAGGCTTATTCTAAGTTTTTTACCGGCTAGACCGATTGGCTCGCTTGCCAGTCGAGCTGCAATAGCCTTAATCTCGAGTGCCGCGGCATCGTTTGGCTTAGCCAACACCACTGGCTGACCCTGATCGCTGCCCTCGCGAAGCTCAACACTTAGCGGAATCTGACCGAGTAGTTCAACCGGCTGGCCAACAAGGGTTGACAAACGATCGGCAACGAGCTTTCCGCCACCGTTGCCAAAGATTTCGAGCTTGCTGCCGTCTGCCTGAACCAGCCAGCTCATGTTTTCGATAACACCGAAAACGCCTTGACCGGTCTGCACGCCAACTGATCCAGAGCGCTCGGCAACATCTGCGGCGGCAACCTGCGGGGTAGTCACCACGATTGATTTTGCACTAGGCAAAAGCTGACCAAGGGTGATTGCCACATCGCCGGTGCCCGGGGGCATGTCGATAAGCAAGAAATCTAGGTCGCCCCAGAAAACGTCGCATAGAAATTGTTCGATTGCGCGATGCAACATTGGGCCGCGCCAAGCAACTGGTTTATTGCCGTCGAGGAACATGGCAATCGAAATAACTTTTACGCCGTGCACCACTGGCGGCAAAATCATTTCGTCAACCCTGGTTGGTTTTGCGGTAACCCCGAGCTGACCAGGAATAGAGAACCCAAAAATGTCGGCATCGATAAGTCCAACGCGGTGACCCGCCGCGGCAAGCGCCACAGCAAGGTTCGCGGTGATCGATGACTTTCCCACGCCACCCTTGCCAGAGCCAATCAGATGGACACGGGTTAGAGTGTCGGCATCAAAAGGGTTGACCCTGGGCGCACGGCCACCACGCAACTTTTCTTTTAATGCGTCGCGTTCACTTTGAGTCATAACCGTCATTTGAATTTCAACTTCAAAATCTTGCAAGGCGGTTCTTACATCGGCCTCAATTTTGTCGGCTGCAGGGCAACCGGCAACGGTTAGCTTGATAATCGCTTTATTATCAGTGGCTTCGACCATATTCAGGTCGGTAATCGGCAGGCGAAGCTCTGGGTCAATGACTTTTTCGAGCGCGCGCTTAATCGCGCTTGCGCTCATCAAGAATCTCTTTCAACATGTCGCGAAGTTCGTCACGCACAAAATCCTTGGTAGCCAATTCATCCATGGCCAGACGCAGGGCAACAACCTCGCGCGCAAGGTATTCGGTGTCGGCCAAATTGCGCTCTGCACGCTGGCGATCCTGCTCGAACTTCACGCGATCGCGGTCGTCTTGACGATTCTGCGCCAAAAGAATTAGCGGGGCCGCGTATGAAGCCTGCATCGAGAGAATCAGGGTCAACAGCGTGAAGTTAGTTGCGCGCGGGTCAAACTGCGATTCCGCTGGAAGCAGAGTGTTCCAGGTAAGCCAAAGCGCGACCACAATGGTCATGCCAATTAGAAATGCACCGGTTCCCATGGCGCGGGCAAATGCCTCGCTTGCACGACCGAAACGTTCCTGATCGATAGTTAGCT
>JBEGRY010000033.1:0-10109 GCA_041180265.1 Actinomycetota bacterium | reverse complement strand
ATCTCTTGTGTGCAGGAACCATCGCGAATCGCGTTCAAAATTTCTTTGAAGTGTTCGTCGCTTTGCCTGAAGATCTCGTTAAGTTCGTAGCGTTCAAGTGAATCTTCGCGCCAAACATCCGCGTCAAAAAACCAAGGACTCTGATAGTGCTCTGCCATGTAGGCTCGTTCTTCATTGTTTCCCGGCACGGGGGCTAGCTGATAAGGGTCACCAAACATCACAACCTGTGCGCCACCGAATGGTTGCTTGCGTCGGCCGCGAGCAATTCCCATGGCAGTCGAAATGGCATCCATCATGTCGGCATTCACCATTGAAATCTCGTCGATCACCAACATGTCGATGGTTTTTAGAACCTCGCGAGTTCGGCGGTGCAGGTGACGTGCTAGATCTTGAGTGCCAAGAATTCCGAACGGAAAACCAAACAGCGAGTGAATGGTGACGCCACCAACATTCAACGCGGCAACGCCGGTTGGTGCACATACCGCCACGCGCTTATCCGTGTTTTCAATTAAATAATTAAGCAGCGTTGACTTGCCGGTACCGGCGCGACCGGTGACAAAGATATTGTTTTCTGAGCTCTCGATGTAATCGAAAAGATTCTGCTGTTCGGTTGAAAGAGTTACCTGCTGCATTAGCGCCCGGCCTGATCGCGCTCGGCAAGCTTGGCCAACATGCGGTTGTATTCTTCGATGTCTTGCCCGCCGGTGCGATCGCTCTGGCGATCTTTGCGCTTGGCTTCGCGCGCATCACTCTTGAACCACTGCACCGCAACAATGATTGTCAATGCTGCGGTTGGCAGTTCGCCAATACCCCACGCGATTGCGCCACCGGTGTGCTGATCGGTCAGCGGGTCATCGCCCCAGGTTCGACCCATCGCGCCATACCAATCTGGCAACAGCAGGCCGCTGCCATCCATCAGGCTCAGTCCAAAGAATGCGTGGAATGCCATGGTGGCAATCAGCAATAGCAAGCGCGCGGCATAAGGCATTTGATACGGGCCCGGATCAATGCCAATCAGTGCCTGTGCAAATAGATAGCCGGTGATCAAGAAGTGCACGACCATCCACTGGTGACCAATGTGTTCGTTGGTGGCCCAGGCAAATAGCGGCGTGTAATAGAAAGTCACTAGCGAGCTGGCAAAAAGTGCCGCCGCAATAAGCGGGTTTGAAATAAAACGCGCGTACTTGGTGTGCACCGCCCACAGCACCCACTCGCGCACACCGCGCGATTCATCGTGGCGTTTTTCAACCGCGCGCATAAGCAGAGTGACCGGTGCACCAGGCACCAGCAACACCGGCACCGCCATGGCCAAAACCATGTGGGCAATCATGTGCACGCTAAACAGGTATTCCTGATAGGCGTTTAGTGCGCCACTGGTTGTGTAAATAAGAGTGAGCATGCCGGTGACCCAACTTGCGGTGCGCAGCCACGGCCACTTGTCACCGCGCTTTGCCAATCGGCGCACGCCAAGCAAATAGGCACCAATGGCAACCACACAAATCACCAACCACAGCAGGTCAATCTTCCAGGCGGTTAGCCAACGCAGCGGGGTTAGCTCTGGTGGCAGTGGTTCGCCGGTCAAAAGCTGCGCCGGGGTCACTTCGATAATTCCATCGCCGGCCACCGGTGGCGCGGTCTTGGCAAGCGCGGTGGCCAGACCAATCGCCGCACCCATGATGGTGATTTCGAAAAGTGCGAGTGACCAAAATGATTTGCGGGCAATGCGAAGGCGATAGACGGCACCGAAAATACCTAGGCCAACAAAAGCCGCAACCTTCAAAAGAATTAGCTGCCCGTAGGCACTGCTGAAAAGTTCGGCTGGAGTGATGCGCACCAGCGCACTTGCCACACCAGAGATTGCCAACAAAATAAAGGCAACCAACGCCAACGATGAATAGCGCTTGGTCAGGGTTTCGCTTTGCTCGGCGCTGCCGCCGCGAAGCGCAAACAGCGCGAACAAGCCGCCAACCCAAATGATTACCGAAAGCAGATGCAAGCCGATCGAGTTAACCGCCATGGCGTGATTAGCAGTGCCGGCCGCGTGACCAATCAATGCCAGTGGCACGATTGCCGCAATACCAAGCGCGGCAAGCAGGGCGGTGACAGTTAGCGAACGAGACGCGAGTGCCAATACCGAAAGCAAAACTGCGGCTGCGGCATTTAGCGCAAGCGCGGTACCCATTTCAATTTCGGTGGCAAACATCCAAAGGCTTTCGCCAAAGCTGGCGTCGAAATTCAACGGACTGCCGGCAACGTTTAGATAGGTAAGCAAAAAGTTTGCGGCTGCGGCGAGCGCCCAAACCACCGAGGCACCGGCAACCAAATCTAATGCCTTTCCTAATAGCGGGCTGTCGGCAGCAATCGCGAATGCGGTGAAGATCAGTGTGCCAACGGCGGCTGCCATCGAGAAGTTGAAGATTAGTTTTGCGATTGGCTGGCCAAAGCGCACCGCTTCGCCTGGATCGGCTAGGGCTAGCGCTGCCGCACCGCCGCCAATCACCAGGCCAAGCATCAGGGTGATCAAACCAAAGGCAACGCCCAGCAACAGCGCAATGCTGCCGCGGCTAAAGGTTGGTGGTTTGTTCACTTGCCAATTCTAGGAAAGAACCGACCGGTGGTCTTTGAGTATGCACCGTAGTCGCTAAATTTTTGTGACAGCAGGCGTTCTTCGAATTTGGCTTTGTTCCAGATCAACAAAATGAACAACAACCAAAATCCAATCTTCACCGGTGCCGGTTGCTGCACCACGCTGCCGAAAGTGGCAATCAGTAAACCGGTATAAATCGGGTGACGTACTCTGCCGTATAAACCGGTGCGCACCAGTTGCGCTTTTTCTTTAGGCACCGGGTTTGCGGTTAGCGAGTTTCCAAGCTGAATGCCAGCCAGCAACAAGATGCCTAACCCAATCACTATCAGTGCGGCACCGCAGTAATAAAGCACCGGCGGGGTTGGCTCATCGATGGCAATCACAAAGATTGCATAAAGCAAAGCGAACTGCCCAATCACGAATAGATAGCCCGCTGTTTTGTTGCTCATGGTTCAAGGCTACGCGCATCGGTTAAAGAAAAGACGCCCACTTTCGCGGGCGCCTTCTCAATTCTTACTAAGACTTACTTAACTGCAGCCTTTAGCTTTGAACCAGCTGAAACCTTAACGGTGTTCGAAGCCTTGATCTGGATGGTCTCACCGGTCTGTGGGTTACGGCCCTGACGAGCAGCGCGGTGACCCTTCTCTACTGACAACCAACCAGGGATGGTTACTTTGCCACCCTTAACAATGGTCTTTGAGATTACATCGAAGAAAGAGTCAACAACGCGGTTGACCGCTGCCTGAGACTCGCCTGTTTCGGCAGCAATTGCTGCTACTAGTTCGCTCTTGTTTAGAGACATTTGGTCCTCCTGGACGTTTAGTTGTTTGACATTTGCGTCAATAAACAAGGTACAGTCCAGTAAAAACTTGTCATTCACCTCGCTCGGCGTGTTGCCAAGCGGTTTTTTCGAAAGTTGCCTGATTTGATGCGGGTTTCCGGCCCGCGGGGCATCCCGGCAAAGCAAAAACCCCCTGAATTTCAGGGGGTTTGGCAAAAGTTGTAGTTCGGTACTACCAAGATGACTTGGTTACACCTGGCAGCTCGCCACGGTGAGCCATGTTGCGGAAGCGAACACGAGATACACCGAACTTAGCTAGCACACCACGTGGACGACCATCGATGGCGTCGCGGTTGCGAAGGCGAACTGGTGAAGCGTTGCGAGGTAGCTTCTGCAAACCTAGGCGTGCTTCTTCTCGCTGAGCGTCGGTTGAGTTTGGGTCAACCAAAGCCTTCTTAAGGGCTAGGCGCTTCTCTGCGTAGCGCTCAACAATAACCTTGCGCTGCTCGTTCTTAGCGATCTTGCTCTTCTTAGCCATTCTTAGCGCTCCTCGCGGAATTCAACGTGCTGACGTACAACTGGGTCGTACTTCTTTAGCACCATACGGTCTGGGTCGTTGCGACGGTTCTTCTTGGTCACGTAGGTGTAACCAGTTCCCGCTGTCGAACGAAGCTTGATGATTGGACGGATGTCCTTGTCCTTCTTAGCCATTTAGCGGCGCTCCTTAGATCTTCTCGCCACGGGCAAGGATGTCGGCAACAACTGCCTCGATACCACGTGAGTCAATAACCTTGATGCCACGGGCACTTAGGTTTAGGGTCACATTGCGCTTTAGAGAAGGCACAAAGTAAGTCTTCTTCTGAATGTTTGGGTTGAAGCGACGCTTGGTCTTGTTCTGAGCGTGCGAGACGTTGTGGCCGAACTGTGGGCCGGTCTCAGTCACCTGGCAATAGGCTGCCATTTTGTTCTCCTTATAAGGGCAAGCCAGAACGACCCAAAATGGTCAAAGGCTTGAATTTCAAAATTTGGTTTATCTTCGACAAATCAGAAGACAACTTGTCAAGTTTAGGCCAGTTGCCAGAGCGAATGCAAGTCCTAATTTCGGCGACAATCGGGGCAAATGCCAAAGATATCGATGGTGTGGCTGGCCTGGGTAAAGCCGTGATTTGCGGCAATTTCGTGGGCCCAGGTCTCAACTTTTGAGGCCTCGATTTCTAGGGTCAGGCCGCAGTTTTGACAGATTATGTGGTGATGGTGTCTGCCGGTGCAGGCTCGGTAAAGGGCCTCGCCATCCTTGGCGGTCAGGCTATCGGCCTCGCCATCGGTGGCCATCACGGCCAGGGTTCGGTAAACGGTGGCCAAGCCGATCTTGCTGCCGTGCCCAGCCAGCTCGCCGTGCAGTTTCTTGGCGCTAACGAACCCTTTGAAATTGCCCAGGGCATGCCTTATGGCGTCTTTTTGCGGGGTATTTCGGCGCTTCGCCTCAGGCATCGTGGTTGTGGTCATGGTGCGTGATCTTGTGCTCCCGGTCGAATTTCTCATGCAACTTAGGCAAAATCACCTTTTTCCAAAGGGTTCCGTAAAGAAGCCAGATCAGAATTACATCCTGGATGACAGTCCAGCCGAGCTCGGCAACGATGTGGGCGGGGTCGGCGAAAATCGACCAAACCTCTTGCCAGAACCCAAGGTCTTCGGCGCCATGGCCAACTTCAAATCTCATAAGCCAAGGCTAAGGCTTATTGAGAATCTTTGTCAATAAGCCTCAGTTTTGAATGTCAGCACGAACCCGGCCGCAACAATCGCGCTAATTGCGGAAATCAAAAGCGGAACGATGCCAAATCCAGGGCCAAGCGACCAACACAATCCCGCCCAAACTCCCGCAACCAATACCGCCAACCCAGTTAGTCCCTGCAGTCTCGCTTGCACTGCAAGTTGCTGATTAGCTAGCGCCATTTTCGAAACCCAGGATTTACCAACGACATCATTGGTTGCCGCAAAGCCGCCGTAAATAATCACAAATACTAGGCCTGCTGCTTTGTCCGTGGTGATTGCTAACCCTCCATAAGCGATGGCAAAAAGTAATAACCCGAAAGAGAAAACAAATTTGGGTTTAATTCGATCGGCAAGTAGGCCGGCAGGAAAGCTCAGTGCCGCGTAGGAAATGTTAAATAACAAATACAACCCAACAACTTCAATCACGGTGAAATTTTCTTGGCTTAGGTGTAGTAGAAGCAGTGCATCGGGAAAATTCACTAAAGAAAAAATAGCCAGTACCCAAACGAGTGCTTTGATCTTGCTAGAGATTACCGTCTCGCCCTTGACCCCGTTGGGCTCAGAAACTTTTTGCCTTTTTCTGGTAGCTGGTTCTGTGTCTTTGATTATCAGCACAAAAAAAGTCGATAGCACTGCTGGGATCAGTGCTATCCAAAATATGGTCGCAATGTCCCCGTCGAAGAGAGAGAGCAAAGCTAATGCCAGGGCAGGGCCCACCACAGCACCAAGTGTGTCGCTGGTTCTATGAAAACCAATCACTTTGCCTCGGTCTTCAGCAGCTACGCCTTGAACTAAAATCGCATCACGCGCCGCAGACCTAGTTCCTTTACCAATGCGGTCAACAAATCTGGCCAACATAACCATCGGCCAAGCTGTTGCAATCGCAATCAGAAATTTGCCAAGAGCCGCTAAGCCATAGCCAATTAAGACCATCGACTTTCTTGAAATCACGCGGTTGACGTACTTGCTACTTAGTTTGGTGAGGGCGGCCGCACCTTCTGCAATGCCTTCAATTGCTCCAATTATTGCGGCCGGTGCGCCAAGTACTGAATTTAGAAATACAGGCATTATTGGGTAAAGCATTTCGCTAGCCGCATCTTGTAAATGCGACACCCACGACATTGCCAAAAGATTCTTGGTTAGCCACTTCGGGCGCCGTTTGGCTGCCATTAGTCGAGCAGCAGGGCTGGCTCTTCGATTACTGATGCAACGTCTTGCACGAATCGGCTGGCAACGTCACCGTCAACAACGCGGTGGTCGAAGGTCGCACCGATTGTGGTTACCTGGCGAATCTGAATTTCGTTGTTGACCACCCAAGGCTTTGGTCGAATCGAACCAAGAGCAACAATGCCAACCTCACCAGGGTTCAAAATCGGGGTTCCGGTGTCAACACCAAATACACCGATGTTGGTAATCGTGATGGTTCCGTCTTTCATGTCGGCCGGAGTGGTCTTGCCCTCACGCGCGGTGGCGGCGAGCTGCTCGATGGCCTGAGCGAGTTCGAGCATCGACATTTTGTCGGCGTTCTTGATGTTCGGCACGATCAGTCCGCGCGGAGTTGCCGCAGCGATTCCAAAGTTCACAAAGTTGTGCACGATGATTTCTTCGTCGGTCCAGGTTGAGTTAACCATGGGGTTTCTGCGTACTGCCCAGATCATTGCCTTAGCCATGATCAGAAGTGGGGTTACCTTTACACCAGCGAAATCGGTTGAGGCTTTTAGACGCTTGACGTATTCCATGGTGCGAGTTGCGTCGACATCAACGAAGATGCTCACGTGCGGTGCGGTGAATGCAGACGAAACCATTGCGGTTGCAATTGCCTTGCGCACGCCCTTAACCGGAATTCGTTCTTCAGAAGTTTTTGGTGCTTCTGGTGTGGTTAGGTTTCTAAACACCGATGCCTGAGTTGCACCGTTCACAACATCTTCGCGAAGAATTTCTCCGGCAACACCGCTGCCCTTAATGCCGGCAAGTTTTACACCGAGGTCTTTAGCCAGTTTACGAACCGGTGGTTTTGCAATCACGCGATCTTCGGAACTAAGTGCAACAGTGTTGTGCAATTCGGTCGCCGGGTTAATCGGTGGAAGTTCTGCCGCTGCAGCGGCAACTGCAGGTGCGGTTGCCGCGATTGGTCCGCGGCGGCGGCGTGAACCACCGTGCGATCCTTCCATCACTCCATAACCAACTAGGTTTGGAGTTTTCTTTGGCTCGACCGATGCTGCGGTGTCGTCAACAATTGCTGCCGCGGCTGCAACATCTTCGTCAATAATTTTGATCGCGTTGGTTGCGGTGCTTACCGCGCCAACTGTGCCGGCAACTTTAACACCGATGATTGGCTTGCCAACCTCTACGGTGTCGCCTTCATTGGCAAGCAACTCAGAAACCACGCCGGCAAATGGCACAGGTAGTTCCACCAAAGATTTTGCAGTTTCGATTTCAACAATGATTTGGTTAACCGAAACGGTGTCGCCAACGGCAACTTTCCAAGTTACGATTTCGGCTTCGGTTAGACCTTCGCCAACGTCTGGCAAGTTGAAATATGCAATCTGCGACATGGTGACTCCTAGTAAGCCAAGCTTCGGTCAACCGCTTCAAGAATGCGGTCGGCATCTGGCAAGAATTTTTCTTCAAGCTTTGCCGCTGGATAAGGAACGTCGAAACCACCGACACGAAGCACCGGTGCCTCAAGGTGATAGAAAGCCAATTCGGTAACGCGTGCGGCCACCTCTGAGGAAACAGAAACATTGGTGCTTGCCTCGGCAACCACAATCAGGTGCCCAGTCTTCTTTACCGATTCGATAATGGTGTTGAAGTCGATCGGTGACATCGAGCGCATGTCGATTACCTCAAGGCTGGTGCCTTCTTCGGCGGCGATGTTCGCTGCCTCCAGCGAAGTAGTAACCATTGGACCGTAGGTCGCAATGGTCACCTGGTTGCCCTCGCGAACAACCTTTGCGGTGTGCATTCCGGCCGGTGGCTCATCGAGATTTACCGGGCCCTTTTGCCAGTAGCGGCGCTTCGGTTCAAAGAACAGCACCGGGTCTTTAGAGGCCACGGCCTGCTGAATCATCCAGTAGGCATCGTTCGGAGTCGACGGTGAAACCACGCGCAGACCCGGGGTGTGTGCAAAGTAAGCCTCTGGTGATTCCGAGTGGTGCTCGACGGCACCAATGCCGCCACCAAATGGCACTCGAATCACAACCGGCATGCTCAAAAAACCCTCGCTGCGGTTTTGCAACTTTGCCAGCTGCGAAGTGATCTGGTTGAACGCCGGAAAAATAAAACCATCGAACTGAATTTCGGCAACCGATGAATAACCGCGCATTGCCAAACCAATTGCAGTTCCCACGATTCCAGCTTCGGCAATCGGTGAATTGAAAATTCGGTGCTCACCAAATTCGTCAAGAATTCCTTCGGTGACGCGGAATACGCCACCAAGTCGCGCAACGTCTTGTCCAAAAACCAAAACCTTTTCGTTGTCACGCATTGCCTGACGCAGGCCAGCGTTGATTGCTTTTGCAATCGACATCTCTACAACGTTGCTCATTAGTGTGCACCCCCTTGAGATGCATCGCCTTCGAACGACGCCTCGAAACCTTCGAGCCAAGCAAGCTGCTCTTCGATTAGCGGGTGGGCCTCTGAGTAAACATGCTTGAACATGTTCTCGATCGGTGGGTTGGTCAGTGCAAAAGTCTCGCCGCGCACGTAGGCAGAAAGTTCCTCGCCCGCCTGTTCACATTCGTCAAAGAATGATTGACCGATTCCCTGACGACGCAAGAATTTCTCGAGACGCGCAAGAGGGTCTCGTGCCTTCCAGTAGTCAACTTCTTCGTCGCTGCGATATTTTGTTGGGTCATCGCTTGAGGTGTGTGCGCCCATGCGATAAGTCAATGCTTCGATTAAGAATGGGCCGGCACCTTCGCGAGCTTCATCCATGTGCTTTTTAGTGACTGCATAAGAAGCGAGCACATCGTTGCCATCAATACGAATGCCTGGCACACCAAAACCAGCACCGCGTTGGAATAGTGGCACTGTGGTTTGAGAATCTACCGGCGAAGAAATTGCATATTGGTTGTTTTGAATGAAATAAACCAGCGGCACTTTATTAGTTGCAGCAAACAAGAATGACTCAGACGCGTCACCCTCGGCGGTGGCACCATCACCGATGTAGGTGATTACGGCCTGATCGTTGCTTAGATCGCCGGTGCCGACTTTGCCGTCGAACTTAACACCCATTGCATAGCCAACCGCGTGCAGGGTCTGGCTTGCCAAAACGATTGCATATAGGTGGAATCGGGTTTCATCTGGGTTCCAGCCACCGTGGTTAACACCGCGCAGCATCTTCAGAATCGACATCAGGTCAATGCCGTGGGTAATAGCTACTCCGTGTTCGCGATAGCTTGGAAAAATGTGGTCGTTGTGGCCAACGCCATAGCCAGAACCAATTTGGGCGGCCTCTTGGCCAATCGCCGGAATCCAAAGGCCCAGCTGGCCCTGACGCTGCAATGCGGTGGCTTCGTTATCGAACCGGCGCATGCGGGCCATGTCACGGTAAAACTTGAGGAAATCCTCTTCTTTTAACTGCTCAATGTATTTGCCATATTCGGCATATTGGCTCGGCACGCCATATTCACCCTCTGGCGAGAGCAGTTGCACCATAGGCACGCGGCCGGCATCCTGAGCAGTCATCTAGACCAGATTAGTTGCTTTGCGTGGCACAATCTAAATATGGTCAGATTCCTGGTTAGCACGGTAGTAAATGCGCTCGGTTTGTGGGCGGTCACCCTGTGCATTCCAGCAATCAAGCTGACCCCCTACGGCGGCACGGATATTTGGGCAACCATAGCCTCGTATTTGTTAGTTGCCGTAGTTTTCGGGCTGGTCAACGGGCTAATCGCCCCGGTCATCAAGGTGCTAGCTTTTCCCCTCTACATACTTACCTTTGGGCTTATTTCGTTGGTAATTAAC
>JBEGRY010000032.1:0-10427 GCA_041180265.1 Actinomycetota bacterium | reverse complement strand
TTTCGACTTCAAGCCAAGGCGCTCGATTACGTAAGAATCCAAGCCCTCTTGGTTAAGCACGCTTGGCACGTCATAGATGCTGGCTGCATCAGCAGCGGTGATTACCGCCTTCTTGTCGATGTCACACATCAGAGCAATTTTGTTTTTGATGGAATCTGGAAGCGGGCGGTCGGTGCGACAAACTACTGCGTCTGGCTGAATACCGATTGAGCGCAGCGTGGCAACCGAGTGTTGAGTTGGCTTGGTCTTTAGCTCACCCGAAGCGGCAAGGTATGGCACCAGCGAAACGTGAATGTAGAAAACGTTGTCGCGACCAACCTCGTGACGAATCTGGCGCGCTGCCTCGATGAACGGCTGCGACTCAATGTCGCCGACGGTGCCACCGATCTCGGTAATGATTACGTCTGGAGCTGGCGTGTCGTGTGACTGCAAACGCATGCGACGCTTAATTTCGTTGGTGATGTGTGGAATGACCTGCACGGTGTCTCCCAGATATTCACCGCGACGCTCACGCGCAATCACTGTCGAATAAATCTGACCGGTGGTTACGTTTGCAGATTGGCCAAGATTGATGTCGAGAAAGCGTTCGTAGTGGCCGATGTCTAGGTCAGTTTCGGCGCCATCGTCGGTGACAAAAACTTCACCGTGCTGGAATGGGTTCATGGTGCCTGGATCGACGTTTAGATAAGGGTCGAGCTTTTGCATTACGACCTTTAGGCCGCGGGCACGAAGTAGGTTGCCTAGACTCGAGGCGGTTAAACCCTTACCCAGTGATGATGCAACACCTCCGGTGACGAAAATGTGACGTGTGATACCGGAATCCAAAGCTTCTGCCATGGAATTTAAGCCTACCAGCGTCGCGATGCTTAATTACCGCGGCGACATGCTGGCCCAGCATTAATTAAGCGAATTCGGCCTTGGCCTTCTGCAAAAGTTCGGCTGCGTGGGCGCGCCCCGAGTCGGAATCGGGCAGACCAGATAGCATTCTGGTCAGCTCGGCCACACGTGATTCTTCGTCGAGACTGCGCACATCGGTAGCCGTGAATTCTTCACCACTGGTTTTGAGTACCTGAAGGTGATTATTTGCGTAAGCCGCAACCTGGGCCAGGTGAGTCACCACAATTACCTGAGCCTGCTTTGCCAGCATAGCCAAACGACGACCCACCTCGATTGCGGCGGCACCACCTACCCCGGCGTCAACCTCATCGAAAATGAAAGTCGGGGCCTGCTCAGTTTTTGCCAGTACCACTTCGAGCGCCAACATGATTCTGGACAGTTCGCCGCCACTGGCACCCTTGCCGAGCGGTCTTGGTTCTGCACCCGGGTGTGCGGCTAGCAGAATTGCAATCGAATCTTTTCCGTGAGCATTGAAATCTGCGGCCTCGATTACCTCTACCACCAGACTTGCGCCGGCCATGGCCAAAGCCGCAAGTTCAACATCGACCTGCTGGGCAAGCTCTTTTGCCGCAACAGTTCGTTTTGCGCTAAGCGCTTTTGCTGCGGTATGCATTTCGGCAAAAACAGCGTCAACTTTTTGCTGCAACGACTCCAGTGATTCATTTGAAGAATCTAACTGCAATAGACGGTCGCTGGCGGTCTTGCTGAAGTTAATTACATCATCAAGAGTCGGGCCGTACTTTCTGATCAAGTTATTTAGCAGCGACTTGCGTTCCTGCAGGTGCT
Source organism: Actinomycetota bacterium (assembly GCA_041180265.1). Classification (GTDB taxonomy): domain Bacteria; phylum Actinomycetota; class Actinomycetes; order Actinomycetales; family Microbacteriaceae; genus Rhodoluna. The sequence goes on along the minus strand of JBEGRY010000032.1, from coordinate 8,744 downwards.
CGAGCACACGAGATGCGTCGTCGTCGAGGCTTGCCAAATAACTAGAAATTTCGGCGGCAACATCGCCCAGTTGGTAGCCCAATTGCCTAAGCGATTCGGCCAATTCTTCAAGTTTGGAATCGTGACTGGCTACGTGCTCAAGTGAACGTCGCGCTTGGCCAATAAGTGCAATCGCATCGCCAGCGTCTTGAAAGGATTCGCTCGAGATAGCCTCGTGTGCGGCGGTAGCCGCATTACGAAGTTCTTCGACATGGGTAAGGCGATTGATCTGATCGGCCAGAGCTACGTCTTCACCCGGTTCTGGAGCGGCGGCCTCAAGCTCAGCGACTGCCTCGCGAAGTGAGTTAGCTTCGCTGATCATTTGCTGTTGGTTATTTTGCACTTCTTCAAGAGTTGCCGTGGCTTTTTTCCAAGCCTGAAAGTGAGTTTGATATTCACTCAGCAGTGTGCCACTACCGGCAAATTGATCCAACGCCTCGCGCTGTGCCGCCGCGCTTTTCAATCGAATTTGTTCAGACTGACCATGCACCACAACCAGCTGCTCGCCAAGTTCATTCAAGACACTTATTGGAGTAGCTCGACCACCGACCGCTGCCCTAGAGCGCCCCTCGGCAGAAATCGAGCGATTCATGATGAGCTCTTGATCTTCTAACTCGGCACCGGCCTCGGCCAAACGTTCGGCAATTGGCTGCGAATTTGCCAAAATCCAACGACCCTCGACGAATGCTTGGTCTTGGCCTTTTCGAATAGCAGCGGTATCTGCGCGCTCACCAAGCAGCAAACCAAGTGCGGAAAGCACCATAGTTTTACCCGCACCGGTCTCGCCGGTAAGTACGGTTAGGCCACTTCCTAATTGCAGGCGCGCTTCTTTAATTACGCCAAGGTCGCGAATGTAAATCTCTTCGATCATTTTTTAGTTGCCGCGCCAGCCGGTAACCGGCAGAGAAAACTTTTTAACCAAACGATCGGTGAATGAACTGGTGTGCAAACGTGCCAATCGAACTGGTTTTGCCGACTTGCTCACTTCTACCCTGGCGCCAACCGGAAGTTCGGTGGTTCTGCGGCCATCGCACCAAAGCACACCCTGACCCGCACTGCGTTCAAGCACATCGATGGCAACCTTGGCCTTCGGGTCGATCACGAGGGGTCGAGCAAAAAGTGCGTGTGCACTAAGTGGTACTACCAAGAGCGCATCAACGGTTGGCCAAATTACCGGGCCACCGGCCGAGAAACCATAAGCGGTAGAACCGGTTGGGGTCGATACCAAGATTCCATCGCAACCAAATGATGACAGCGGATGTGCCTCGACCTCAAGCATTACTTCGAGCATGCGTTCGCTGGCACTCTTTTCAACCGCGGCTTCATTCAGCGCCCAGGTTTCAAAAACTTCTTTGCCACCAACCAGAACTGTCACATCTAGAGTGAGGCGATCTTCGATGGTGTAGTCGCGAGCAACGATGCGCTGCACAGCCTGGGCAAATTCATCTTTCTCAGATTCAGCCAAGAAACCAACGTGACCGAGATTGATTCCCATAAGCGGTACTGATCCGTCGCGAACGATTTCAGCAGCCTTAAGAATTGTTCCGTCGCCGCCAAGCACCATGGCCAGTTCAAGGTCGGCAAGCTGGCAATCGACGCCTAAAACTTTTACCGTTTCACTAATTTCGGTTGCTGCCTTGAAGTCGGCAAGATTTGCCTCGGTCATTACCGGCGTGATTCCGGAGGCCAGCAAATGAGATATTGCTTTTTTTGCTGCCGAGAGGGCATCTGGGTTGCCGATGTGCGAAACAACGAGCACAAAACGAGACTGACTCATTTGGGCTCCTTCGCGATCGACTCAATCCTGTCTGTCCATTTTGACTGATTTACCGGCTCTTGTGCACTAATCCACAAAACATACTCAATGTTGCCGTGAGTACCCGGCAGTTCAGAGCGCTCTAGGCCCCTGATGCCCATACCCAGACGAGCAGCCTCCTCGGAAACCTGCTTGATTGCTGCGGCACGGAGGCTGTGATCATTCACCAGACCGTGCGCGCTGAGTGACTGCTTGCCTACCTCGAATTGTGGCTTGACCAGCAACACGAATTCGGCATTCGGTGCCACCGAAAGCATCTGCTCTAGCACCAGGGTCAGCGAAATAAATGACAGATCGCCAACCACGACATCGATGTTGATTTGCGACTGCGGCACGCCGCTTCGTTCGGAAAGAGTCTGCGGGCTTAGTTCGCGTGCATTGAAGCCTTCTATGCAGATCACTTTTGGGTGCTCAAAAAGCTGAGTCACCATTTGTTCGTGGCCGACATCGATGGCAAAAACTTTGGCGATACCGCGACGTAGCAGCACGTCGGTGAAGCCACCGGTCGAAGCGCCGACATCGAGCGCGGTCTTACCGACTAAGTCGATTTCGCTAAACGCATCTAGAGCTTTGGCAAGTTTGTGCCCGGCGCGAGAGACATAATCAATTGCCTCGAGCACAGTGATTTTGTCTTGGTCTTCAACTGGTTGCGAAGATTTCTTGGCCGCTTTGCCGTTGATCAGAACGCGATTTGCCTCGACCAGGGTTGACGCTTGGTTTCTAGAGCGAGCTAACCCGCGCTCTACCAAGGCCACATCGATGCGCACGATTAATCCTCTGGTAGTTCTTCGAAGAGTCCGCCGGGTGGCGTGACTGTGATTTCACGCTTGGCCATGTCGACTACCGGTACAAATGCCTTGATGAATGGCAGCAGCACCTCGCCGGTTGAAGTTTCGATTGCCAACAGGTCTTGTGCCGGCATGTGATCTACTCGAGTCACCTCACCAATTACGGCACCGTCGCGCAAAACCTTAAGGCCAACCAGTTGGTGGTCGTACCAAGCGTCTGGTTCGGTAGGAAGTGCATTGGTATCTGCGCTAACTAAAAGAATTGCTTTGGCTAGAGAGTCGGCCGCGGTGCGGTCTTCGACCTCGTTCAAAAATAAAACCGGGGCTTGGTTGTAATAGCGAAGTTCTTTAACCGAAACGGTCTTGCCAAACCATGGCGAAGTTTCGGGAACTTGCAGCTCAAGAACATTGCCCGGCTTGAATCGCTCATCGGGGCTGTCAGTGTATAGCTCGAGTTTGAATGCGCCTTTTAGGCCGTGCGCCTTAACTAGGCGGCCAACTCGAAGCGTTGTCTTGCTAGAAATCTGTATCCACCACGTCTACGCGCACTTTCTTGCCATCGGCAAGAGCGTTCACGATAGTGCGCAGTGCTTTTGCGGTGCGTCCGTTGCGCCCGATCACTCGACCCAGATCATCTGGGTGCACGTGAACTTCAAGCAGGTCTCCGCGAGAAGTTGAGCGTGCAGTAACAGTGGCATCGTCGGGATTATCGACAATGCCCTTAACTAGGTGTTCGAGCGCAGCGGCAAGCATCGACTTAATTACTCGGCTGCTGGAGCTTCTTCAGCAGCAGCTTCGGCAACTGGTGCCTCTTCTGCGGCAGGTGCTGCTTCAACAGCGGCTTCGGCAACTGGAGCCTCTTCAACAACAGGAGCCTCAACTTCTGCGGTTGCTTCTTCAGTTACTTCTGCTGCAGCTTCTTCAGCCTTTGGGGCCTTCTTAGCTGCAAGCTCGTCCTTAGGAATAAGAACGGTCTTCTTCTTTGAGTCGATTACGAACTCAGGCTTTGCTTCTTTGGTCTGCACTGTGTTCTTGGCGCTCTTGTCGCCCTTTGCAGCCTGGAAGTCACCGGTTAGCTTAAGCAATGCAGCAACCTGCTCGGTTGGCTGAGCGCCAACACCAAGCCAGTACTGAGCACGCTCAGAGTTAACTTCAATGAAAGATGGGTTCTCGGTCGGAATGTAACGACCGATCTCTTCGATTACACGACCATCGCGGTGTGTACGAGAGTCAGCTACCACGATGCGGTAGTGAGGTGCACGGATTTTTCCGTGACGGGCTAGGCGGATTTTAACAGCCAAGGGTTTGCTCCTGATTTATTCGATTGAGGCGAACGTTCATCCGTGAGCGTGGGGGCACACTCGGGTGAAAACTCTAGGGGTTGTCGTTTTCGTTTGGTTAGAGGGTCAAACGGCGACAACCGCTCTATTCTGCCAGAAATAGCGGCGTGGCGCTAGTTGCTGCCGCGATTAGCCCAGGCCGAAGGCCGAACCGCTGCCACCCTCGGCAGGCTTTTGACCGCTGAGCTTGGCGGCGTCCTCGGCTGCACGTTTGGCCGGATTGCCCGACTTCGAGCCCTTTTTCTTGTCTTTGCCCTTGGCCTTGCCGCCAAAGCCACCGCCCAGGCCAGGCATGGCCGGCATGTTTGGCATGCCTGGAATCTGCGGGCGCCCACCTTTGGTCATGGACTTCATCATTTTGGCCGCCTGTTCGAAGCGGTTGACCAGCGAGTTCACATCGGTCACGGTCATGCCGGAACCCTTTGCGATGCGGGCACGCCTTGAGCCATTCAAAATCTTTGGGGCGCGGCGCTCGGCCGGGGTCATCGAACGAATGATGGCTTCGGTGCGATCGATTTCGCGCTCGTCGAAGTTGTCTAGCTGCTGACGCATTGCACCCGCACCAGGCATCATGGCCAACATGTTTTTTAGCGAGCCCATTTTGCGCAGCTGCTGCATCTGATCTAAAAAGTCTTCGAGTGTGAAGGTTTCTTTGGCTAGCTTCTCGGCCATCGCGCGAGCTTCGGCATCATCGAAATTCTTTTGGGTCTGCTCGATCAGGGTAAGAATGTCACCCATGTCGAGAATTCGACTGGCCATTCGATCAGGGTGGAATGGCTCGAAGGCATCCATACCCTCGCCGGTTGAGGCAAAAATAATCGGCTTGCCGGTAATCGAAGACACGGATAGCGCGGCACCGCCGCGAGCATCGCCATCGAGCTTGGTCAGCACGGTACCGGTAATGCCCACGCCGTCTTCGAAGGCCTTGGCAACGTTGACCGCGTCTTGACCAACCATCGAGTCAATTACGAAAAGTACTTCGTCAGGATCGATTGCCTTGCGAATCGAGTTGGCCTCGGCCATAAGTTCTTCGTCAACACCAAGACGACCAGCGGTGTCGACAATCACAACGCTGAACATTTTTTGCTTGGCGTGCTTGACGGAATCTTTGGCAACCTCGATTGGGTTACCTACCCCATTGCCCGGCTCTGGAGCGAAGACCGGAACTGCTACGCGTTCACCAATTACCTGAAGTTGATTAACCGCATTTGGTCGCTGCAGGTCGGCGGCAACCAAAAGCGGAGTCTGACCCTGGTCTTTCAACCACTTGGCAAGTTTTCCGGCGAGGGTTGTCTTACCCGAACCTTGCAGACCGGCGAGCATGATTACGGTTGGCGGAGTTTTACTGAAGGCAAGCTTGCGCTGTGCCCCACCAAGAATTGCAATTAGCTCTTCGTTAACAATTTGCACAACCTGCTGAGCAGGGTTCAGTGCTTTTGAAACTTCGTCACCCAGCGCGCGTTCGCGAACGGCAGTGGTAAAAGTCTTTACTACCTCGAGCGCAACGTCGGCCTCGAGCATAGCGCGGCGAATTTCGCGCAGCGTTGCGTCGATGTCAGCAGCGCTAAGTTTTCCCTTGCTGCGAAGATTTTTGAACGTCTCGACTAAGCGATCTGACAGATTTCCAAACATTGCCATCGAGTTTACTTAACCAATCCCTCGGCAAATTCGGTGGGATTAAAGAATGCAAAGTCATCGATACCTTCGCCAACGCCAACCAGCTTGACCGGAATGTTTAGTTCGCGCTGAATGGCATAAACAATGCCGCCCTTGGCCGAACCATCGAGCTTGGTAAGCACCACGCCTGTGACCTTGGCAACCTCGGCAAAAGCCTTGGCCTGAGTCAGACCGTTTTGACCAGTGGTGGCATCAATAACCAAAAGCACTTCGGCAATTTCTGCCTGCTTCTCGATAACCCGACGAACCTTGTCCAGCTCATTCATCAAATCGTTTTTGTTCTGCAGGCGACCAGCTGTATCGATGATTAGCACATCGCTGCCATTAGCAATTGCTTTTTCGGTTGCTTCGAAGGCAACCGAGGCTGGGTCTTGACCCTCTTGCTTTGGCGCCAACAGTTCGGCACCGGCACGGCCCGCCCAGGTGGCTACCTGATCAACCGCGGCGGCGCGAAAGGTATCGGCCGCACCGATCAAAACCTTGAAACCACCCTGCACCAACCAGTTCGCTAACTTGCCGATGGTTGTGGTTTTGCCAACACCGTTTACTCCGACCACCAAAATCACATATGGCGTGGCGCCCGATTCAAGATTGAGTGCACTGCTCGGGTGAGTTAAACGTGCAGCAATTGTGTTGGCAAGAATTTCTTTAAGCTCGGCTTCGGTGCGCGCACCTGTGCTCTTGGCTTCGGACTTTACCGCCGCCCCTATTTCGGCAGCGGCATCGATGCCAAAGTCGGCCTGAATCAAAGTATCTTCAAGTTCATCCAGGTTTTCTGGATCAAACTTAATGCGACTGAAAAGTGATCGAATGCCTTTTTTGGCTGAGCGAGTTGGTAATTCAACTGCAACAAGCTGCTCTGGTTCGGCGCTGGATTTCTTTTTCCAGAACTGGAAAGCCACGGGCTATTCCTTTTCGGTAAGACGTTGACCAACCACAGCTGAAACACCATCTTGGCGCATTGAAACACCGTAAAGCGCATCGGCAATTTCCATGGTGCGCTTCTGGTGCGTAATGATGATCAACTGCGAATCGGTGCGCAGGTCTTCGAATATCTGAAGCAGGCGGCCCAGGTTGGCATCGTCCAACGCGGCCTCAACCTCGTCCATCACATAGAACGGTGAAGGGCGCGCCTTGAAAATTGCAACCATCAATGCCACGGCTGCCAACGAACGCTCACCACCCGAAAGCAAAGAGAGTCTTTCGATGCGCTTACCCGCAGGCTTCACGGTTACTTCAAGACCGGTGGTCAACAAATTCTCTGGGTCAGTTAGGAAGATGGATCCGGTACCGCCAGGGAACAAAGTTGGGAACACGGTTTCGAACGCCTTCTTGGTGTCGTCGAAGGCATCCTTGAAAATTGTTTGCATCTTCGAGTCGAGCTCTTCGATGATTTGCATCAAGTCTTTGCGTGTCTGAGTTAGGTCAGCAAGCTGTTCAGTCAAGAACTTGTGACGCTGCTCGAGCGCCGCGAACTCTTCTAGAGCCAGTGGGTTTACCTTGCCCAGGCGTTCGAACAGACGCTCGGCATCTTTCAAACGCTTCTGCTGCTCTTCGCGAACAAACGGCTTGCTGCCACCCTCGGCCTCTTCGTCAGGAATCGGTTGATCCGGACCGTACTCGGCCAACAGAATTGCCTGCTCAAGACCTAGTTCATCGTTAGCGCGTGAAACCAAGTTGGCCAGAGTCAAACGCTTTTCGTGGTTTGCCAATTCAATGTCGTGAACGCTCTGAGTCAAACTAGAAAGCTTCATTTGTATGTCAGCTGTTTCGCCACGCAACTTAACCAGCTCTTGGTTTTGGTTCTGTCGGGCCGACTCAAGCTCGTGCAACTTAACCTTGGCCTGCGATGCGCTTTCGGCAACCGCGTCCATCAGGGTTGGCAGCACATCTAGCACGCGGCGAGCCGATGCTAGTTGGCGTTGCTGAGCTGCGGCGGCAACCTTTGACTTCTCGATGGCCTCGCGAGCTTCGGAAACCTGTGAACGAAGCGCGTCGGCACGTTCGGTCTCGACACGAACACGTTCGACCGCTGCACCCAACTCGATTCGCAAATCAAGTTCGCGCTGGCGCTCTTGTTCTAGGTTGTCAGAAAGTGTCTGACGATTCGCCAGATCAAGCACTGGGCGATCACTCGCAGCAAAATCATCGTGTGCCTGAATCGCAGCGGCAAGCGCAGCCTCGGCATCGGCAATACCCACAGCGGCAACATCGGCAACCTGCTGGAGACGATCGAGCTCGGCCTGAGAAGCTTCAACCTGCACGCGCAAGCGACCAAGTTGCTCTGCGTTCGAGGCAAGGTTCGCGTCGTATTCATTCAGAGCGGCAAGCGCAGACTTTTCGGTGCCCTTGGCCGCATCTTCATTTGCGCGGGCCTGGGCAAGTTCAGCACGATACTTCTCGATTGAATCGTTTACCTTGGCAAGTCTTGCTTCGGCCGCATCGCGCTCGGCAACAAGTTCTAGTTTTGATGGTGCCGAACTCGAACCACCGCGAATTACAGATTCGGTAAGCACATCGCCGTCTTGAGTGATCAAGACCAATTTCAAAGTTGAAGAATCGCGCTGGTAAAGATTTCTTGCAGCCTGCAGGTCGTCAACGATAACCACGTTGGCTAGCAGGGCCAGAATTCCGGTTGGCGCATCGACCACATCGGCAGCCGCACGTGCACCGGCAACATTTGGAATGTTTGCTGCGGCACCGCGAGCATCTACGTCAGCCACGATTAGTTCTACGCGACCGCCATCATTGCGCTTTAGGTGCTCAATCGCAGCAAGACCCTCGTCGCGTGAATCTACAACCAGCGCGTCGGCCAATGGGCCAAGTGCAGCAGCAATCGCGGTTTCGAAACCATTCTGAATCTTGATGTGGCTTGCCACTAGACCGCGAATACCGCGCAGGCCTGCCGAGGCAAGTTCGGTGGCACCGTCTTTTTGATCCAGGGTCAGGTTCAGCGCTGAGCGCTTGGCCGCAAGTGAATCACGTTCACGTTCTGCCTGGTGAATGCTCTCGCGCAGGTTTTCAATTTTTGCAGCGGCATCGGCAACGGCTTTTTGCGCAGCTTCGTAGCGCGATTCCAATCCA
>JBEGRY010000031.1:0-11365 GCA_041180265.1 Actinomycetota bacterium | reverse complement strand
TCTTTCTTCAATGCCGCCAAAGCACGCCGATAACGAATAAGTGGAATCGCCATTAGCAAAAGCAAAATTCCGATCGCAGGCAGAGTTGCAATGATGTTCCACGGTGAAACCGGAATCGGCCCACCACCGGCGACGATCAGTTTGGGAATGAGGTAACCCGCGGTGGTTGCCGAAACTGCCCAACCAACCAAAGTCCAAATTTTTGTTGGCTTCACTTCGCTAACCACACCTGATCTTTAATCGGTTCGGCAAGTTCACTAACCAAACCATGCCCCGGCAAAACTGCTTTTGGGTCGAGCAGCGACCAAGGCACCAAAACAAATGCGCGTTCAAATGCGCGCGGGTGCGGAATGGTTAATTCTTTTGAAGCTTTGAGTACGTCACCGTAAGTGACTATGTCAATGTCAAGTGTTCGAGAACCCCAACGTTCTAGTCGCACTCGACCATGCTCGGTTTCAATTCGGCGAATTTCGCTGAGCAGTTCTTTTGGCTTCAAAGTGGTTTCAATTTGCACCACACCATTTAAATAATTCGGTTTAGTCTCATCAACACCGGCTTCGGTCATTGCCGCAGATTCAACCAGTGGTGAGCAAATTACTTTTCTTATGCCCGGGGTTGCCGCCAAAGACTTCAATCCAGAACGAATAGTTTTTCTGCGCTTGCCAAGATTGCCGCCGATTGCCAGAATCGCGCGAACCGATTCACTCATTCAGCGCCTTCGCGTTTGCCCTTAACGGTTACCGACACATCTTCGAACTCGTAGGTAATCGGCGCATTTGGTTTGTGCACGGTTACCTTTGCCTTGACCACTGGACTGGCCGGGCCGCCCCAGTTCAGCAGGAGCTCAAGCAAACGCTGAGCCAGGGTCTCGAGCAGGTCAACCGGGTTGTTCTTGACGTTGTCGACAATGGCCTTGGCCAGGTCGCCGTAGTGCACGGTCAGGCTCAGATCATCGCTGAACTGCAGCACCTTGTTGTCTACCCAAACGGTGGCGTCGATGTAAAAGTCCTGCCCATTTTGACGTTCAAAATCAAAAACGCCGTGGTGCGCAAAAACGCGCAGGCCAGTCAGCTTGATCTTGATGGTCTTGGACATGCCTTAAGGCTACTTGCCCGTATTCAGTGCCTCAACCACGGCAATTGCATCTTGGGTGGCCACCACGTTGTGCACGCGCACGCCCCAAAGATTGCGCTGAATTAGCAGTGCGGTGAGCACGGCTGTGGCCAGGTCGCGGCGTTCGTTACCAACCGTCTCGTCGGCCACCAACCCGGCATCTAGTGCGCCGGCAATAAAGCGCTTGCGGCTGGCGCCAACCAGTATTGGGTAGCCCAGCTTCTCGAGCTCATCTAGGCGAGCCACTAGCTTCCAGTTTTGTTCCATGTCTTTGGCAAAGCCAAGGCCCGGATCAAGCACGATCTTGGCCTTTGCCACACCCGCGGCAATCGCGGCATCAACGCGCAACTTAAGTTCAACTGCAACCTCACGAGCTACATCTTGATACAGGTTCAGCTGATCCATTTCAGTGCTGAAACCGCGCCAGTGTGAAATCACAATTTGTGCGCCGGTAGCCGCGGCAACGGTAAACATTTTTTCGTCGGCAAGGCCACCAGAAACGTCATTGATGATGTGCGCTCCGGCACCAAGTGCCGCAAGCGCGGTTGCCGAATTCATGGTGTCGATTGAAATCTTTACATCGCGGCGGCCGGTAGTTTTTAGTTCTTCGGCGATCGCCTCAATCACCGGAATCACGCGTGCAAGTTCTTGTTCCACACTTATGCGCTCGGCGCCAGGCCTGGTCGATTCGCCACCAACATCAATAATGTCGGCGCCAGCCATCAATAAAACTTTGGCGTGATCAAGAGCGCTTTCGACCGAATCAAATTCGCCGCCATCGCTAAATGAATCAGGAGTGACATTTAGTACTCCCATTATTTTTGGCTTGGTGATCATGGCTACTTCGAAATCAGTGCCATTACTTCGGCACGTGCGGCCGGCTCTGCATAGCAACCGCGAGCAGCCATGGTAACCGTGTTTGCCTCGGGCTGTCGTGCGCCTCGAGATATAACGCAGTGGTGTCTTGCTTCAACTACCACAACGACACCCTTGGTTGCCAAGCCATCTTCAAGTGCATCGGCAATCTGCGCGGTTAAGTTTTCTTGCAATTGCGGCCTTGCGGCAATTACCTCGACCAACTTTGGCAAACGACCCAAACCAATCACGCGATCGCTTGGTAGATAGGCAACGTGAGCAACACCGGTGAAGGGCAGCAGGTGGTGTTCGCACATTGAAACAAAGTCAATGTCTTTAAGAATTACAACCTCGTTGTGTTCGGCAGCGAAGGTATCTTTCAAAACCTCGGCTGCGTCAACGCCAACCCCTTTAAAAAATTCCGCGTACGCATCGGCAACTTTTTGCGGGGTAGCCACCAACTCACTGCGAGTTGGGTCTTCGCCTATTGCAGCCAGCAGTTCAGCAACCGCAGCCTTGATGCGTTCGGAATCAAACACGATTACTTCTTTTTCGCCGCAGCCTTGCGCACGATCTTTTTAGCGGCCGGCTTAGCCTTGACGGCAGCCTTCTTCGCGGTCGGCTTTGCCTTGGCCTCAGCCTTGGCGGCCTTCTGTTTAGCGGCGGTCGAACCCTTTACCGGAATGGCAATCGGGCCCTGCTTTGAAACCGGGCGGCTCTTCTTGCTTAGCCATTGCGGGCGCTTTGGCAGTTTCTTAACCGCCTTGAAGATGCGAGCAATGTCTTCGGCCTGCAGGGTCTCGCGCTCCATCAGCTCTTTAGCCAATGCATCAAGCACCTTGCGGTTTAGGTTCAGCGCCTTGTAAGCCTCGTCGTGTGCGGCATCAAGAATTGCTGCCACTTCGGCATCGATCTGCTGCGCGGTGGCCTCTGAGTAATCTTTGGCCTGAGCCATGTCGCGACCGATAAATACTTCGCCGCCGTTGCCAAAGCTGACCGAACCCAGCTTTGAGCTAAAGCCGTATTTGGTAACCATGTCACGCGCAATGCCGGTTGCCTTCTCAAAGTCGTTTGAGGCACCGGTGGTTGGGTCATGAAAAACAATTTCTTCGGCAACGCGGCCACCCATTGCATAGGCAATCTGGTCAAGCATTTGGTTGCGAGAAACGCTGTAGCGATCTTCAAGTGGCAACACCATTGTGTAACCCAGCGCGCGACCGCGCGGCAAAATTGTGACCTTTGAAACTGGGTCGCTGTGGTTTAGCGATGCTGCAACCAACGCGTGACCCGCTTCGTGATACGCGGTGTTCAAACGCTCTTTGTCTTGCATCAAACGTGACTTCTTCTGCGGGCCACCGATAACGCGATCGATTGCCTCATCAAGAGTTGCCGCGGTGATCTTGCTTTCGTTTTGACGCGCGGTTAGCAATGCTGCCTCGTTCAAAACGTTTGCTAGGTCGGCACCGGTGAAGCCCGGTGTGCGGCGCGCAACGCTAGCCAAATCAACATCGTCGGCAATCGGCTTGTTCTTGGCGTGCACCTTAAGAATTTGCTCGCGACCCAATAGGTCAGGTGCACCAACACCAATCTGGCGATCGAAACGACCCGGGCGCAGCAACGCTGGGTCAAGAATGTCAGGGCGGTTGGTGGCCGCAATCAAAATTACGTTGGTCTTCGAATCGAAACCATCCATCTCAACCAGCAACTGGTTTAGGGTCTGCTCGCGCTCGTCATTACCGCCACCGATTCCGGCTCCGCGCTGACGACCAACCGCATCAATTTCGTCAACAAAGATAATTGCCGGCGCACTCTGCTTGGCCTGTTCGAAAAGGTCGCGCACTCGAGATGCACCCACTCCAACAAACATTTCAACAAAGTCAGAACCCGAAATCGAGAAGAACGGTACGCCCGCCTCACCCGCTACCGCCTTGGCAACCAGTGTCTTTCCTGTTCCCGGCGGGCCATATAGAAGTACGCCGCGTGGAATCTTTGCGCCAACCTTTTGGAACTTCTCTGGCTCTTTCAAGAATTCTTTAATTTCTTGCAGTTCTTCTAGGGCCTCATCGGCACCGGCAACATCGGCAAATGTAACAGTCGACTGCTCTTTTGAAACCAACTTTGCGCGTGACTTACCAAAGTTCATGACTCTTGAGTTTCCGCCTTGCAGGCCACTCATTAGGAACCAGAAAATCGCACCAATAATAATGAACGGCAATAGCGAACCCAGCAGTGCTAGATACCAAGGGGTGTTCTGCACGTCATCGTTGTAGCCCTCGGTTATTCGGGCCTCACCAATGGCATCGGCAACGGCAACGCCACGGTTAGCTACGTAATAGAACTGAACGTGATCGCCGTATTTTGCATCGGCGTAATTAAGCACAACATCAACGCGCTGGTCTTGACCAAGCACGGTCACCTTTTTGGCCTTACCCTGCTCGATTAGGTTCAGACCATAGGCGGTGTCAACGGTTTGAATGCTCTTGTTGTTGATCAACGATGAGCCAACGACCAAAACCATTACGGCCACAAAGATCCAAATAAAAGGACCAGCCAGAATTTTCTTCAGGTTGTTCATGCTTTGGGCCTAGGCCCGTTCCTTTCTATTACCTATGAGTAAACAGCCGGTGATAACACCGCAACACCCTTCAGCGTGCGATATTTCTCGGCGTAGTCAAGGCCATAGCCCACTACAAACTCATTCGGTATATCAAAACCAACAAGTGCGACATTTACTTCCACCTTTGCGGCAGCAGGTTTACGCAAAAAGGCAACAATTTCAACCGAGGCGGCGCCGCGGGCCTCTAGGTTGCTGACCAACCAGCTCAGGGTCAATCCAGAATCAATGATGTCTTCGACAATCAATACGTGGCGGCCAAGCACGTCGGCATCCAGGTCTTTAAGAATTCGCACCACACCGCTCGAAACGGTTCCCGAACCATATGACGAAACCGCCATCCAGTCCATCTGCACCGGAATCTGCATAGCGCGAGAAAGATCGGCCATAAACATCACGGCACCCTTTAGAACACCAACCAGCAGCACATCTTTGCCCGCATACTTTTTATCTAGTTCAGCGGCCAGCTCAACAATTTTTGTTTCGATCTGTTCTTCGGTGACAAGCACCTGGGTAATTTCGTCGCTTACCTTGGCAAGATCCACTTAGCAGGCTCCTGGTTTGAGGGTTTTAGTGGTTTTCAGGGCAATGTTTTCGCCCGTGCGTTCAACTCTAATGCCTGGCAGGGTAAGCGGTTTTTGCCCGTGCCAGTCGTCAACCAGCTCATCGATCGCCAGCATGTGCACGCGTGCCAGCATTGGTGCATTCAACACGGATGCTGCCAAGCCGACAACACGGTGACGAATTGCCAGCGGCAGTGCGGTGAAGGCGGCAACGTTAAGCGAAATCTGGGTGGCCTGCTCGGTGGCTACCTCTTTATAGGCGTTTTCTGCGGCGAGCGCTAACACCTCGTCGTCTTCGCGCAGGGTTTGGGCGGTGCGAGCAAGCGCCTCGGCAATGCCAGGACCAAGTTCTGCCTCAAGTGCCGGCATCAAGTTTTTGCGCACCCGCACTCGCGCGAATTTTTCATCCTGGTTCATTGGGTCATGCCAGGGTTGCAAATCGCTTTCAGCGCAGAATGCCTCGGTGGTTGCTCGAGTGATGCCAAGCAGCGGGCGCAGGTACCTGCCGACGTGCGCAGCCATGCCATTCAAACTCTTGGCACCCGAACCGCGGGCCAAACCAAGCAGCACTGTCTCGGCCTGATCGTCTAGCGTGTGGCCCAGCAGAATAAATTTCGCATCGTGCGCTGCGGCGGCTTCATCGAGTGCTTCGTAGCGCGCAATTCGCGCAGCTGCCTCTGGCCCACCGGTTCCGCCAACCGAAACTACTCGCACTTCAACAAGTTCAAAGCCAAGTTCGCGCAGCACGCCAGCGGTTTTTTCGGCAACGGCATCGCTGCCTGCCTGCATACGGTGATCAACGATTACCGCGCCAAATCGAACGCCCGCACCATCGGCAAAACGTGGCGCCTCGAAAGCCACTGCCGCGGCGAGCGCTAAAGAATCCGCCCCGCCAGAACAAGCCACCAGCACCAAATCGCCCGAGGCAAGTTCACCGGCTGCGGCAGCGCCCTCAAACCCCTCGCGCACGGCGCGACGCACATCGGCAATTGCCGGCGTTAGTCTTGGGCGGTCAGGCATTGGCCACTTCTTTCGGTAACCTTTTAGAAGTCGAGTCTATTGAGGAGAACCATGGGTTACGAAGCAGTAATTGAGATTCCACGCGGATCACGCAACAAGTACGAGGTTGACCACGAAACCGGCCGCGTGCACCTTGACCGCGTGCTGTTCACCAACTTCGTCTACCCAATCGATTACGGCTACTTCGATAAGACTCTCGGTGGCGATGGCGACCCACTAGACGCTCTAGTGATTCTTGAATTCCCGGTATTCCCAGGTGTGGTCGTGAATGTTCGCCCAGTAGGTTACCTAGTTATGGAAGACGACGGCGGTGTTGACGAGAAGGTCATCTGTGTGCAGACCAAAGACCCTCGCTACTCACACATTCAAGACATCGATGACGTTCCTGAGCAAACCAAGAACGAGATCAAGCACTTTTTCGAGCACTACAAAGATCTAGAGCCTGGCAAGTGGGTAAAGGTTGGCGAGTGGCACGGCCGCGCCGATGCCGAGAAGCTAATCGAAGCTGCCCTAAAAAACTACAAGCACTAAAACTACTGGCCGGCTAGAAAGTCGTCGAGCTGACTGAAGGTTCCGCTGAACCCGATTCGCATCGACTCAAGGTTTTCGTAATAAACCGCTTCCTCGTTTGGCGCCGCGTTTATCGGCCCGCCCTCCAGGTGTAGCAAAGTTTTATCGCCGTCTTCAACAAAAGTCAGTGTGCTCTTAACCTCCAGCGGCCATTCCGGGTTCATAAAGTGGCGCGCTTTTTCGCCAGCCTCGTTCGAGAAATAATTCACGAACACTATGCGCTGCTCTTCTTCAACCTCGAGGTAATCAAAGCCGCCCCACACTTCAAACTTTTCGCTCGATGCCGGGTGTGATGCCATTTGATAGTGGAACTTTCCACCTGGGCGCACGTCGGCCTTAGCCACGTACATTTCCAGACCGACAGGTCCCCACCACTTTTCAAGTTGCGACTGAATAGTCCAGGCTTGCCAAACTTTTTTAATTGGCGCGTTCACGACGTGTGAAATGCGGAAAGGTTCGCGGGTTGTCATGCCAAAAGGCTATCGGTGTTTAGGCGCTTGGGCGGCCAGCATAAGGGAATAGCTCGCCGTAGCGCAGCGGCACTATTCGCACGGTTCGTGCAGGGTTCGGCGCCTCAAGCATCATGCCGCCACCCATATAAAGCACCACGTGATACTTGTCGCCGTCGAACGCCGATTCCTGCGAGTACCACATCAGGTCACCGCTTACCGCTTGATCAAGTGGAATCAACTTGCGCGCGTATGCCATGGTGCGGAACTGATTGGTTGCTGAGTGCGTACCAATGTAAATTCCCACGGATGCATATGCAGCCTTGGTAATTCCAGAACAGTCCCAAACATCTGGACCCATTCCGCCGAGCACGTATCGTTCGCCAAGCTGTTGCTTTGCAAACGCGAACATTCCCTCAACTTTGTCGACATTCGCGGCACCAACTTTATAAAGCTCAGGTGCGGTTGGCATGGTCTTGCCCGCATTCTGTCGCGCCTCGGCAGCCAGACCTTCGGCACGCTGGCGCTCAAGATCGGCTGCGGTGTTTCGCAAACTTGCTAGCTGCGCATAGAAAGTTTTGTTGAGGCGATTATTTTCATCAACTTTCGCCTGCACACGGTTCGCTGCATTTTGAGCTTCAACGAAGGCAGCTTTTGCAACTGCGGCAACTGCGGCTAATTCTTTTTTCGCAACACCAAGTTCGTCACTCACCGATTGCGCGTATTGCTGCTTTTCAATCGAGCGGCGATAAATTACGTCAGACTGTTGCGCAACTTTTTCTTGTGCGCCAAGTTGATAAAGCAAGTCATCGGCTTCACCCGAATTCAAAAAAAGATTTAGCGAGGTGCCGCCGGTGGCGCCATCCTTTTGCATCTGCGCTGCGATTTTGCCCAGCTGGTCTTTGGCTTCATCGGCTGCGGCGGTCGCGGCATCGGCCTGCGATTGCAAAGCGTTGACCTTCGCTGTCATTACGTCTACTTTTTCTTGCGCCTGATTAAAAGTCTCGCCTTTTATCTGTGCGGTTCGACCAAGATCGGCAGCCTCTGCGGCCAAATCGGCAATGATCTTCTCGAGGCGAGCGATCATCTCTTTCTTGGCGGTCACGTTGCGCTTGGCGGCAGCCACCTCGGCAGCCGACGGATAGCTAGGCACGGCCCAGGCCGGCGCTACTACGGCCCCGGTTACCAACAGCCCACCGACTGCAAACGTGGCAATCAGGGTGCGAGCAATGCGGG
This sequence comes from Actinomycetota bacterium, assembly GCA_041180265.1. Taxonomy (GTDB): domain Bacteria; phylum Actinomycetota; class Actinomycetes; order Actinomycetales; family Microbacteriaceae; genus Rhodoluna. Next base: position 2,945 of record JBEGRY010000031.1, on the reverse strand, counting down.
ATTTCATGAATTCAAAACTAACATCGGCCACCTTTTTAGTACCTGAAGCCAACCTGTGAATCCGAGCGAACGGGCCGGGTTGCCCTATGCCTATTGAGCGACTATTCTTGACCCTTGGTGCTATGAAGTATCTCTTTGTAGGCCCCATCGTTTAGTGGCCTAGGACGCTGCCCTTTCACGGCAGTAGCACGGGTTCGAATCCCGTTGGGGTCACCATTAGATGTTTAGTAGCAACTAAGGTCCTGTAGCGCAGTTGGTTAGCGCGCCGCCCTGTCACGGCGGAGGTCGCGGGTTCAAGTCCCGTCAGGATCGCTTTCAAGCAAAGCCCTTCAATAGAGGGGCTTTTATTGAAATCGGGCAGCAATGCTCGAGGCTCTGTAGCTCAGTTGGTAGAGCGAACGACTGAAAATCGTTAGGTCACCGGATCGATGCCGGTCGGAGCCACAAAAGGTCTGGTTTCTTCTCACGAGAACCAGGCCTTTTTCACTTACTAGGCTGGGTTAGTGATCACCACAATCCTTGGCCTGGCAACCGCAATCTCTTATGGCTTCGCCGACTTCTTCGCCGCCATCGCCGCCAAAAAATACAAAGTGGTTTTCGTTACCGCAATCGCCTCAATCAGCGGCTTGTTTGGTTTGATTTTTGCAACACCTTTATTCGGCGCAATTTTTAGCACGGATGCATTGCTCTGGGGCCTAGTCGCCGGGTTTGCCTCGGTCTCGGCTTTGATTGCACTCTACGCATCACTTGCCATTGGCCCGATTTCAATCGTCTCGCCACTCGGCGCTGTTATTTCGGCCATCGTGCCGGCAATCATCGGCATTATCGTGCACGGTGAAACCTTTTCGGCAATCGCATGGTTGGCAATCTTGGCTGCGCTGGTGGCAATCGTGTTGGTGGCGTTTGTACCGGGCGAGAATATTCAGACCCCAAGCAAAAAAGGAATCTGGCTTTCGGTTCTTGCCGGAACTTCAATCGGTATTGCAATCAGCTGCCTCGCCCAGTCGCCTGCAGATTCGGGCATCGCCAGCATTTTGATCATGCGCACCACTGCGGCGGTAATTTTAGGAACTTACGTTTTAGTCACGCTTATTTCAAAAGGCAAGAAAATTGCAATCGGTGAACACTCGCTGCGAAACAAAATGTTTTTTGTCATTATGGGTGCCGGCCTACTAGACGCCAGCGCCAATGTGCTGTTCACACTTGCCTCGCGCAGCGGTAGCCTTGTAATTGTTGGCGTGCTTACTGCGCTCTATCCACTCGGAACAATTCTGTTGGCCCGAGTAATTCTTAAAGAAAAAGTAGCGACCATTCAAAAGATCGGAATCGCGCTAACCCTCTTGGCTTCTGTGCTGCTTGCAGTTGCCTAACCCCTAGGAGAAACATGTCAAAAGAACGCAACCGTTGGATCGGACTGGTGTTCATTTCGATGGCCATCTCATTGGTGATCATCGATGGCACCATTGTGAACACAATTTTCCCATCGGTGATTAAAGACCTAGCGCTGAGCTCAACTCAGGTTCAATGGGTTCAAGAAAGCTACGTTCTAGTCTTTGCCTCGCTGCTTTTGGTTTGGGGTTCGGTCGCTGATCGAATCGGTCGCCGACGCCTATTAGTAATAGGTATCTTAATTTTTATCGCTGCCTCGGTTTGGGCTGGCTTCAGCACCGATGCTGCATCGATGATTTTGGCTCGCATCGTTCAGGGCATTGGTGGCGCCATGGTGCTGCCAACCACACTTTCACTTGTGAACGCAAACTTTCAGGGCAAAGAGCGCGGAATTGCATTCGCCATTTGGGGTTCAACCATCGGTGGCATGGTGGCCGTTGGGCCGGTGCTGGGCGGCTGGTTAGCCACCGACTTTGACTGGCGCTGGGCATTTAACATCAACGCACCACTTGGTGTAATCATCATCGCCGGATTGCTTTACTTTGTTGCCGAATCCAAGCAGGTGCAGCGCGCGGGCGGCATCGATCTAGTTGGCGCGGGGCTTTCGGTAGTCATGTTTGCCACCCTGGTATTCGGTCTAATCGAAGGCCGAACCTATGGCTGGTTCGAGGTAAACCCAGCTAACCAATTCGAACTCTTCGGTTTCAAGTGGGCCACGACCGGCATCTCAGTTATTCCGGTTTCACTAATAATTTCAGCCATATTCATAACACTCTTTGTGCTGTGGGAAAGAAAGCGCGAGCGTGCACACAAGAACGTACTTCTTGACCTAGGTCTATTCCACATCACGTCATTCCGCAATGGTTCGCTTGCCGCAATGATCATTTCGATGGGTGAGTTCGGTTTGATCTTCGCGCTACCACTTTGGTTGCAAAACGTTGAAGGTCTAAACGCAGTTTCATCGGGAATCGTTTTGCTCTGGCTTGCCGGTGGTGCATTCCTTGCCTCGGGCGTTGGCGGTGCCCTGAGTGGCAAACTTTCACCAGTTAATGCAATTCGCATCGGTGTATTTCTAGAACTAATCGGTGTTGCCGGTATTGCTTTTGTGGCATCAACCGAAGGTGGTTGGGGTGGCATTGCTCCGTTCCTAACCGTTTACGGAATCGGTGTGGGTCTTGCAACAGCGCAGCTAACCGGAGTGATCATGGTCGACGTGCCGGTGGAAAAAACTGGTCAGGCTTCAGGTTCACAATCAACTGTTCGTCAGATTGGTTCAGCATTGGGCATTGCAGTTTTAGGTACCGTGCTGTTCACTTCGACTCAGGCGGCAATTGAAAAGCGCGTTGCCGAAGTTCCAGCAATCGCGCAGATGTCACCAATGATGAGCGAAAACTTTGGCAAGCAGATTGCGCAGCCAGTGGTTGAAACGTCAGGTGCAATCATTCCGGTGCTTGCCGATGAGCTTGGCCAGGTTGGCGTGCCAGCCGAAGTTGCCGATCAAGTTGTTGCTGCGGCCGGCGAAGGATTCACCGATGGCGTTAAAGCAACCGGTTGGA
>JBEGRY010000030.1:0-11755 GCA_041180265.1 Actinomycetota bacterium | reverse complement strand
TGGGCACACTGGATCGACGAAGCGCAAGCTGCGGGTAACTTGCTTGGTCGTGCAACTCTAGGTGCTGCAGAAGGTCAAACTCTTGTGCAAGACACAACTTCAATTAACTTTTATCAACTTTGCACCGCGGCGATCAAAGCACGCCCTGGGCGCAAGACCGTGATCATCGATTCGGCAAACTTTCCAACCGATCGTTACATTCTTTCCGGCATTGCCGAGGCGCATGGGCTGAAACTGATCACACTCAACAACGATGGCCTAGGTGGTCCGGGTCAGGTCGACGTCGATGCCGATTGCGAACTAATTACTCCAGAAATACTTGAGCCGCTGCTGAATGATGATGTTGCATTGGTAACTCTTCAGGTGATTCACTATCGCTCTGGTGCAAGACCTGATGTCAAAGCAATCACCGATTTAGTGCGCAAACACGGTGGCCTTGTGGTCTGGGATGCCTCTCACGCCGGCGGCGCAATTGATTTGCAGTTTGATGCCTGGGGTGTTGACCTTGCCGTTGGTTGCACGTATAAATATGGGAACTCGGGACCTGGTTCACCGGCCTGGATGTATGTTCGCAAAGAATTGCAAAACCAAATTATGCCGCCGATTCAGGGTTGGTTCGCAAACGATAAGCAGTTTGAAATGGGGCCGTTCTTCGAACCGGCAGAGCACATTCGTCGATTCCAGATCGCTTCGCCATCAATCATTGGCATTCGCGCAATGCAGGCCAGCTACAAAATGATTGAAGAAGCCGGCATGAAAGCCATCAGTGAAAAGGCAGCACTTGGCACCGAAATGATTTTGGCGCTTTACGACGCCTGGCTTGCACCGCTGGGCTTCACCCTGCTAACCCCGCGCGATGCCAACCAGCGCGGTGGGCACATTACCGTTGGTCACCCGGATGCCAAGAAAATTGCCGCGGCAATGCGCAGCATGACCAACACCATTCCCGACTACCGCACGCCGAATTCGATTCGACTTGCAATTGCGCCGCTACCAACCAGCTACACCGAGGTTTACGACGGCCTAGCTCGCATGCGCGATTTGGTAGCCAGCAAAAAGTACCTAGAAGTTCAAGACAACGGAAGCAGAGTCACCTAATGGGCGAGCAAGATAAAAAGGCCATCACCTACATCAGCTATTTGAAGGTCGATGAGCTACTTTCGCTGCAGCAGCCAGAATCCGATGGCGAGCACGATGAGATGCTCTTCATAGTTATTCACCAGACTTATGAACTTTGGTTCAAGCAAATTCTGCACGAGATTGCTGCCCTGCAGACCAGCCTTGAGGCGGGAAAGACCCACCGATCACTTGCCATTCTGGGCCGTGTTCGAACCATCATGAAGACCTGCGTAAGTCAGCTAGACATTCTCGAGACCATGACGCCGCTGCAGTTCAACACCTTCCGCGGTCGCCTACAGTCGTCGAGTGGTTTTCAGTCGGCGCAGTTCCGCGAGGTTGAGGCAGTACTTGGTCGCCGCGATCAAGCCGGCGCCGGTGCCGAAAAGCACACCGGCATGGGAATGGCCGAACACCTCATTCCAGGTTCCCCAGCTCGCGAAAGAGTCGAGGCTGCCATGAAGCGTCGTTCGCTTTGGGACAGCACCTTGATTTATCTGGAATCACGCGGTCACATTATGCCGGCTGAAGTAATGAACCGAGATGTCACCGTTGGCTACACCGATCATGCCGGCGTGCAAGAAGTTTTGCTCAAGGTGCACCGCAACGATCCTGAGGCGGCAATGGTTTGCGAAGCGTTAGTCGATCTTGATGAAGGTCTGCAAGAGTGGCGCTACCGCCACGTCAAAATGGTCGAACGAACTATCGGACACAAGATGGGTTCTGGTGGATCGTCGGGCGTTGGCTACCTAAGCAGCACACTGTTCCGACCCGTCTTTGCCGACCTATGGGCCATTAGGTCGCGCTTCTAGAAATTAAGCCAGCGCGAGCGCGGCAATGTCGACCACATTTTTGGCCAGCATTGCGCGGGTCATTGGGCCAACGCCGCCCGGGTTCGGTGAGAGATAACCGGCAACCGCTGCAACATCTGGGTGCACATCGCCAACTAGTTTTGCCTCGCCATTGTCGCCAACTATTCGGGTGATGCCAACGTCAAGCACTGCGGCACCCTGCTTAATCCACTCTGGCTGAACGAAGTGTGCAACACCGATAGCGGCAACCACAATGTCGGCGCGCTTTACCGCATGCTCAAGATCACGCGATGCCGAGTGTAATAGCGTCACGGTTGCATCAATGCCCTTGCGCGAAGCAAGCAAACTTAGTGGGCGACCAACGGTAATTCCGCGGCCGATGATTGCAATCTCGGCTCCGTTGGTTTTTACCTCATTACGCTTTAGTAATTCCAAAATTCCTGCCGGCGTGCAGGGTAATGGAGTCTTTATTTCGCCAGAAACTGCAAGAACTAGCTTGCCCAAGTTGGTTGGGTGTAAGCCGTCGGCGTCTTTGGCCGGGTCGACCAGTTCAAGCATTTCGTTGGTATTTAGACCAAACGGCAACGGCAATTGCACTATGTAGCCGCTCACATCGTTGGCATCATTCAAATCACGAATCGCTGCTCGAACGTCGGCAGCCGAGGCGGTTGCTGGCAAATCAACTCGAATCGAGTGCATGCCAATCTGTGCGCTGTCGCGGTGCTTACTAGAAACGTAGGCGTGCGAACCAGGGTCGTCGCCAACCAAAAGTGTGCCAAGGCCGGGGGTAATTCCCGCCTGCTTTAGCGAGACCACGCGTTCGGCAAGTTCAGCCTTGATTGCTTTCGCAGTGGCAAGGCCGTCAAGCAGAACGGCAGTCATCGAACTACCAGTTCTCTAGGCCGTTATAAAGCGGGAACGCTTCGGTAAGTGCGCGAGTGCGTGCTCGAAGAGCTGCGATGTCTGGGTTTGGTACCAAGACGCCAGCAATAATTTCGGCAACTTCTTTAAATTGCTCGGCTGCAAAACCACGAGTTGCAAGTGCCGGGGTTCCAATACGCACACCAGATGTAACCAAAGGTGGGCGTGGGTCGTTTGGTACAGAGTTTCGGTTCACGGTGATGCCAACCTCATGCAATAGGTCTTCGGTCTGCTTTCCGTCGATCGGAGCATTGCGCAGGTCAACCAAAACCAAGTGCACCTGAGTGCCCCCGGTAAGCACCTGCACGCCATTTGCCATCACGTCGGCCTGCATCAAACGGTCAGCAATAATTGCCGCACCTTCGATTGTGCGCTTCTGGCGATCTTTGAATTCATCGCTCATCGCAGCCTTGAATGCAACAGCTTTAGCGGCAACAACATGCATTAGTGGGCCACCCTGCTGACCAGGGAATACTGCCGAGTCAATCTTTTTTGCGTACTCTTCTTTGCAAAGAATCAGGCCAGATCGAGGTCCAGCAAGTGTCTTGTGCACGGTAGTTGAAACTACGTCTGCATATGGGACCGGGCTAGGGTGTAATCCCGCAGCGACCATGCCCGCGAAGTGAGCCATGTCCACCCAAAGCTTTGCACCGACTTCGTCGGCAATCTTGCGGAATTCGGCAAAATCAAGGTGACGTGAATAAGCTGACCAACCGGCAATAATCACGGCCGGCTTTACTTCATGCGCGCGGGCGCGAACTATATCCATGTCAACAAGGTAAGTATCCGGGTTCAACTCATAAGCGTGCGCCTCGTACATCTTGCCCGAAAAGTTCAAACGCATTCCGTGAGTAAGGTGTCCACCGTGAGCCAACTCAAGACCAAGAATTCGGTCGCCAGGGTTAGCCAACGCCATTAGCACCGCAGCGTTTGCTGATGCACCAGAGTGTGGCTGCACGTTTGCGTGGTCTGCCTTGAACAATTCCTTTGCGCGATCGCGAGCTAGATTCTCGGCAACGTCAACTGCTTCACAACCACCGTAGTAACGCTTGCCCGGATAACCTTCGGCGTATTTGTTGGTCAACACCGATCCCTGCGCCTCGAGCACACCGCGCGACACGAAGTTCTCGCTCGCAATCATCTCGAGTGTGTGACGCTGACGATCAAGCTCTGCGGAAAGAACCGCGGCAATCTCTGGGTCGGTCTCGCTAAGTGGCGAGTTAAAAGTGCTAGGCAGGTTAGACATGGTGAACCCCTATAAATAGCGTTGAATTAGCCCAATTCTATCAGCCGAGAAACACAAAACCCCGCCACCATAAGGTAAACGGGGTCTGTGAACTGAGCGAAATTACTTAAGAGTAACCTTTGCGCCAGCGCCCTCTAGAGCAGCCTTTGCCTTCTCAGCGGTGTCCTTGTTGGCGCCCTCTAGAACGGTTGCAGGTGCACCGTCAACTAGAGCCTTTGCCTCGCCTAGACCTAGGTTGGTTAGGCCACGAACTTCCTTAATAACTGCGATCTTCTGGTCGCCAGCTGATTCTAGAACTACATCGAATGAGTCCTTCTCAGCAGCAGCTTCGCCAGCGCCGCCACCAGCTGCAGGAGCAGCTGCAACTGCAACAGGTGCAGCAGCGGTAACTTCGAATACTTCTTCGAACTTCTTAACGAACTCTGAAAGCTCGATTAGTGATAGCTCCTTGAAGCCATCGATTAGCTGGTCTGTAGTCAGCTTTGCCATGATGTTTCTCCTTGTTTTTTAAAGTGTTTGTAAAGCTTGGGTTTAGGCTGCTTGCTTTGCACGAAGTGCGTCGACAGTGCGAACTGTCTTTGAAAGCGGTGCCTGGATTGTGGCAGCGGCCTTGTACATCGAAGCCTTGAATAGTCCAGCGGCCTTCGCCAATAGAACTTCGCGGGTTTCGAGGTCAGCAAGCTTCTGCACCTCTGCTGCTGAAAGTGCGACTCCGTCAAGGATTCCGCTCTTAACAACTAGTAGAGGATTTGCCTTCGCAAAGTCACGCAAAGCCTTTGCAACAGAAACAGCGTCTCCGTGTGCAAATGCAAGAGCGGTTGGTCCGAACAGCTGGCCGTCAAATGCATTGACGTTAGCGTTCTTCGCAGCGATCTCGATAAGTGTGTTCTTTGCTACGGCGTATGATGCGTTGGCACTGATTGAACGGCGCAGCTCTTTAAGCTGGCCTACAGTGAGTCCGCGGTACTCGGTTAGGAAAACGGCGTTTGAGTTCTGGAATAGACCAGTTAGCTCAGCTACCTTTTCGACCTTGTTCGCCATGGCGCTCCTTGATTTGTTGTGTCGGTAGCCCCGGGAAATAAAAAATGCTCCATGCAGACGCATAGAGCAGCAAGTTCAAAAGAACTAAAACTTCTAAATACACCTGCGTGGGTTGACACTTTCGTATCCTTCGTTGCCCTGCAGAGAACTCTGAAAAGACAAAACCGACGGTCTTTGGCTGTTTATAAGCCTATAAGACCGCCGGTTTCGACGCAAGTGCGGGTTTTAGCCCTGGTACTTCTTAGCTCGAGGTCGACCCTCAGACTTAGGCTTATCAGCCCAACGGCCTTTACCGTTGCCGCCATAGTTTCCTCGGCCACCCGAGCGCTTACCTGAGTCAGGACGACCACGGCCGCCTTCGCGAGATGAACCACCGCGGCTATCGCCAAAATCAAGCGCCTCTGGGGCCGGAGCCGGGGCAATCGGCCCTGCAAGTTCGGCCAACAGCGGGTTCGCCGGGCGAACTTCGCTAAAGATTCCGTCGCGCTCGGCACGGTTAAGTAGGTCTTCCATGCGGCGGCGACGGCTGCGTGGAATCAGTGTGATCACGGTACCCTCGGCATTCGCACGACCGGTGCGGCCAGCGCGGTGCAGGTAAGTCTTGTATTCCTCTGGCGGATCGACCTGAATCACAAACGCAACGTCATCAACGTGGATACCGCGCGCGGCAACATCCGTGGCTACTAGAACGCGGCAACCGCCCTTGGTGAATCGCTCAAGGTTTCGGTTGCGCTGGTTCTGGTTTAGGTCACCGTGCAAACGCGCAGCTGGAACACCGGCCGAGGTCAGACTTTCGCTTAGGCGCTCGGCGGTCATCTTGGTGCGAGTGAAAATAATCGACTTGCCGTGGCCCTGAACCAAACGCAGTAATACCTGCGAACGGTCATCCGGGTCTACCACCATTACTCGGTGAGTGATGTTGGCGGTGTCGTTCTCTTCGTTCGGCACTTCGTAAACATATGGGTCTGGCAAGAATTCCTTCACCAGTGCGTCGACCTCACGGTCAAGAGTTGCCGAGAACAATAGCTTTTGGCTGTCGCCGGCCGCGCGCATGATGCGACGCACGCCTTCGATAAAGCCAAGGTCACACATGTGGTCAGCTTCGTCAACAACTAGAGTTTCAACTTCGCTTAGGTCAATGATGCGCTGAGCCATTAGGTCTTCTAGGCGACCAGGTGTTGCCACCACAATGTCAACACCGCGGCTCATTGCATTTTCTTGCTTGCGCTGTGGAACACCACCGTAAATACAAGTTGTGTAGAAACCAACCGCACGTGCGATGCCGTTTACTGTGCGATCAATCTGATCTGCTAGCTCACGAGTTGGCGCAAGAATTAGCGCGCGTGGCTTGCCCGGCTTGCGCGGAACTGAACCTGCGGCAACCAACTTGGTAACCAGTGGCACGGTGAAAGCGATGGTTTTACCCGAACCGGTTTTTCCGCGACCAAGAACATCGCGCCCGCTCATTGCTGCAGGGATAGTGCTTGCCTGAATTGGGAACGGAGTCTCTGCGCCCATTCCAGCGAGCGCCGCAAGAATGCGTGGGTGCAGACCCATTGCCTCGAACGAGTCTTCGGTAATCGCTTCTGACTGCTCTACTGATTCAAGACGATCAAGCACTTTGTCTTCGAAGAACGCTTTTTTGTTTGGGTTCTTGTCGCGAGCACCGCGGAAAGTTGATTCGCGAGAAGAGTCGCGCTCTACGCGATCGGTGCGCTTTGCATTGCGCTCTTCAAAACGGGTTGCGTCTGACTTGCCATAGGCAAGGCGCTCGGCACGGTTACGGTCACCAAAGCCACGACCAAATTCGCGGGGTTGACGATCTTCGTCGCGGCGAGGCTTGCGGTCGTCGCGTTCCCAGGTACGTGGAGCACGCTCATCGCGGTCACGGTTACCCCAGGTGCGCGGAGCGCGGTCATCTGAGAAACTCTTGCGAGCCGGTCTACCGGTGCCCTCATTGCGAAAGTTGCCACGCCCATTACCTGAAAGCCCACTGTCGCGGCCTTTCGGCGACCAATCCTTGCGGCGGTCATCACGGGCTGGGAGCTCATCACGGTCGCGTCCGAAAGAACGCGGCGCGCGATCATCGCGACCTGCACTTCGTGGCGCACGGTCGTCACGACCATAGCTTGGGCGTTCTGAACGAGAAGTTCTGCGCTCATCGCGATTATTACCACGCTCTTTACCAGCGAACCCGCTGTCGCGAGTTACTCCATAAGTTTTTGCTGGGCGCTCTTCAAAGAAGGCTGCCTTGGCACGAGGCTTGCGAGCCGGTGCTGAATCAATTGAACGCTGAGGTGAACGACCACCGCGGCCGTCTTCCCAACTCTTTCCGGTACCGCGCGCTTCAGTTGCACGAGATTGACCCTTTGGGTAGCCAGATTTGGCTGCCGGTTTACCGGTCGACTTGGCTGAGGTTGCTGTGCGTGGCTTGCGGCCCGCTGCTGCCTTTTTAGGCGCGCGTGAGTTGCCAAAATTTGGCATGGTTTTTTCCTTCATTCAGTTATGTGGCGGCCCAATCAGGGAGTAGCTGCTGGACTCTGGCTAGTCGAACAGCGCTAGACCCACATACTTTGGAGGAAAATTCGCAAACGACTACTGTCACGATTTCGTAACCTTTACAGCCTATCGGCCGGTGCCGTATTTGCCTAGAGAAAGTTTTAGACCGCTACTCTCGCGGTCAGCACAGTCCTGCCCGCGGCAGATTCAAGATTCCAGTCATAAGCCACCTCGTCAAGAATGCTCGAACCGTAGCCCGCCTGTGCCGTACTTGAGACTGGGTCGCCATCGTTGGTAACGCGCACCTCGGCGAGTTGGTTCGGTTTCAATTCCAAATCAACCCGGATGTGCTTTGCCTGCCCATGCTTCACGGCATTCGAAACCGATTCTCGAATTACCTCTGCAACGCAAGCACCCGCTACCGAGTTGCCCTCAAGCACTTCAACAGTTTTTGCGTCAAGCTCGGGCAGCACGATTTCAACCGCACCCTCCCACACGTCTTTGATCTGAACCAACACATCAACTAGGCCTTCCGAGCCATCGACCAACTCAAGCTTGTTAATCGCAGCCATGATGTCTTGCTGAACCTGCTCAACCTCTTGAGCAGAAGGCTCTTGGCTCTTAGCAAGGCGAATCGCGCCAGCATATAGTGCGCCCTGCACCGAGCCATGCAGCACGGCGGCAATCTTGCGACGATTCAGCCAAACTTCTTGGCGCAGTTGCGAGTTCAGAATTCCCAGGTCACGAATTACGCCAATCATTTCGTTCTCGAGAGCTTTACGCCGAGTACGAATTATCTGCATGGTCATAATCAGCATGAAAATGAATGTCTCCGAAATAGCTAATTGGGTTAGCTGTGTTGAACCAATTTCAAGACCGAGCGCAAGCATGCCTATATTTACCGTTAGAGCTGAACCAATCGCCAAGGCAATGACAACTATCGATGTCAGCAAGATGGATAGCCAAACTCGGTCGAAAATAATTTTTACGAGTTTTGTGTAGCCATAAATTATCAATAGAGTCAGAGCGCTTGCATAAAACGCAGAATTTGGAAAGTAAAGAATATGTGCCGAGATCGCAATCGATGCTGTAGCAAACATCACTAGTTCTGGCACCAAAACTCCACCAACCGAGATTCGATCTATTTTGTATTTTGAGGAGGCGCGTAAATTAGATTTTGCGGTTGCCGCTTTTATGCCAAGGTCAATTGCCGTAGTCGAGGTTCCGATGTTGTGACTAAGCGGGCGCACCACGTTTTCAACCACGCTGCGCAACTTAAGCGACAGGTCAGCGGCACCGGTTTTTGCTAGTTCATTTCGAACCTGCTCCATAGCCGGGTTCAACACTGTTTGCACCTGCTGCAAAAGTTCAGCTTTCTGAATTCGAATGCGCTCACGAATTCCACCGCGCAGCTCATCGAGCTCAGCTTTTTCGGTGACCAGTGCCGAAAGTGTTTTTTCGTGTCGCAATCGAGATGACTCGATAATCGCGAGCGACCCCAGAGCTCCGTATACAAATAAGGGGCCGCTTATTAAACGAAAAAGCAGCTGATCATCGGGCAGCACCCCAAGAAAAACGCCAAGATACTGAATTACCAAACCTCGCACAGCACCGGCAACTATAAAGGCCACCGAGGTCAATAGCCGCTTGGGGCCGCGACCCTGTTCCGGCAAGACGGTTGCCCTGAACAGCATCATGACCGCAATGGTCACCGCATAACCCACGGCTGAAATAAAGATCCAGCGGATTGGTGCAGCCACAAAATATTGAAAGTTTCCTACCACCAGCAGAACTATTGCCGGTAGGGCAAATAGTGCGAACACGCGATTAGATACCGCTGCTGGGCCAGATGCACTGTCAATCGCCTCGCTCAAACTTGCACGGGGCGTAATTACTTTATTGGTCATGCGTCGGCTAGGGCTTTGCCTGAAGCGCGAAGATATTTTGCCGCGGCTTCGACCCGAGCGTTACCCTCGGCCTGCACGTTTATTTCAAGAGCCATAAAAATACGGCTGATAATGCCCTCCACCGCACGAACAGTGGTGCCACGCTTTTCGGCAATCTGTGCATTGGTGTAGCCCATCGAAACTAAGTGCAAGACCGCAATTTGTTTTTTGGAAAGTTCAGCGAGTGGGCGGCTTGAATTCAGGTCATGGCGGTGCGATGAATCAACGGTGTCGTGCAATACAGCCTCAAGTGCCTCGAGCAGCTCATTTGAATCGACCAGCTGAGACTTACGCAGGTAAGAAAAATTCTTTGGTAGTTGCTTTGAATCACGACCGGCAAATCTGGCATCTGGCAAGTCAGTCAAAAAAACAATACCTACATCGGGTGCGCTCTTATCCAGCGATTCAGCAAAATCAAATCCATTAGGCCCTGGGCCAAGTTCGATGTCTAACACCACAGCATCTGGATCAGTTGCCGCAACAGCACGTTTTGCATCTGCCGCATTGGCAGCGGTGGTCACTGAGAAGCCAGCATTCTCTAGAGTTTTTGCAATCAGGTCGCGAAGCAGCGATTCGTCTTCAACTACTACTATCTGACGCCTAAACATTTGTGACACCGGCGTGATTTAGATTATGCCGCGCTCGGATAGGTTCTGGTGCAGTTCGGCATCGCTCGGTTCAACCAAGAACTTGCCATCTTCAAACACGATTACCGGAATGTTCTTACGACCGGCGATTGACTCAGACTCAGCAGCTAGTTCTGCGCTCTGCTCTACATCTTTCATTTCAAAATCAACACCAAGGGTGTTTAACAGGCTCTTCGAACGGCGGCAGTCGCTGCACCAGTCGGCACCATAAAAAGTTACTTTGCTCATTTTGCTCTCTATCGCAAACGGTTCTTGTCGGGAATAACAAGAACTTCTCCATCAAATGTAATACCGGTTAGGTCCCTAATAACAATGTCTGCCCCAGAGGCCAGAGCGTGCTCACTGACCCCAATCACTAGGCCGGCGCCAGCCTCAATACCTGCCTCAACGCCGGCAACGGCGTCTTCAAAAACCACGCAGTCCTCGGGCGCAAAACCCAGGCGTTCGGCACCCAGAAGGTATGGGTCAGGGTGCGGTTTGCCTCGATCGACATCCCAGGCCGTGACCAGCTGTGGTGGAATCGGCAGTCCGGCTGCTGCCAAACGGGCCTTGCCGAGGTTGGGGTTTGCCGAGGTGCAGACTGTCCAAATTCCCAGCGGCATCGAGTGCAACAATTCGTGCGCACCAGGTAGCGGCACGGTGGCACCCGCCGAATCTAGTTCGAGTTGATCGATGCGGGCGTTCGCCGTTTCAAAAAGTTCTGGGCCAACCTGCTCGAGCACCATGTCTTGAGCGCGTCGACCAGAGTGCTCCCGCACATCAAAGCCTGGGCGATTAAATTCGATCGCCCACTGGTTCCAACACTTAATGGCTGCGGGCATTGAATCAACCAGCACGCCGTCGTTGTCAAACAACAACCCGGATGCAAAAAACTTCAAATTATTTTGCCTCTTTATTGCGTTCGGTAATGGTTAGGTAAATTCCAACCACGGCAAGAAGCAAAAGCACCTTTGCCGGAGCCATTTCTTCAAATAACCACTGCCAAGACGGTAAAGACAAAGTTGGCACCGGATTGCATTCGGCGAATTTGCAATCTGCCGGAATTTCTGGCCAAACGCGAAGCTTGTTGATTGCTTCGGCACCAAAGCTAAACGACATTATCGAAACGCTTGCACCGAACACAATCGAAAGAACAAAGTTCAAGCTTGCTGCACCAGCTGCAAGCGCCGTTTTAGGCTTTGGCTTTTCTGGTTTGGCGGTACGCGCCTTGTTGGCAAACTTGGTGCCCAGCACCACGCCCGAGGCAACAATCGCGATGATGATGACCCAAACCCAAATCTGCAGGTTGGTGCGAGTGATGTCGTAAACCACCAAACCAAGGATGATTGCAATCGCGGTTGCCAAAATCGGCACAGCGTAGCCAAGCGCCAGCGCTTTTTGAACTTCGCTCATGCGAGTCTTCTCGCCATCCTTTGTTTTAGCAGCGTCGTGTCTAAACACGAACGCGCTTAGCAACACATAAACCACTAACGCGGTGGCCAACAAAATGGGCACGTAGACATTAAGTAAACGCAGGCCAAGATTTTC
>JBEGRY010000029.1:0-12161 GCA_041180265.1 Actinomycetota bacterium | reverse complement strand
CAGCAGGCTGCAATGGCAAGAACTATCAAAGTCGAACACGAGCTTGTTGAATTCGCGGGCGTTGGCCATCTGACCCATTACGAAATTCCTGACCTGATCGCCGAATCGATTGGTAAGTTCGTGAATCACCATGAGCCTCGCTAATGACTAAGAAAATATTTTTCGACGCCAGGTACATTCGCATCGATCACCACGATGGCATTAGCCGTTTCTCTGCTGGCCTAGCCAAGGAACTGCATGCGCTCACCGACATCACGGTTTTGATACATGATCTAAGGCAGTTGCAGCAGTTGCCCGAGGGTATTAAATTCGCGAAGATTTCTGCACCGACCTCGGCATTAGAGCCGCTTGTTGCGTTGCAGATAAATAAATTGAGCCCCGACATTGTTTTCACGCCGATGCAAACCATGGGCAGCTTTGGTCGCAAATACAAACTGGTGCTAACCATTCACGATTTGATTTACTATCGCCACCCAGCGCCGCCGCCGGCATTCAACGCAGTAATTAGATTGCTCTGGCGTCTGTATCACCTGAGCTTCGCACCGCAACGCCTGCTATTGAATCGCGCCGATCACGTGGTTACGGTATCTGAAACAACTAAACAGCTAATTGCCAATCACAAACTTACAAAATTGCCGGTCGAGGTTATTTATAACGCTGCCGACGAAAACTACGCCGATGCCGCGCTCTTAAAGCCAAAGACCAAGAACTTGGTATACATGGGCAGTTTTATGGATTATAAAAATGTTGAAACTTTAGTGCGTGGCATGCAATTTCTACCGGGTTTCAATCTGCAACTGCTGAGTCGCATTTCTGATGCTAGAAAGCATCAATTAGCCGCGATGATCCCGGTTTCCGGTGGCACAGTGGAGTTTCTTAACGGAGTTAGCGAAGACCAGTACCACGATCTACTCAACCAATCATTCGCTCTGGTATCCGCGTCACTTGATGAGGGATTCGGCATTCCTCTGGTCGAAGCTATGTCCCGAGCTATCCCGGTAGTGGTTTCAGACATTGAAATCTTTCGAGAGGTTGCAGGAAAAGCTGGAACCTACTTTGAAGCTACTAATGCCCCCGGCTTTGCGACCGCAATCGAATCTTTGAGAGCTGCTGAGTGGAAACAAAAATCTATGGAATCGCTTGCTCGCGCGAAATCATTTAGCTGGAAAATCTCAGCCAAGAAGTTACTAAAGCTAATGAATCGGGTTTAGTGCAGATCTGAGTGCAAGGTGCGAGGGTCGTAGTTTTCTACTCGCCAGGCACCGGCTTCATGCACAAAAACACTCAGACATGCATTGCCTAGGCGTTCGCCTTCGCGTGGAAATTCATTTTTGCTTACGATGCGAAGCAGTTTTCTGATTAAGGCCCCGTGAGTGACCGCAAGCACCCGCTGGCCCGAATATTTTTCGGCTAGGTGAGCCAGTAGTTTTTCAGAACGTAATTGCAGCTCATGCAGCGATTCGCCACCGGGCACCGTGTTGGTGTCGGCATATCTTGCGCGCCATTCATCGTGGCTAAGACCCTCGGCTTCACCAAACGAACGCTCCAACAGAAGTTCTTCAACCTTGAGCGCGGGAAAGTTGTTTTCGCGCACCACAATCTGCGCGGTATCGACGGCCCTGCTTAGCGGCGAAGTCAGCACAAGGTCCCAATCGGCTTGGTTAATGGCTACAGCGGCGTCTTGTGCTTGGGCGATACCGGTTTCGTTTAGCGGTATGTCTGTCACGCCCTGCAGACGAAAGTCGATGTTCCAATCGGTTTGTCCGTGGCGCAATAGGCCCAAAACGGTTTTAGTCAATGAATAACCTCTCAAGAGCAATCGATGTGCTGGCATCTATCTTTGCAGTTGCAAGCTCATCTGCCTTAGTAGCACCGATATTCACAATCACGATCGGTTTGCCAGCCTTGTGGGCGCGTCTGGCAAAACGCAAACCGGAATTGACCGCCAACGATGTGCCAGCCACGAGAAGAGCATCGGCCTCGTCGAGCAACTGCATAGCGAGTTCGACCTTGTCGGCTGGCACGGCTTCGCCAAAAAACACCACATCTGGTTTCAAGACTCCGGCACAATTCGGGCAGCTAGGAATTTGAAACGTCGCGGTGGCTTCAATTTCGGCATCGCCATCGGGAGTAAATTCGACGCTCAGATCTTTAGAGACATCTGGGTTGAGCGCGGTTAGTAGCTCGTCAATCACTGCGCGCGTGAATAATTCACGGCAACCTAAACACCGCACCGTGTCTAGGCGGCCGTGAAGATCAATCACATTCTGCGAACCTGCCTTTTGATGCAACCGATCTACGTTTTGAGTGATGATGTTTTGAAGTTGCCCAGAAGCCTCGGCCTTGGCCAGGGCCATGTGGCCTGCATTTGGTTCGGCAGCGGCGATGCGGTTCCAGCCAACAAAACTTCGCGCCCAGTATCGCTGTTGGGCCTGTGGTGAACCAATAAACACATCGAAGGTCATTGGGTGCCTGGCAACTCGACCTGCGCCTCGATAATCGGGAATTCCAGAATCCGTGCTGATGCCGGCTCCGGTCAGAGCAAGCAATTTGGCACCGGAAAGTTTTTCGCGCGCGAAATCAACGCCGAACTGTGCGGCAGCGCTAAGCGTCTCTCTTTGCGACATTGCTCAAATTCTACGTGCGTAATTCGACACGCCTGAGCATGAAAGAATTACCTCATGGATGGGCGAGTCGCATGATCAAGTATCTTGGCTCGAAGCGCACACTCGTACCTTTGCTTGGTCACTTAGCTGCAGCCGCTGACGTGCAAACCGCTTTAGATATGTTCTCGGGAACAACTCGTGTAGCACGCGCCTTCAAACAACAGGGCATAAAAGTCACCGCCGTTGATACAGCCTCGTATTCCAATGTTTTTGGCCAAACCTGGCTCGAGCTCGACAGCAACGAGTTTGATCACGAGGGCTTCGAGAAAGCACTGGACCACCTGAACCAGCTACCACCGCAACCCGGTTTCTTCACGCAGAAATATTCAGAGGAATCGCACTTTTATCAACCACACAACGGTGAGCGTGTGGATGCAATTCGTAACGCAATCGAGCGTGACTACAAAAACACCGAACTATATTTTCCGCTGCTGTGCAGCCTGATTCTGGCGGTAGATCGGGTTGATAGTACGACCGGAGTACAAGCGGCTTACCTAAAGAAGTGGACAGCACGTAGCGCGAAACCGTTGCAACTGCTTGATCCGGAATTCATTGCTGGACAGTCACGGTTCATTCAAGGTGACGCACTTGCTGTGGCTAGCCAGCTTAGTGAAGTGGACCTTGCCTATCTCGACCCGCCATATAACCAACATCGATACTTTGGCAATTACCACATATGGGAAACCCTGGTTCGTTGGGATGCGCCAGAAACTTTTGGTGTTGCCAATAAACGAGTCGACCTTCGTGATCCGCAAAATCAAAGCGCTTTCAATTCCAGAGTGACGATGCCCAATGCCGTTGAACGGGTAGTGAAAGACACCAATGCAAAGACGCTAATCCTTAGCTTCAACAACGAAGCTTGGCTGAGCCTGGACCAGCTAATCGACATATGCGCCAGTCGAGGGGAAGTGCGAGTGCTTGATATCGATTTCAAGCGCTACGTGGGAGCAAAGATTGGTGTCTACAACAAACAGGGCAAGCAAGTTGGCGAACCGGGAGTTGGACGCAACATCGAACACCTTTTGATATGTGGGCAGAAAAATAAAGTCGATTTGCTGCACGCGGTCGGCACAAAACTTTTAAATTAAAAAACCCTGGCCGTGGAGGACCAGGGTTTCGTGTCCGAAAGGGGACTTGAACCCCTACCCTCGTAAGAGGACTAACACCTCAAGCTAGCGCGTCTGCCATTCCGCCACCCGGACAGGTAACAAAGAATGATGTTACCGCAAAAGATGTACTAGCCACTTAGTGTCTTTCGGGGTAGTTTAGGGCTATGGCACAAGACGCGCGCATCGCACTGCAGCAATTTATCGCTTCACTCGAGCGACACTTTGAAGCTGTCTCGTCACGACACGGTTCAGAGGATCCGGCTGTCGAACAGGCCTACTACCAACTAGAGGATGCCTTCTTGAATTATGAAGAGGCCCTAGGCGAGAAGTACGAAGAGTACCTTCCAATCTCGCTTGCCGAAGAGGAATCTGATTGACACCTTTCGACGCGGTAATCCTTGGACTAATTCAGGGGCTTACCGAATTTCTGCCGATCTCGTCTAGCGCGCACGTTCAAATCGCTCAAGAATTTCTTGGGCTTACTTCGATTTCCAAACCGGAGTTAACTGCTTTTATTGCAACAATTCAGCTGGGCACCGAGGCCGCGGTGCTTATTTATTTCTGGCGAGATCTGCTGGCCATAGTTAAGAGTGCCAGCCAAAAAATTTTTAATCGAACTTCTTTAAGTGCCGAAACCGATAAACAAGCCAAACTGGGCTGGCTAATTTTGATCGGTTCGATTCCGGTTGTGGTTATCGGGCTGATTTTCAAAGATCTCATCGAAAATCAACTGCGCAGCCTATGGGTGATTGCGTTCACCATGATTATTTTTGGGCTCGTATTAGGCGTAGCCGACAGATACGGCAAGCGAACAAAATCGATTGAGCGCCTTTCCACCCGTGATGGCCTGCTATTCGGACTTGGCCAAGCCTTGGCGGTAATTCCGGGAGTCTCACGTTCTGGTGGCACAATCTCGGTTGGTCTGGCCATGGGCTATAGCAGACAGGCTGCTGCCCGTTACAGTTTTTTGCTTGCGGTTCCTGCCGTGATTGCCAGCGGGCTCTATCAGTTCGCCAAAACCTATCAGCAGTTGAATCAGTCGATGCTACTGGCCACACTAGTGGCCACAGTTGTTTCATTCGCGGTTGGGTTTTCGGTAATCGTTGGTTTACTCAGATACCTTGAGCGCGGCTCGTTTATGCCATTCGTGATCTGGCGAGTGCTGGTAGGGGTTGTGCTTTTGATACTGCTCGGCAGCAATCAGATTTCTGGCTAAGGCTGTTTACCTTCGCCGTCATCTTTCTTTTTTTCGTCACTCGCGCGCAAATACTTTTCAAACTCCATGGCTAGTGCATCACCGCTAGCTTCGGCTGACTCAACCTCGTCACGGGTTTTCTCGAGCGAAGAAATATAGCTAGCCATCTCGTCATCGCTTTCGGCAACCTCGTCGATTCCGCGTTCCCAAGCGAATGCATCTTCGGCAAGATTGCCGTGTCCAAAATCGACCCCAAGATACTTTTCCACTTCGATCAAAAGCGCGAGTGCGGCCTTAGGCGAGGGAGTGTTATGCACGTAGTGCGGCACCGAGGCCCAAAGGGCAATGCTTGGAATGCCAGCACGTTCAAGAGCGAGACTCAACACACTAAGAATGCCGACCGGACCCTCGTAGTAGCTCTTCTCTAAATTGAGTTCGTTGCGAGCGATTTCGTTTTGGCTGGTGGCGGTAATCGTGATTGGACGTGTGTGTGGCACGTCACCGAGCATTGCGCCAAGAAATAGCACGGCATCGATCTCGCGATCTTCGATCATCTCCAAAATTTCTGCGGTGAATGCCTGCCAACGCCTTGAGGGTTCTGTACCCAAGAGCACGAAGAGCCTGCCAAGCTCTGGTTCCTGCTGAACAACCTCTACGCCGGGGGCGCAAAAATCCGTGCCAGGCCAAATTAGTTGGCGGTTGCCCTCGGAATCATTTGCCACAGTTGGTCTGGTGAATTGAAAGTCGTAATAATCTTCTGGATCTACTGTGGCTACAACGTCGGCGCTGATGCGCTCACAGATGAACTTGGCTACGGAACTTGCCGATTCGGCAGCATCATTCCAGCCCTCAAAGGCCACAATCAGCGTTCTGCCAGCGAAAATGTTCATGAAACAACCCTAGGGCAATTGGCCACCGGTAAAATCGAAACATTATGTTTGGAAAAAAGCTGCCGGCCGCTGTGCTTTGGGATATGGATGGCACGCTGATCGATTCCGAACACCATTGGTTTGCCAGCGAACAAAAGTTTGCGGCCAGTCATGACCATGTCTGGACCGAGGAAGACGGCAAATCACTTGTTGGTAGCAGTCTTTACGACTCATCAAGATTCATGAAAGAAAAGTTTGGGTCGAGCCTAGACACCGAAGCTATTGTTCAGCATCTGACCGATTCGGTTGTTGAGCACCTTCAAAATGATCTACAGTGGCGCCCGGGTGCACTTGAACTTCTAATTGAGCTCAAGAAAAAGAAAATTAAGACAGCCCTCGTAACAATGTCATTGCACCGTATGGCTCAAGAGGTGGTCGACAGAATTCCATTCGATGCCTTCGATGCGGTCGTTGGCGGTGACGACGTGCTTCGTGGCAAGCCTTTTCCTGACCCGTATCTAAAAGCCGCTGAGCTACTGGGCGTCGACCCAAGCGAGTGCGTGGCTTTCGAGGATTCAAACACAGGGCTAACCTCGGCTGAGGCTGCGGGCACCAAAGCAGTTGGAGTGCCGAACTTCGTTGAGATTCCGAGCAAACCTGGACGCATTTTGTGGCCAACCCTCGATGGCATTCGAGTTAAAGATCTTAGAAAGCTTTTTGGATAACGACTAATGACCAAAGATAAATTGACGGCAAAACTGCCTACCGGCCCGTTTCGCGAAGGTGACCGCGTACAACTCACCGGCCCGAAGGGGCGAATGAATACCATTACCTTGCGTGCCGGTGCGGTTTTCGGCACACACCGCGGTGACCTTCGTCATGACGACGTAATCGGCAAACCCGAGGGCTCGGTAATTCAAAATGCCGTTGGGGTCGAGTACCTTGCATTTCGACCACTCCTAAGCGACTTTGTACTTTCCATGCCACGCGGTGCCAACATCATTTACCCGAAAGACTCCGCCCAAATTATTGTCATGGGTGATATTTTTCCTGGCGCCAAAGTTGTCGAGGCTGGTGTTGGTTCTGGCGGACTGAGCATGTACCTACTTCGCGCAATTGGCGACACCGGAAAATTAGATTCTTTCGAACGCCGTCAAGAGTTTGCAGACATTGCCCGAGCTAACGCCGCTACCAACCTCGGAGTCGAACCAGCCAACTGGGACATTCACATCGGGGATCTTCAAGACGAGCTTCCAAAAAAGACCAAGGCAGGCAGCATTGATCGAATCATTCTTGACATGCTGGCGCCCTGGGAGTGTGTAGAAGAGTGCGCAACGGCTTTAGTGCCGGGTGGAGTAATCGTTGGTTACGTTGCCACCGTGACTCAGCTTTCTAGATTTACCGAAGCGCTGCGTGACTCGGGGCACTTCAACGAGCCTGAGGCCTGGGAATCTATGGTTCGCGGCTGGCACCTTCAAGGGCTTGCGGTTCGACCGGAACATCGCATGATTGGGCACACCGGCTTTTTAGTCACGGCTCGTCGAATGGCGTCTGGCACAAGCGCTCCGAACTTTAAGACCAAGGCTAAACCTGAGTTTGCCGATGAGGACTTGGTGGTCTGGAATCCAGATCACATGGGCGAGCGAAAAGTAAGCGATAAGAAACTTCGCAAGACCATTCGAAGTGCCGAGGCAGCAGCCCAAGCCAAGTTAGATCAAGAATAGAAACGAACACATTGAAAAAAGTAACTGTCATTTCGCTTGCCTGCGCCGTTGTTTTTGCGCTCACCGGTTGTAGTCCAGCTGATACTGCAGCGACCGACGTTGCAGCGACCTGTGAGAAGTACGAGACCGGAACGGCTCTGGACGGTATCGAAGTCACAGGTGACCTCGGATCGGCGCCAGTGGCGAGTTTGAAAGACGGGGCTATCAATACTCAGACTATTCAGACCAAAATTTTAAATGAAGGATCGGGCACCACATTCACCGGCAGCGCAATGGTCAAGCTTGAGTATCTTGGGTTGAACGCAACAACCGGTGAGGTCTTTCAGGCATCGCAGTTCGATGGCACGGATGCCGCAACGCAATTCTTACAACCGGGCACAAAGTTCGACATCTGCCACGCACTTTCTGGTGTAAAAGAAGGCTCGCGAGTGGTAGCCATTTTTCCAGCAATGGCAGCGCACGAAGAACAAGGCATTGCTGATCTAAACGTTGGCGCTAAGGACGACATCATCTATGTTTTTGACCTTGTCAAGGTCTACCTGCCTTATGCCACTGGTGCAGAGCAACAGATTGACGCGAGTTTTCCTAAGCTAACCACCGACGAGAACCACGTTCCGTCAATCGAAAAGCCAAGCGGCGAAGCCCCGAAGGAATTCAAACTGGCCGTCACCAAAAAGGGTTCTGGTGCAGCGGTAAAACAAGGCCAGAATGTGACACTGCAGTACTCTGGCTTTTTGTGGTCAGACGGCAGTCAGTTTGATTCATCTTGGGCAAACGGCCAACCGGTGCAGTTCGAACTTTCTCAAGGCAAGTTAATCGATGGTTTTATCAAGGCACTTGACGGCCAAACTATTGGCTCACAGGTCATCGCAATTATTCCGCCAGAGATGGGTTACGGAGATCAAGACCAGGGCAGCATCCCAGCCAATTCAACACTGATTTTCATTGTTGATATCTTGGGTGCTGATTAACACCACGCTAAATTGGCTCTGGGGGAACCAATGAGTGACGTTGAAACAAAGGGCAGCAAAGCCGACAAGTCCGAGCGACTTTTGCAGTTGACCTGCGCGTTGCTGTTTTCCCAGCGCGGACTTACCAAGCAAGAGATCTACTCGGCTATCAAGTCATACTCTGATGCACTAAAGCAGGGTATCTCTGAAGAATCGCTCGGTCGCATGTTTGAGCGTGACAAATCAGATTTGCGAGCTACCGGAATTCAAGTCGAGACACCGTCGTACCCTTCAGACGTAGATGACCAGCGATACGTAATTGCCAGCGACACGTTTGTTTGGCCAAAAGACGCCAGCCTTAATGCAAAGCAGTTACAGTTGCTAGGCATTGCCGCCGGTGTATGGCAGCAGGCTTCACTCGAATCTGAAGCCAATCAAGCCCTGGTTCGACTACGGGCCCTAGGCATTGAGCCGGCTGAGGAAGACCTGATTGGTTTCGCGCCACGAATTAAGACTTTGGAACCGTCGTTTACCCCTTTAACCGAAGCTATCGAGAATTCAACTTTGGTTAGTTTCAACTACCGTAAGCCAGACGGCGAGGTCACACTGCGCAAGGTTGAGCCGTGGTCGCTGCGTAACATCGACGGACAGTGGTTGCTACAAAGTTTCGACATCACAGCAAAAGAAGTACGTAACTTTCTGCTGCGCAGAATTGTTTCCAAGGTTCAGATAGTTAAGGTCGAAGAAGAGACCGTGACATTCCAAAAACCTTCGGTCGAGCAACTTGAGGAAGCTAAAGCGGAACTAGAAGATTTTATTCAGCATCAGGTTGCCGAATTAAAAGTTCGTAAAGACACCTCTGCCTGGTTCCACTTTCACCTAGATGGTGCCGAGCCAGAGGCAACCGTCTCGCTACAGTACATGGACCTCCACCTGTTAGCTGAAGAACTTAGGGATTTTGCACTTGATATCAAAGTGCTTCGCCCAAAACAACTTGAAGATGCAATTCGCGCGGGCTTTGAAAAGGTGGTGAATGACCATGCCTAAGAGTTCCGCCTATAACGGCGAAGATCGCTACAACTTTTTACTTGCGTTGATTGGCTACCTGCAGAATCGCGGCGCGGTTTCGCTTGCCGAGGCTGCGAAGCACTTTGGCCTTGATGAAAAATACATTCGCAAGGCAGTGCGTTCAATAAATGAAACCACCGCCGAGGTTCAGGGTTTTGAAGAGTGGTTCTTTATGATCGATGTCGATGCCCTAGACGATGAGGGAGTGCTTTCGCTTCTAGACAACTCGGTGCTCGAAAACGTGCCACGGCTCTCTACTCGCCAGGCATCTGCAATCGCTGCCGGGTTAAACTACCTTTCCGGTTTAACCGAATTTGCCAACAACCAAGATCTCATAACGCTACAGAAATTACTTGCCGAGGGTTCTGGCAGAGGTACCAATCCGCTTTTTGAAATCAAACACGGCAGCACAGAAGCCGGCGCCGGAATAATTCGTGAAGCAATCATCGAGGGCAAACAAATCTCGTGCGAGTACATGAACCAAAAGGGCGAGCGCTCGACCAGGGTTCTTGAGCCGCTCAGACTTGACCCTAGATCGGACGGTTGGTATCTGCGCGCTTACTGTCCACTTCATAAACAACTTCGCAACTTTAAGCTCGATCGCATGCGAGCAATCGTGAAAAGTGAGGAACCGCTCTCTAAAGCCGCGCTGGCTATTCCTCGTATCAAAGATGAGCTTTATATCGCTGACGCCCAAGACACAAACGTTACCGTCGAGGTGACCCCAGAGGCCTACAGGCTAATCAGTGAATTCAAAAATGTGTCTGAACCAACCACGGTAGATGCTGGGGTAATTAGAGCTGAGATAAAGGTTGGCCACCTACCCAACATCGGCAGATTGGTTGCTCGCTATGGCGGGGCAGCCAGAGTAATTGCACCAGAGGCGGCAAAGAAATATGTGCGCGAGTATGCCCTGAAGGCGCTCGGCAGTCTTCCGCAATCGACAATTAGCGACGAAGATTAACCCATGAGTTTTTGGGTTTGGTTCTGGATTTGGTTAGCGCTGATCATTAGTGCTCTGGGCACACTCATCGCGATTGGCCTTTCGCTTTTGCGAAGACTTGCCAGCGCGAACGACCAGGCCAAACCCCTGCTTGAAAAACTGGAGTCACTAAGCAAATTAGCTGCCACAAAACCGCAGCTAGCGAAGCCCGAAAGTAGCCTCCTGGCTGATCCGGCCATTGCGGTGGCACGTAAACAAGCGTTACAAAGAGCCAAAATCAAAAAACAGCAAGCCCGAGAGCGTAGGCTTATAGCGTCTTTGAAGCAGTTCAATCCAAATGAAAGCAGGTTTCACTAATGCGTCTAAACGGCTGGGAATGGATCATCATTCTGGTAATCGTTTTGCTTCTTTGGGGTGGACCAAAGCTTCCGGGTTTAGCAAAGTCTTTGGCTCAATCGATGCGCATCTTCAAAAAAGAGATCAAGTCGACTGATGAACCAAAGGCGACAGAAGATAAGTAATTCTTGCTTTAGCCACTAATGCTAAATAAAAGAAACCCCGAAGCCAAAATGAGCCTCGGCGGTCACCTAAAAGAATTCCGTAATCGACTTTTCTGGTCGGCTGCATTTATTTTTGCCGGCACGGTTGCCGGGTGGTTCATGTTCGAACCGGTATTTCAAATTCTTCAAGCCCCGGTAATTGAACTTGCGCAACAGCGAGGTATCAACGCAACGCTGAACATTGGCACGGTTGCCGGAGCTTTCGATCTGCAGCTACAGGTGTCTATCTTCTTGGGCGTGATTATGACCAGCCCAATTTGGTTGTTCAATACCTGGGCGTTCATTACTCCAGGGTTGAAAAAACGCGAACGCAAATTCACTCTCGCATTCATATTTACCGCCGTGCCTCTATTCTTGGCTGGCTGCGCATTGGCGTGGGTTTCGTTACCTGGATTCATTGCAACGCTGATTGGATTCACACCAACCGGGGCAGCCAACGTAATCAATGCAAATGAATATATTTTGTTTACTCTGCGAATTCTTCTGGTATTTGGCATTGCGTTCGTTCTACCGGTGGTACTTGTACTGCTTAACTTTGCTGGCGTAGTCACAGCAAAGGGCATTCTAAAATCATGGCGATTAGCTGTTTTCATAATTGCTGTGATCGCCGCATTAGCAACACCAACCGCCGACCCAATGTCAATGTTCTTGGTCATGGTGCCACTGCTATTGCTTTATTTCGTGGCTGCGGCAATCACGGCTCTTAACGACAAGCGCCGAAGCCGTAAGCAAGAGGCAATCGAACTCGAACTCTCTAATGACTGAAAACCTAAGCGCAGCCGAGAGATATGCGCGCGCAAAGGCAAAACAAAAAACTCCATCGGTCGATAACTTTCTAAACCTGCTGGATTTTCCTCTAGATGACTTTCAACTCGATGCCTGCCGCGCGCTTGCCGCAGATAAGGGAGTGCTTGTGGCGGCGCCGACCGGTGCGGGCAAGACCATCGTGGGCGAGTTTGCGATACACCTAGCAATCGAACGCAACCTGAAAGTTTTTTACACCACGCCAATCAAAGCGCTGAGCAATCAAAAATTTGCAGAGCTGGTGAAGCGCTATGGCACCGAACGTGTGGGTTT